>JBDSDH010000058.1:0-24143 GCA_039920665.1 Ilumatobacteraceae bacterium
GGCGGACGGTTGCGGTGAGCTCTCCCCAGGGTCGCTTCGAGTCTGATGCGGCCCGCGTCGACGGGCAGATCCTCGACTCGATCGAAGCGTACGGCAAGCACCTCTTCTACCACTGGGACAATGGTGACGTCGGCCATGTGCATCTCGGGTTGTTCGGCAAGTTTCGCATTACCAAGGGTACGGACGCTTCCCCACCGGTCGGTATGGTGCGAATGCGATTGCAGTCCGATTTGGCCACGATCGACCTTGCCGGTCCGACCGATTGCAGCATCGGTACACCCGACGAGCGGAAGGAAATCATTGCTCGTCTGGGCCCTGACCCGCTCCGTCGTGACGCGAAGCCAGCCGTCGCGATCGAGAAGATGGCGAAGTCGAAAAAGGCGATCGGAGCCGTCCTGCTCGATCAGAGTGTGCTCGCCGGTGTCGGCAACGTGTACCGCGCCGAAGCCTTGTTCGTCAACGGGATCAATCCGCACCGCGCCGGTCGAGACACGGACCCCGTCGAACTGCAGGCACTGTGGACGACAATCGTGGCGATGCTGCGCAAGGGGGTCAAGGACAACCGGATCATCACGGTCGATCCGTCCGAATTGTCGATTCCGAGGAGCGGCCGAGTGCGCCGTGGCGACGCCAACTACGTCTATCACCGAGACATCTGTCTGCGCTGCGGCACACCGATCCAGATTGCCCAACTCGCCGGACGGGCCTGCTATTTCTGTCCGATCTGCCAGCCGAACTGACCGGGCGTAGGGTTGTCCCATGACCGCTGTCGATTCCAATGTCGAAACGAACGACGATTCCTCTGTTGATTCCAATGTCAAAGCAGCCGTTGACTCGGCGGCGATGGCAGATGAGCACATGACCTCGACGATTCCCGCAATCGTCGCCGACCTCCGTCAGTCCTTCGATGCTGGCGTGCTGCGCACTCTTCAGTCGCGCCGCATCCAGCTCGATCAGCTGCGTCGGATGTTGGCCGAGCACGAGGACAAGATCATGGCTGCGCTCGAGATCGATCTCAACAAGGCTCCGATGGAGGCCTATGCGACCGAGATCGGATTGGTCCTCGCCGAGATCAAGTACGCGCTGAAGCACCTCGACTCGTGGTGCGCGTCGGACAAGGTCAAGGTCGGGTTGACGTTCAAACCGGGTTCCGCCGAAATCCGGCCAGAGCCGCTCGGCGTGGTGCTGATCATCGCCCCTTGGAATTACCCGGCCCAGTTGTTGCTGGCACCGCTCGTGGCCGCGATCGCAGCTGGCAACACCGTGGTCCTCAAGCCATCCGAGGTGGCCGCCGCGACATCGAGCGTGATGGCCGAGCTGATCCCTCAGTACCTCGACGAGCGGATCGTCACCGTCGTGACCGGCGGGGTCGACGAGACGACCGAACTGCTCGCCCAACGCTTCGACCACATCTTCTACACCGGAAACGGCAACGTTGGCCGAATCGTGATGGCAGCTGCGGCGCAGCACCTCACGCCCGTCACGCTCGAGCTCGGCGGCAAGAGCCCG
This sequence comes from Ilumatobacteraceae bacterium, assembly GCA_039920665.1. Classification (GTDB taxonomy): domain Bacteria; phylum Actinomycetota; class Acidimicrobiia; order Acidimicrobiales; family Ilumatobacteraceae; genus WLMZ01. Next base: position 1,510 of record JBDSDH010000058.1, read on the forward strand.
GCCATCGTCACCGCCGACGCGGACATCGAAGTCGCTGCCCGTCGGATCGCCTGGGGCAAGTTCGTCAATGCTGGCCAGACCTGCGTGGCGCCCGACTATGTGCTCGTCGACGCGTCCGTCGAGGACGCACTGATGGGCGCTTTACTGCGGGCCGTCCACGATTTCTACGGTGACGATCCGAAGCTCTCTTCCGACTACGGGCGGATCATCAACAGCAAGCATTGGGATCGCATCACGGGCCTGCTCGACGGTGGCGGCTTCGACTCCATCATCTGCGGCGGTCACGGCGATCGGGTTGCGAAATACATTCCGCCGACCGTGCTGGCCGGCGTCCAACCGAATGCGCCGATCATGGCCGAAGAGATCTTCGGACCGATCCTTCCGGTCTTGGCGGTGGAGGGGCTCGACGACGCAATCGCCTTCGTCAACGGTCGTGACAAGCCCCTCGCGCTGTACATCTTCAGCTCCGACGCCGACGCAGTCGAACGCACCATTGCCCGCACAAGCGCCGGAGGGGTTTGTGTCAACCACACGGTTCTGCACGTCGGTGTCGGCGAGCTGCCATTCGGCGGCGTCGGTGCGAGCGGGATGGGTGCCTACCACGGCAAGGCCGGATTCGACACGTTCACCCACCGCAAGTCGATTTTGACCAAGCCGGTACGCCCCGATCCTCCGATCATGTACCCGCCGTACAAGGGCTGGAAGTACAAGCTGCTCCGTCGGGTGATGTGACATTGCGGATGTCGGCGGGTCGGTGACGGTGGCTTCCGATTGTGTCGCCCCGTGGCCGGATGGAGCCCCTGGCGTGCTCGCGCTGCCATCCGGCAGACTCGTACGCGGACGCGGTTTGCGCCACTTGGCGACTCCGAGATCCGCGGATGGACTGGCCCCGACATTCGGGGTGTACCTGCTCGGTGGAAATCCTCCCACGACGTCGTGGGAGAGCGTCTGGATCGAATGGCCCGACTTTCGACTGCCGAGGGATCGCTCCGGCGCCGCCGCGACACTGCGCGCAGCGTGGGGTCGTCTTGCCGCCGATCGGGTCGAGGTGGCGTGTGGCGGCGGTCTCGGCCGAACTGGAACCGCCCTCGCCTACCTCGCCGTGATTGACGGCCTGCCCGCAGTGGATGCCGTGCGCTACGTGCGAACCCACTACAACGGTCATGCGGTGGAAACGCCGTTGCAGCGCCGTTCCGTCGAACGGTTCAGCTGACGATTCGACCGTCGAGTGCTTCGGCGAGTCCCTCGGCCGCCTTGTCACCGATGCGTTTGAAGACGAGCCGTAGTCCGAGATCGGCGATCTTCAACCATCCCTTCAGTTGGAGGTCGGCATCGTAGGTGACCAAGGTTGCTTCGCCGTCGGTGCGCACCGAGATCCGGTCGTCCGACGTGAGGGTCTTGGTCTCGGCTCTGGCGAGGAAACCGGAGTGTGGGGTGAACTCGATCACCGAGTAGGGCAGGACGAGATCCCTGCCCGGACCCTTCGCGGTCAGTTCGTACTCGGCCCCGATTCCGGGGCCGTCGCCGACCTTCTGAACTGCTCGTTTGGTGCCTGGGTCCCACGAGGTGAAATTGCGCATGTCGCTCATATAGTCGAAGGCGTCCTCGACCGAGCGTTCGGTGCGGATCGTCGTTGTGTATCTGGCCATGGTGAGCGCTGTTCCCGCCACGTCCGGGTCCCACACCTCGATCCAGCATGGCCTCTGTCACGACCGGGATCGACCCACCAGCCGTGTTCGGCGAGTGCCGCCTGCATTCCGGCGCGAGCCGATGCGTCGACCGTCGTCGGGTCGATCGGGTGGACTGAAGCGATCATCGCGCCGACGCGCTCCCAGTCGATCGATGCGTCGGGGTCGACATCGATCCGGTGCCAGGCCGTGATGCTCGCGGCATGTGTGGCCGCGGCGACGAGCTGTTCGAGTTCGCCCGGCATTTCGTCGACCAGCGGCAGCGGATCGAACACGCGTGGTCAGCCGGCCAGGACATCGACACCGGGATTGAACCGGCCGGTGGGATCGAACTCGTGCTTCATTCGCTGATGGAGCGCAGTGATCGCCGACGATACGACGCGCCGCGGCGCAGGCTGGGTGTGGTGCACGACCCCGACCCCGATCTCAGCGACGAAGCCGGCGCTACCGGTCAACGAACGGAGCGACGAAGGCGTCATCGACCAGCGGGCGGCGCTCGGTTGCTTGGGCGGGCCGATGGTCGGTTCGAGATGGGCGAGGCGAGACTGCTCGTCGATGTCGTCGGGGTGGCCCTCGAGCAGGACCCACGTGGATTCGCCGTCCCACAGCACCGACACCGGCCGATACAGATCGGCGAGGATCGTCCACGGATCGCCGGTACTGACGAACCACTGCGAAGCGGCGGGCAGCGGGCGAGTTCGCAAGATGACCGAGCCGAGAAAGCCGAGCGTGCCGAACGACCCAACGAGCAGTCGGCACAGGTCGAACCCGGAAACGTTCTTGACCGTCGGCCCTCCGGCCTTGACGATCTCACCGATCGCCGAGACGTAGTGAGTCTCGAGCAATGCGTCGCGCATGTGGCCGTAGCCCAGTCGGCGGATATCGCTGTGTCCGACTGCGAGCGCGCCGCCGACGGTGCCCGATCGCGGCAGGGCAATGCACTGACCGTGTTCAGCCAGCGCAGCGTCGAGGTCGGCGACGAGCGTCGCGGCACCACACGAGACGGTCATTTCGTCGGCCTGGATCCACTCGACTCCTGCCGGGGCCGACACGGTTCGAACGCCGGGGACTGCGCCACGTCGCGTGCCCACTCCGGCGATGGTCACGAACCCAGCATCGAGACCGCCGACCTCGGTCGCGAAAGCACTCAGATCCACGCGCCCTCCGGGACGTGATGAGCATCGCCACAAGCCGACGGGCTCGGCAACACCTTGGTCGGATTGGCGAGACCGGTCGGATCGAACGCTGCCCGCATCGAACCCTGCGCAGCGAGATCGGCCGGGGCGAACATCAACGGCATGTAGTCACGCTTCTCGAGCCCGATCCCGTGCTCGCCACTGAGCACTCCTCCGGCAGCAACCGAGACCCGTACGATCTCCTCGCCGGCGGCATGGACCCGGTCCATCACCCCGGGCTCGCGCTTGTCGAACACGAGCAGCGGGTGCAGATTGCCGTCACCGGCATGGAACACGTTCATCACCAACAGTTGATGACGTTCGGCGATCTCGTAGACCTGGTTGAGCACTTCGGGCAACTTGCGTCGTGGCACGACAGTGTCGTGGAGGTAGTAGTTCGGCTTGATCCGAGCGATCGCGCCGAATGCTGTCTTGCGACCCTTCCACAGCAGTGCTCGCTCGGCTTCGTCCTGGGCGACGCGCACTGTACGAGCTCGGTGGGCACGGCCGATCGCAATGATCCGGGCGACCTCGTCCTCGAGCGCGTGGGGCAGGCCGGCGACCTCGACGAGCAGGATCGCCGCTGCATCCATCGGCAGCCCGGCATGGATGTACTCCTCGACCGCCCGAGTGCACAGCGCGTCCATCATCTCCAGCGCGGCGGGCACCATCCCGTCGGCGATGATCGCGCTGACGGTCGCAGCGCCGTCTTCAACAGACTCGTAGTCGAGCAACATTGTCCGTACCATCGGCGGGTTCTGGCTGAGCCGCACGCAGATCCGGGTCGCGATGCCGAACATGCCCTCGCTGCCGACGAAGCATCCACGCAGATCGAACCCGAGTGGATCGGCGTCCTCGCCACCGATCGTGACGATGTCGCCTTCGGGGAGTACGACCTCCATCGCCAGGATGTGCGCCGATGTGACGCCGTCGGCGAGACAGTGAGGCCCGCCGGAGTTGTTGGCCACGTTGCCACCGATGGTGCAGCTCTGTTGGCTGCTCGGGTCGGGCGCGAAGTGCAACCCGAGGTGCTCGACCGACCTGGTCAGATCCAGGTTCAGCACCCCTGGTTCGACCCAGGCCGATCGCGACGCAGCATCGACCGAGATGATCCGATTCATTTTCGCCAGCGAGATCACGACTGCACCATCGAGAGGGGTCGCTCCTCCGGCGAGACCGGTGCCGGAACCACGCGCGACCCACGGTCGTCGGTGGCGCACGCATGCCTGAATCGCAGCCTGGACCTCGGAGGTCGTCAGCGGAAACACCACGACGGACGCATCGCCGTCGAAGTTCGATGCATCGCGCCGATACAACCTGAGCTCTGCGCTGCCGATGCGGACCCGGTCGGGGGCCAGCGCACGGCGAAGATCATCGAGCAGGTCGGAGTCCGCTGGACCGACGCCGGTGGACGATGCCGGCAAGGTCGAAGTCATGCCTCGCTACGCGGATTGTGGGAGTTGCGCGTGCTGCGAGGACGGCGGCTGTTCCGGCGCGGTCCGACTTGTTCGTTGTCGCGTACCTGGCGCAACACGATCACCTGACCCGGCTCAACCGGATGCCCGTCGACCACGATCTGGTCGTCGGCCGACAACGGATCGGCGAGTTCTTCGGCGATCGGTGCTGTCGTGCCGTGCAGCCGCGCCTTGAGCTCGGCTTCTTTGGCCTTCATTGCCTGGCGTCCATCGCGCACGGCTTCGACCACGTCGTTGCGTCGGTCGCGCACCTTGGCCACTGCAGATTTGGCGACATTGACGGGCGCCAATTGCGCCGCTGTGGCCTTGACCTTTCGCTTGGCGTAACCGGTGCCGGCCACTCCGGCCACGGCTCCGCTCACGAACCACGTCACTCGCTTCATCATCGGCGGACCTCCTTGTCGTTCTGACGATCGGGCTGGCGTCGCAACCGGCGAAACGTGCGCTGGGTACCGGTTGCGATACCTGCAGCTTTGATGACCGGTGCCGACAGCGCTGCGCGGGCGACGCGACTGCCGCCGCTCACGGCACCGCTGATTGCTTCGGCGGATCCGAGCACTCGGTCGAACCGTTCGAGGTCGACGCGAGCCTCACGCATCGCAGCCCGGGCCTGATCGCTGCTGGACTGCAGTTCGGTGAGCAATGGACGGGTCTCGTTGCGCAGCGATTCGACCTCAGCACGCAGCGAGCGCAGTGTGTCGAGCACTCGCAGCAGCACGACGATGAGCGCTGCGAATCCGATCGAGCAGAGCACCGTCGCAAGTACCATTGCCAGTTCTCCGGCGCTCATCTCATCACCTCGTCGGGAGCCACGTCAGCAGCCAACTCGGACCCCGTGTCGAGGCGATCGTCATGTCGTGCCTGCATCCGCTCTGCCACCTCTCGTTCGAAACCATGCCGGGTCGGTTCGTACAGCGAACCGGCGGCCAATTCGTCGGGGCCGTACTGCTGGCGAACCCACCCACGGGGATCATCGTGAGGGTACACGTAGGTCGTGCCGTGGCCGAGAGATGTCGCTCCCTGATAGTGCGCATCGCGCAGGTGAGCCGGGACTTCTCCGATCATCCCGTCCTTGACCAACGTGCGTGCATTCCAGATCCCGAGCGCCGCCCGGTTGCTCTTGGGCGCGGTGGCGAGGTGGACCACGGCCTGGGCCAGATTGAGCTGACCCTCCGGCAGCCCGACGTGTTCGATTGCGTGGGCAGCGGCGACGGCGATGACCAGCGATTGGGGATCTGCCATCCCGATGTCTTCACTGGCGAGAATGATGAGTCGCCGAGCAATGAAACGGGCGTCCTCTCCCGCTTCCAGCATCCGTGCCAACCAGTACAGGCCAGCGTCGACGTCGCTGCCCCGAATGCTCTTGATGAATGCGCTGATCACGTCGTAGTGATCGTCGCGGCCGTAGCGCAGCGCACTCGTGCCGAGCGCTGACTCGACGTGCTCGATCGTCATCTGGTCCGGATACGCCAGCGCACATGCCACCTCGAGTGCCGTGAGCACCTGGCGTCCGTCGCCGCCGGAGCGGTCGGCGAGCAGATCGATCGCAGCGGGTGACGCCGTGATGCTCTCCGACGCCAAACCCCGTCTGATCAGTTCGGCGATCGCGACACGGTCCAGCGGCTCGAGCCGAAACAGCGTGCTCCGACTGCGCAGCGGCGGATTGACCTCGAAGAACGGATTCTCGGTGGTTGCACCGATCAAGGTGAGGGTGCCGTCCTCGACGGCGGGCAGCAGCGCATCCTGCTGACTCTTGGAGAAGCGATGGATCTCATCGAGGAACAGGATCGTGCCCCGGCCGTGTTCGCCGAGGCGCTGCCGGGCTCGTTCGATCACCTCGCGCACATCTTTGACGCCGGCCGTCACGGCGGACAGTTGCTCGAACGCGCGCTTGGTGCTTCCTGCGATCGCCAGCGCGAGCGTGGTCTTGCCGGTGCCTGGAGGTCCCCAGAAGATCGCCGAGGTGAGCCGGTCCTGTTCGACCAGCCGACGCAGCGGGCGGCCCGGTCCAACGAGGTGGGTCTGACCGACGACCTCGTCGAGAGTACGTGGGCGCAGCCGTGCCGCGAGCGGCGCTTGCTGGCGGAGCCGATCCGCGGCGGCGCTGCTGAACAGGTCGCTCACATCGCCGCCAAGACGAGCGCGTATCCGGGCTTGCGGAAGTCGATCGCGTTCTCGAGTATCCAATCCCGCGTGACCCATTGCCAGGCAGTGAACTCACTGCCGTCCGGCGTTGGTTGGATGTCGGCCCGCAGTGCATCGAACAGGTACCAGCGCTGGGCCTGGCCGAGTCGACCTTTACTGGAGATGAGATCGGCCGGGTACTCGTACACGACCCAACCGGGATACTCGGCAACCGCCATCACGTCGTTGGGTCCGAGGCCCGTTTCTTCGAGCAGCTCGCGCCACGCGGCGAGCACGGGCTCTTCGCCGACTTCGATGCCGCCCTGAGGGAATTGCCATTGCCCCGCGACGTCTGCCCGCTCGAACGCGAGCAGACGATCATCGAGCCCACGCACGACGATGACGACGCCGGCGCGAAAGTGAGGGCTGGCCATCCGGCGAGGCTACCCCGGGACGGCCGATCGCCCAATGGATCAGACCTTGGGTGGGAGAACTCTGATGCCGAGTTCGTCGAGCTGTTTGGGGGCGGGCGGCGTCGGAGCGTTGGTCATAGGATCCTGACCGCTCTGGGTCTTCGGGAACGCGATGATCTCGCGAATGTTCTCCTCGCCGGCGAGAATCGCGACCAACCGGTCGATACCCATGCCGAACCCGCCATGGGGCGGAGCACCGTATTCGAACGGACGGAGGAAGAACCCGAACTTCTTTTCGGCGTCCTCGTCACTGATCCCGAGCGCGGTGAAGATCTTGCGTTGCAGATCGCTCTCGTGGATCCGGATGCTGCCCGAACCGAGCTCCCACCCGTTGAGCACGAGGTCGTAGGCCATCGCCCGCACCTTCATCGGCTCGGTCTCCATCAGATGGACGTCTTCGGGGAATGGTCGGCAAAACGGATGGTGGCCCGGCTTGGGGTGACCGGTCTCTTTGTCGACGCCGACGAAAAGCGGGAACTCGGTGACCCAGACGTAGCGGTAAGGGCCCTGCCAGACCGGCGGGCGGCCAAGGTCGTTGCGGAGTGTGCCGAGCACGTCACAGGTGACGTCCCACGTGTCGGCGACGATCAGGATGAGGTCGCCCGGCTTGGCGTCGAGGCGGGTCTTGAGCTCGGCCTGCTCGGCCTCACTGAGGAACTTCGCGACCGGCGACTCGAAGACACCGTCGCTGTTGACCTTCAGCCAGACGAGCCCCTTGGCACCCATCTGCTTGGCCCGGTCGGTCATCTGGTCGAGCTTGTTGCGGCCGAGTTCTTCGGCCTTGCCGGCGGCATTGATGCCCTTGATCGACTCGGCACCCGTGAACGCCTTGAACTCGGTGGCGGAGAACACGTCGGTCAGTTCGGTGAGTTCCATCCCGAACCGCAAGTCGGGCTTGTCGACACCGAACCGGTTCATCGCGTCGTGCCACGTCATCCGCTCGATGGTGGGCGACTTCTCACCGGTGACGGCCTCGGCCGCAGCCTCGACCGCACGGCTGATTGCCTCCAGAACGTCATCCTGGCTGACGAAGCTCATCTCGGCGTCGAGTTGCATGAACTCGTACTGACGGTCGGCACGTAGGTCTTCGTCCCGCAGGCAGCGAGCAATCTGGTAGTAGCGATCCACGCCAGCCACCATCAACAGTTGCTTGAAGAGCTGCGGGCTCTGCGGCAGCGCGTAGAACGAACCTGGCTCCTTGCGGCTCGGCACGAGGAACTCGCGAGCGCCTTCGGGCGTCGACGGGACGAGCATCGGGGTCTCGACCTCGACGAAATCCTGAGCCTCCATCGCCCGCCGGATGGCCGAGTTGACCGTGGCCCGCAAGCGGAGATTCTTCTGCATCCGTTCACGGCGGATGTCGAGATAGCGGAACTGCAGCCGGGTGGTCTCTTCCACCTTGTCGGCGCGAGAGTCGATCGGGAACGGCGGCGGCTCCGCCTGACGCAGCACCTCGACGACGCACTCCCCCAGCTCGACTTCGCCGGTCGGCAAGTTCGGGTTGACCGTGCCCGCAAGGCGGGCTCGGACCACGCCGGTGACGCGCAGGACGTACTCGCTGCGGACGTCGACGTCGTTGTCGACCACGCACTGGATCACGCCCGTGTGATCGCGGAGGTCGACGAACGCGAGCTGATTGCCGTGTTCGCGGCGACTGGCGACCCAGCCGCAGACGCTGACGGTTTGGCCGATGTGCTCGGAGCGGAGTTCGCCGCTCATGTGGGTGCGCATACTCGTGGCGCTCATCGTGTTTCCTTCTTGGCTTGGGTCGATTGATCAGCGCCGACGAGCGCTCTCTTCACTTCGGACATCAGGGTGTCGCGAGCAACCTCGCGCTGTTGGGAACCTTCGGTGATCGCCGCCCGCAACGGGCGCACGACGGCCGTGCCGGCTTCGAGTTCGTTTGAGCCGATGATGATCGCGATCTCGGCGCCGCTGCGATCCGCGGCTTTCATCTGGCTCTTCATGCTGCGGTTCTCGAACGCTCGGTCGGCGGAGAGTCCATTGCTGCGCATCTCATGACAGATCCGAAGCGCCTCGCGACCGCCCGTGGTGTCGACCACGAAGCAGTCGACGGCGATGTTCGGCGCGGCGAAGACACCCTCGTCGTCGCAGGCCAGCAGGGTGCGGTCGAGACCGAGGGCGAAGCCGACGCCATGAGTCGGTGGACCACCGAGCGATTCGACCAACCCGTCGTAGCGGCCACCGCCGCCCAGCGCATTCTGGGCAGATTCGAGGGTGCCGCCTTGGAACTCGAACGTGGTGCGACGGTAGTAGTCGAGGCCACGGACCAGCTTGCTGTCGATCGTGAACGGGACACCGAGATCGGTGAGACCCTGCTGCACGGCTTCGAAGTGAGCGGCTGCGTCCGGACTGTAGAAGTCGGCGATCTTGGGCGCTGTCGCGATCAATGCCTGATCTGGAGCGCGCTTGGAGTCGAGCACCCGCAGCGGATTCTTGTGGAGCGTGATCCGACTCTCTTCGGTCAGGGCATCGAGGTTTGCCTCGAAATAGGCCTGCAAGGAATCGACATATGCAGCACGGTCCGGCGGTTCACCGAGGCTGTTCAGCAACAGATGGACCTGCTGCAGCCCGAGCCGACGGTAGAACTCCCAACCGAGCGCAATGACCTCGACGTCGATGTATGGATCGTCAGCGCCGAGCACCTCGATCCCCACCTGATCGAACTGGCGGTACCGGCCCCTTTGGGGCTTCTCGTAACGGAAGTTGGGTCCGGCGTAGAAGACCTTCCACGGCGTCAGCGGCCGATGCTGGGCATAGGCCCGACACACGCTGGCCGTCTGTTCCGGACGCAATCCGACGTGGCGACCGCCCTTGTCGGTGAAGTCGTACATCTCCTTGGTGACGACATCGGTGGCATCACCGATGCGCTGGAAGACGCCGAGGTCTTCCATCATCGGTGGCATGATCTCGCCGTAGCCGGCGGCTTCGACGACCTCGGCAAACACCTGTTGGAACCGTCGCCAACGAGTCGATTCCGGCGGCAGGATGTCGCGCATCCCTGGGCTGGTCTGGAACTCGGGCATGGTCGTCAAGGCTAGAGGAGCAGTCTCCCATTCCCGCGGGAGGTTTGCGGTGACCTCGTGCAGTGCGTTGCCGCTCCTTTGCTTCGCGCCCGCAGACTGTGTGCCGAACAGCCCAAGACCGCGCCGAAAGTGCACACGGTCCCGAGGCGACCGTACCCGCGACGAGAACTGTGTGCAGATGCGCCGCTTATCGCGCCCAATGTGCACACGGTCCCGACCCAGCCCACGTTCTGGTCGGGTCAGCGCAGGGGTGCGGAAAGTTGCAGGTCGAGCATCCGACGCTGGACAACACGTTCGATCATCCCTCGCACCTGGGCGGGCGATCGTGTCGCCGCAAACCCGAGGTACAGCACCTCCCAGCCCTCTGCCGATGCGCGCAGGTCGCGATCCTCGTCGTGCCGCTCGGCGATCTCACCGAGGTGGAAACTGCGGCTGTGGCCCTCGATGCCAAGTCGAGCCCAGGGCAGGGCGAGATCGAATCGAGCGACGAATTCGCCAGATTCCGATCGCAGCTCGTGCTGACGGACGATGCCCGTCAACACCGGTGAGGCCAAGCACCCCTCGAGCAGTCGTTCGAACCACGAGTCTGGGACCCGGTAGCCGTCGAGACGCCGACGAACGATGTCGAGCACCTCGGTCGGGCCCGATCGGCCCGTGCACTGCAGCAGCTCGGCTCGCTCGATGAGCCACTGCATGCTCGCTCCGCGCCGTTGAATGTCGTCGATAACGCGAATCAGCGTCGAGCGATCGACGAGGCTGGCAATGTCGCATGCCGTGCGCGCCATGGTCGTGCACGGGATGTTGTCGATGATGGTGATGTCCGACCTCGACAGCTGACGGCTGCGACGCACCAGTACCCCGGGCAGGCGGGCAGATGCAGAGAACGGAACAACGATCTCCGGCATGTGAGGCACCGTGCTCGCCCCGTCGAGATGGGCGAGGGCGCTCGCGCTGAGATGCGATGCGGCTGCGATCCGCCCGAGCGTTGCTGCGTACAGCTCGTGGCGCCAGGTGAGATCGACGCCCGCAAACCGCCACACCGATGGTCGGACGCGAACGACGACACCGTCGCGCTCCAGCCGAGCGAGATCGTGGCGGGTGAGTCCGTTGGCGGCAGCCTGGCGCAGATTGAACGTGCCGTAGCGAGAGGCTGCAAACTCGCCCACGGCACGCACATCGGCGCACTTGGGCATACACAGTGGTGTACTCCACCGGTGTGACAGTCGCTTCCGTCGGCCGTCTCCGTGTGCATTTCGGTCGCACGCCCGGCTCGATCTGCACACACATCGACTTTGCGCCAGCCCGTCCGATCAACCGTGTGCATTTCGGCCGCACCCCCGGCTCGATCTGCACACAGTGCGGCTCGAACGATCGGGGGGCGGTCAGCCGCCTTTGCCGGGGACGAGCCGGTAGGCGTCGTAGACGCCGTCGATGGTCTTGATGGTGCGCAGCACCGCGTCGAGGTGGCCCGGGTCGGCGAGTTCGAAATCGAACCGCATCTTGGCCACACGATCATTGCCGGTGTGGGTGCTGCAGGCGACGATGTTGACGTGCTGCTCGCTCAGTGCGTTGGCGACATCACGCAACAGCTTCGAGCGGTCGAGGGCGACCACCTCGACGCCGGCTCGGAAGACGGTCTTGCGATTCTCGCCGTCCCATTCGACCTCGATCAGCCGAGACGCCTGGTCGCTCATCAGCGAGACAGCGTTGGCGCAATCGGATCGGTGCACGCTGACGCCGCGGCCGCGGGTGACGAAGCCCATGATCTCGTCGCCGGGCACGGGTGTACAACAGCGCGACAGCCGAACCAAGACGTCGTCGAGGCCCTCGACGTGGATGCCGACCTTCGAGCGCGCCCGCTGGAATCCGCGAGGGCGCAGGACCGGGGCGACGGACAGTTGCTCCTCTTGGTCGCCGGTGCGAATGTCGCGGGCGACTTTCTGCACGAGTGTCCGAGCCGACAGGTGTCGTTCGCCGATCGCCACGAGTGCGGTGTCGAGATCGACGTAGCCGTGGCTGTGGATCTCGGCGAGCAGCACGTCGGAGTTCCACATTCCCTGCACGGGCAGCGATTCGCGACGGAACTCTTTCGCCAGTTCGTCGCGCCCGGACTCGAGCGCGTCATCGCGACGTTCGCGGCTGAACCACTGGCGAATCTTGTTGCGAGCTCGGGGTGACTCGACGAACGTCAGCCAGTCACGCGACGGGCTTGCGGTTTCGAGCTTGGAAACGAAGATCTCGCAGGTGTCGCCGCTACGCATGCGGTGGTCGAGCGGCACCAGCCGTCCGTTGACCTTGGCGCCGATGCATTTGTGGCCGACCTCGGTGTGGACCGCGTAGGCGAAGTCGACCGTGGTCGAGTGGATCGGGAGCGTGATCACCCGTCCCTTGGGAGTGAACACGAACACCTCCTCCTGTTCGAGGTCGGTCTTGAGGCTCTCCATGAACTGGTTCGGGTCGCTGACTTCGGCCTGCCAGTCGATGATGCGGTTGAGCCAGTCGATGTCCTGGGTGGGTGCGTCTTCCTTGTACGCCCAGTGAGCGGCGACTCCCCATTCGGCCCGCTGGTGCATCTCGCGGGTACGGATCTGGACCTCGATGACCTTGCCATCCGGTCCGATGACCGTGGTGTGCAAGCTCTGGTAGAGGTTGAACTTGGGCATTGCGATGTAGTCCTTGAACCGACCGACCACGGGCTTCCAGCGACCATGGATGCAGCCGAGGGCGGCGTAACAATCCTTGATCGAATCGACGATGACCCGGATTGCGACAAGGTCGAAGATCTCGTCGAAATCTCGATCCTTCTGGATCATCTTCTCGTAGATGCTCCACATGTGCTTGCCGCGACCGGTGACCTCGGAGTGGATGTTGAGGTCCGACAGTCGGCCCCGCACTTCGGCCAGCGCCTTGGCGAGATACAAATCGCGACCCGGGCTGCGGGTGGTGACGAGATGGTCGAGCTCGGCGAACCGCTTGGGGTACAACGACGCGAAGCTGAGGTCTTCGAGTTGTTGACGGAGTTCCTGCATGCCCAGTCGGTGAGCCAACGGAGCGTAGATGTCGAGCGTTTCTTGGGCAATGCGCCGTTGCTTGTCGATCGGCATGCCGGCGATGGTGCGCATGTTGTGGAGGCGATCGGCGAGCTTGATGATCAACACCCGCAGGTCGCGAGCCATCGCGACCAGCATCTTGCGCATCGTGGCTGCCTGTTGGGCTTCCTTGGAGTCGAATTGCAGCCGCTCGAGCTTGGTGACACCGTCGACGATCGCGGCCACGTCGGCACCGAACTCCTTCTCGACTTCGAGCAGCGTGATCTCGGTGTCTTCGACCGAGTCGTGCAGCAAGGCCGCTGCGAGCGACGTCTCGTCGAGCCCGATGTCGGCAACGATCCGAGCGACGGCCAGCGGGTGGTTGATGTATCCCTCGCCGCTGCTGCGGACCTGGTGGCGGTGGGCTTGACTGGCAGTCGCAAACGCCTTGGTGATCATCGCCGTACCCGCCTTCGGGTGGCGCTTCTTGTACGACGCGAGGATGGGCGCAAGTTCGTCGTGGGTCACCTGCTGCTGGCGACGCCAGGGGAGGACGCGATCGACGGTTCCCATCGGGTCAGTACACCGCCAGGCTCTCCACCATTCGGCCATCGAGCTTGGATCGACCGTCGAGGGCGCCGATCTCGAGTAGGAAGCCGAGGCCAGCCACGACGCCCCCGAGCGCTTCGACGAGTCGGCAGGTCGCCGATGCCGTGCCGCCGGTTGCGAGCACATCGTCGATGATCAACACTCGCTCGCCCGGATGGATGGCATCACGATGCATTTCGAGCTTGTCGGTGCCGTATTCGAGCGAGTACTCCTCGCGCACGACAGCCCACGGCAATTTGCCGGGCTTGCGGACCGGGACGAAGCCGGCGCCGATCCGGAACGCGACCGGCGCAGCGAGGATGAATCCCCGGGCCTCCATGCCGAGCACTCGATCGACCGGCACGTCGTCGAAGCGGTGGACCAGGTCGATGATGGCCCGTTGGAACCCTTCGGCGCTGCCGAGCAGCGGGGTGATGTCACGGAACGTGACCCCTGGATTGGGATAGTCGGCGATCTCACGCACGAGCCCTTTGACCCAGGCACTGTCGGTTGGACGCACTTCGCTGACCATGGCGTGCAGGCTAGCGAGGGTGGGTGGTCAGCGGCGGGTCTTCTTACGCGGGCGAGGCGGGTGCGACAAGACGGCTTCCGGGGTTGTCGGCCTGTGCACCACGCCGAACTTGTCGTCGTTGGCTGCCGTCACGCCGGCGCCTGCTCGGTTGCGGACGGCTTCGCGGCGAGCAGCCGGCGAACCGCCGAGCACGAGCCGCTCGAGTTCGACGCCGGTCGCACGGGGCACGCTGCGCAGCGACTTCCACTTCGGAGTCTGGACCTTGAGTTCGGCGAGCACGGGAGCAGCGATGAAGATCGACGAGTACGAGCCGGTAATCAGACCAACGAACAACGCGAGGGCGAAGTCACGCAGCGCAATCGCACCCATGATGCCGGAGCCGACCACCAACAGCGACAACACCGGCAACACCGCGGTGACGTTGGTGTTGAGCGAGCGCATGAAAACCTGGTTCATCGACACGTTGATCACGTCGTCGTACGGGAGTCGGGCTCCGCTGAAACGGGCTGTGTTCTCGTTGATCTTGTCGTACACGACAATGGTGTCGTACAGGGAGAAACCGAGGATTGTCAAGAACGCGATGACCGTCGATGGCGTCACCTCCAATCGCAACACCGAGTACACGCCCACGCTGATCAGGACGTCGTGGATCATGGCCGCGATTGCTCCTGCAGCCATTCGCCACTCGAACCGCCAGGCGATGAACAAACTGACGAGGATCACGAACACGATGAGCGCTCGAACGGCCTTGCTGGTGATCTCGCTCCCCCACGAGGAACTGACCGACGTGCTCGAGACGTCTTCGACGTTGCCGACCTTGGCTCCGATCGCATCGAACACCGCTTGGCGGATCTCGGGTGGCTGCTCGCCGACCTGAATCCGGACCCGGTCGATCCCACTTGCATTGACATTTGTGATTTTGGCGTCAGCGGTATTGACCCCGTTGTCGTTGAGGATCGTGAGCACATCGTCTCTGGACAAGTTGGCCGACGGCGCTTCCCACTGGACCCCGCCTTCGAAGTCGAGTCCGAGATTGAGCCCTTGGAACCCGAGCGACGCGAGGGTGATCACGATCAGCGTGAGCGAGACGCCGAGTCCGAACCACTTGCGGCCCATGAAATCCATTCGGGTCTCACCGTGATACAGCCGACCGAAGACGTTGCGGCGCGGGGGCGGAAGCGGATCGAGATGGGACGCAGCCTCGCCGGTGCTGTCGGTGTCAAGCGTTGACGTCATGACGTTGCTCCGCTCAAAGAGTTGTTGGGGGCTGGCAGTTCGATGTCGAGACCCATGATTTTCTTACCGGCCATGAACCGGCTCCGAGCCAGCAACAACACGGCTGGTCCGGTGAAGAAGTAAGCGACGACGACGTCCATCACGGTGGACAGGGCGAGGTAGAACGCAAACCCTCGAACCGCACCGACGGACAGGTAGAACAACACGATTGCACCGATGAACGAGACGGCGTTGGCGACGAGCACCGTTTTGAACGCCGACTTGAACCCTCGACGAGCCGAGTTCTTCAACGACCGACCAAGGCGGACGTCGTCTTTCAATCGCTCGAAGAACACGACGTAAGTGTCGACGGTGACACCGATCGAGACGACGAGTCCGGCGATGCCGGACAGCGACAGGACGCCGTTGTAGAACTCCGAGATCATCGCGCTTGCGCTGTAGATCAGAGCGCCCGAGATCAGCAAACCGAGGATCACGACCACCGCCAAGCGGCGGTAATACAGAACCATGAAAAGCAGGACGAGGCCGACGCCGATACCGCCGGCGACCAGTGCCGCATTCAAAGAGTCCGCTCCGAGCGTTGCCGAGATGTTCTCGACTGCGTCAGCTTGCAGTGTGACCGGCAACGCTCCGGAGTTGAGCACGTCGGACAACTGCTGTGCTTCACTCTTCTTGAACTGTCCGGTGATCTGGACACTGTTGGTGAAGTTGGCGGCGTTCACGGTCGGAGCCGACTGGATGATGCCGTCGACCTCGATCGCAAGCCGACGGGACGGACACGTGGGGGTCGCGTTGTAACACGACGATGCCAGAGCGTTCCAGACGTCTTCGCCGCTGCCGCCACCCTTCAGGCCGACGGTGACGCCCCACGAGCCGCCAATGATCTGGGGCTGCGCCGTGTCTTGGTCGAAGATCGTGCCATCACCCTCGCTCGGCCCGACCTGGCAGACCTCGGTGTTGTCACGGTTGTACAGCACCTCTGTCTGGGTTGGATCGGAGAACGTCTGGGCGGCTGTCGTCGTGGCCGTGGTGTCGCCCGGGACAGTGGTGTCGCCAGGGACAGTCGACGTGACGTCGCCGACGATCGTGGTGTTCGACCCATCGGTCGCGAGGCTGCTCGCGGTGCCATCGGTGGGGACGGTGGTGGATGGCGTGGAACTGACCCGCCGCGCAGGGCCGCCAGGCGCAGTCGCGACGGACTCGCCAACGGTCGTGGCAGTCGTCGCGCCGGTTGCCGGCGTCGTGGTGCTTGCGCCGTCGACAGATGTTGCGGTGGTGTCGCCGACGATCGTGGTGGACGTTGCGCTGTCCACGACCGGTGGGGTGGCTGCACCGCATGCGAGCACTGGGCGCAGGTAGACCTTGCCGGTCACCTTGGCCAGGTTGAGCGCTTCGGTCTGGTCGTTGACGCCCGGCAGGTTGACGACGATCGCGTCGTCCTGCTGGACGATCTCGGGCTCACCGACGCCAAAGCTGTCGACTCGCTCACGAATGCGCTCGACGGCCAACGTCAGGCTGTCGGGGCTGTAATCCTGGCCGGGAACAGGACGCAAGGTGACCGAGATGCCACCCCGGAGATCGAGTCCGAGGTGTGGCGTCCAGCCGAGCAGGATGTTCGCACCGAGCAGGCCGAAGGCGACGACGATCGTACCGACGACAGAGAGAACGAGTTTGCGGGTCATCGACTACTTCTCGGAGTCGTCGGCGATGTCGTCGATGGCAGTCGAGCCACGCTTGTTGCCCGACGCCGGGGATTCGCTCGTCTGGGCCGAGGTATCGACCTTGCGCTGTACTGCGGCCCGGGCGACGCGAATCTGAATGTTGTCGTCGATTTCGAGCCAGACGATGTCGCCGTCGAATCCGGTGATGAATCCGTACATTCCCGACGTGGTGATGACCTCATCACCCTCTTGCAGTGCACCCTGCAGGTTCGACTGCTCCTTCATCCGCCGGCGCTGTGGACGGATCAGCAAGAAGTAGGCACCGACAAACATCAGCGGGAGAAACAGCAGGCTGAGGGCGCTTCCGCCGCTGCTTTCGGCAGCGAACAGGGTCAGAGTTGAGAGCATCGTGTCTTCCAGAATGATGGGCGCTCCGACAGGGGGCCGGGCCAGCGCAAGATCCTACCCAGCGATCAACCCCAAACAGTGAGCACCTCTCGCCGCAGTTGATCGAAACACCCTTCGCCAATCGCAGCCCGCATCCGGTCCATCAACTGCAATGTCCAGCCGATGTTGTGCAGGCTGACCAGCCGTGATCCAGTCGGTTCGCCGACCTGGAACAGATGTCGGATGTAGCCCCGGCTATGACGGGCACAGACCTCGCAGCTGCAATCGGCGTCGAGCGGTTCGTCCGCCAAGGCGTGCTTGGCGTTCTTGACGTGCAACTTGCCGCCGCCCGTGAGGGCGGTTCCGTGGCGACCGATCCGAGTCTGCATGACGCAGTCGAACTGATCGACGCCAAGTCCGACCGCCTCCACCAGCGACGCCGGATCACCCACACCCATCAGGTACCGGGGTCGGTCGAGCGGGAGATGTTCGATCGCTGCAGCGAGTGCCGGCAGCATTTCCGCACGGGTCTCGCCCACGCTCAGTCCCCCGATGCCGTATCCGTCGAACTCCAGCGCTGCCGTGGCCTGCGCCGACTCGGCGCGCAGCACCGGATCGATTCCACCCTGGACGATGCCGAACAGCGCTTGGTCGGCTCGGGTGTGGGCAGCTTTGGCGCGAGCGGCCCACGCCGTGGTGCGGTCGAGCGCGACCCGGATCACCGCGGGCGGCGACGGCAACGGGGCGCAGACGTCGAGCACCATCTGGATGTCAGCGCCGAGCAATTCTTGGGTCGCAACGGCACTCTCGGGCGTGAATCGGTGCTTGGAGCCGTCGTAGGTGCTCTTGAACGTCACCCCGTCGTCGTCCACTTTCGGCTCGAGCGAGAACACCTGGAACCCGCCGGAGTCGGTCAGGGTGAGACCCTTCCAATCGCTGAATTTGCCGAGACCACCGAAGTGGGCGACGGTCTCGGCACCCGGCCGCAGCATCAGGTGGTAGGTGTTGCCGAGCACGATCTCAGCGCCCAGCCGTTCGTAGTCGGCTGCACTGAGGTATTTGATCGCTCCCCTGGTCCCGACCGGCATGAAGCAGGGGGTGCGATACGAGCCCTTGGCGGTGTGGCCGATACCCGTGCGGGCGGCTCCGTCGATTGCGAGAACTTCCAGATGCACGGGATGCATTTACAGACTCCTGTTCAGCAGCATCGAATCGCCGAAGGACAGGAATCGGTAGTCGTCGGCGAGGGCTTCCTCGTACAGCCGCCGCCAACGTGGACCGATGAACGCTTCGATCATCACCAGCAAACTCGTCTTGGGCAGATGGAAGTTGGTCATCAAGACGTCGACCGTCTTCCATTCGTAGCCGCGATGGATGAAGAGCCGCGTCCGTCCCTCGAGTTCGCCGAATGTCGCCGCCGACTCGAGTGCTCGGGTCGCGGTGGTGCCGACGGCAACGACTCGGCGGGCATCGTGGCATCGTTCGATCACATCGGCGGTGACCCGATATCGCTCGCTGTGGATCTGATGGTCGAGCGGATCCTCCACGTTCATCGGCTGGAACGTGTCGAGTCCAACGACGAGTTCGACCGTTGCGATGTCGACGCCCATCGCTCGGATCGATGCCAGCAACTCCGGCGTGAAGTGCAGACCAGCGGTCGGCGCCGCAGCGGATCCGGGTTCGTTGGCGTAGACAGTCTGGTAGCGATCGCGTTCGCCGAGCGGAGCGGTGATGTACGGCGGCAGCGGCATGTCACCGTTGGCATCCAGCAACGCGAGCGGATCGCCGTCACCGATCAGGGTGATCTGGAACGTGTCACCAGCAGCGGTCCGTTCGCCGATCTCGACCAGCGGGAGGCCATCTCGCCCGTGGAGTTGTTCGCCGACCTTGAGCTTCTTGCCGGGCCGCACGAGCGCTTCCCACACCCGGCGGTCGCCGTCGATGCTGGCGATGGGTTCCAGCAGCAGGACCTCCGCCGCTCCCCCGCTGGCACGGTTCAGCTTGAGCCGCGCCGGGATCACCTTCGAGTCGTTGACCACCAGCAGATCCCCCGGTTCGAGGTACTCGGTGAGGTCGCTCACGTGGCGGTGCAGCGGCATTGCAGATCCCTGATCGACGAGCAATTTGGCCGCGTCGCGCGGTTCGATCGCAATCTGGGCGATGCGCTCGTGCGGGAGGTGGTAGTCGAAGTCGGCGAGCAACACAGCCCCCGACGCTATCTCGGCGCCCTCGGCTGCCATCGCGGTGAACCCTTGTGTGCCACCATGAGCAGATGGCGACACTGCGCATTGACTCGATTTCCTGCCCACTGGACAACGGTGAGGACGGGTCGATGGACCTGCACATCTGGACACCCGCCGGTGAGCCGACCGCGGCCATTCTGCTGATCCAAGAGATCTTCGGGGTTGGCAAGTACATCCGCGCGGTGGCCGAGCGGCTTGCCGATGCCGGCTACATCGTCGGCGCGCCGGACGTATTCTGGCGATTCTCACCCAATTGGGAGGCGGACCACGACGAAGCCGGGATGACGGCGTCGATGGCCACGGTGCAGCAGATGGATGGTCCAACAGCGATCGCCGATTGCGCCCGGGCACTCTCCCACCTCGGTGGGCTCGATGGGGTGACGAGCAGGCCAGGCGTGCTCGGCTTCTGCCTCGGTGGCACGTTGTCGTTCGGTGTCGCGGCCACCGCCGATCCGTCGGTCTGTGTCAGCTACTACGGCTCGGGTGTTCCGGACATGCTCGGCATGATCGACCAGGTCTCGTGCCCGACGTTGTTTCATTTCGGCAACAACGACCTGTTCCTGCCCAACGAGGGCGTCGACAAGGTCAATGCTGCGATCGCCGGTCGCGAAGGTTTCGTCGTCAATGTCGAAAACGCTGGGCATGCGTTCGACAACCACGAGTCCGAGATGTTCTACGTCGAACCTGCCGCCCGAGCCGCGTGGGCCAAGACGATGGCGTTCCTCAACCTGTACCTGCCGCCGAACGGCTGATCGCTGCCCTGGCCGTGGTGAGCCTCGTCCATCACTGCAGCGAGGCTCCGGGGATCACCCGATTCGTGCCGCATCAACCCAACCGAACCCAACGCGCCGCCGATGGTGGGGGCGATCGACGCCGAACAAGCGCCGCTGTATTGGTTCCCGAGGGTCTGTGTGTCGCGCGAGCCGGTCGGACTTCAGCATGGTTCGGGTGCGCAACGCTGCACGCAGGGCCCAAGCGACTGTGGGCAGTCCCTCGGCGCCGTCTTGGGCCAGAGCGACTGTGGGCAGTCTCTCGCGCCGGGTCACCGTGCGAACCGACGCGACATTTCAGAGTTCGCCGCGGTCGAGGGCGGCCAGGACCTCGACGGCGCGGGTTCTGACAGCTGGGCGATCGGCGAGCTTGCGCATCGCTCCGAGTTGATTGCCGAGACGATGGTTGCCGACGAGGCGTTGCTCGTTGCGGTCGAGAAAGTCCCAGTACAACGTGGTGAAGGGGCACGCGTCATCGCCGACGCGTTTGCGACGGTCGAACCGACATCCGCCGCAGTAGTTGCTCATCTTGTCGATGTATGCACCGCCGGCCGCGTACGGCTTGCTCGCCATCCGCCCTCCGTCGGCGAACAGGGCCATCCCGACGACGTTCGGGGTCATCACCCACTCGGCACCGTCGACGAAGCTCGCCCACATCCATTCCGTCATCGCCTGCGGGTCGACCCCCGCCAGCAGGGCGAGGTTGCCGAGCACCATCAATCGCTGG
This sequence comes from Ilumatobacteraceae bacterium, assembly GCA_039920665.1. Lineage (GTDB taxonomy): Bacteria > Actinomycetota > Acidimicrobiia > Acidimicrobiales > Ilumatobacteraceae > WLMZ01. Next base: position 22,665 of record JBDSDH010000058.1, read on the forward strand.
ATGTGATGGGTCCAACCATGGTCGTGCAGGTCCGAGATCGTCTGTTCGACGCAACGCATCGAGGTCGCAGCGTCCCCCCGCAGCACCGGGGGCAACGGGCGCCGGGCAGCGAGTTCGTTCGATCGTGCGTACTCGGGACCCCACAGCCAGTACACACCCCACACGTACTCGCGCCAGCCGATCACCTGGCGGATCAACGCCTCGGCGCTGGCGATCGGCACACGACCCGAGCGATAGGCCTCCTCGACCATGTCGCAGACCTCGTCCGGGCGGAGCAGACCGATGTTGAGGTACTGCGCGATCATCGCGTGGTTGAGATGCCAATTGTCCTCCAGCATTGCATCTTCGTACGGGCCGAAATTCGCCAACACGTGATCGACGAAATGGTCGAGCCGGCGCAGGGCCTCGCGACGTGACGTGGCCCACAATCCGGTCGGCACAGCGCCCCACAATCGGGCGGGAAGATCGCTGAGCACCTGACGATCGACAGCATCGAGCGCCGTGGTCAACGGTTCCGGCCAGGCAGCGAGACGACCCTTCGGCGGCGGGAGTCGATTCTCGGCGTCGTAGTTCCAGCGGCCGGTCGCCGGCTCGTCACCGTCCATCAGATATCCGAGCCGGCGCCGGTTCCACCGATAAAAGTCCTCCATCGTCAACTTGGTCCTGCCTCCGGCCCAGGCGGCGAACTCGTCTGGATGGCACAGGAACTGATTCGTTCGGGTGAGCTCGACGTGCTCTCGTTCGAGCATTGCCCAACCGTCGCGACTGGCCGGCTCCATCGCAACGACCGTCGGCGAATCATGCTCAGCGCGGTGTGCCGCAAGCCCGACCTGCAAGGTGGGAGCGTGGCGGTAATCGACCTCGAAACCATCTGCACGCAACTCGGCTGCGAACCGCCGCATCGACGCGACGACGAAGTGCGCCCGCTGAACGTGCCATCGCTTCGAAGCCAGCTTGGCCGTGCTCTCCACCATCAGCACGCGATGAGTGGTGGGTGACGCGCCGGCGAAAGCCGAGCTGTGGCGAGTCAGCTGATCGCCGAGTACCCAGATCGTGGACAGCGACTCGCTCACATCGGTGCCGACATCACGTTTCAGACCTCGTCGGTCAGCTGAACAGCGACGGCGGCTTATCGCCGAAGTTGGGGGGCACGTCGAGGCCCAGGTGGTGCCAGGCGTCGGGCATTGCGATCCGGCCGCGGGGCGTGCGGGCCAGCAAGCCCTGCTGGATCAGGAACGGCTCGTAGACGTCCTCGACCGTCTCGGTCTGCTCGCCCACCGAGATCGCAAGTGTCGAGAGGCCCACCGGACCGCCCCTGAACTGCTCGCACAGCGCCGACAGGACCGCCCGGTCGACCTTGTCGAGTCCACGGTCGTCGACCCCGAAGACCGACAGGCCCCGCTTGGCGGTCGTCGCGTCGATCGTGCCGTCGCCGCGAACCTCGGCGAAGTCGCGGACACGGCGCAGCAACCGGTTGGC
>JBDSDH010000059.1:0-16978 GCA_039920665.1 Ilumatobacteraceae bacterium
AGACGCCGCCAAACTCGCCTCCGCCGACGCCGAACCCCAAGCCGACCTCAACGCCAGCATCGAATACCGCACCCACCTCGCCGAAGTCCTCGTCCGCCGAGCACTCCAAGCCAGCAGCTGAACCCGACACGCGGATGAACGCCCGATTTCGGGCGTTCATCGCGATGTCACTCGGGGTCCACCCGTGTGTAGCGTGAATCCCCGTGTCGGAGACGTTGGAGCGTGCGCAAACCCAGGTTGGCGCACCAACCGAGACGGATTCATTCCGGCCCAAGCGTCCGATCTCGGATGCGGTGCCGCTCGACCCGTGGTACGTCGTGCGGATGGTGCTGTTCGGCGCCTACGCAGTCGCCTACGTCTGGTGGTTCATCACCGAGGGCCTGATCATCGACCGGATCTCGGTCGGGATCTCGGTCATCGTGTTCATCTTGATCGGCCATCTCGGCCGACCGGTCCGCCGCTGGGGATGGCTGCTGTTCGATCTCGCGTGCTACTGCGTGATGTGGTTCTGCTACGAGCAGAGTCGCGGCTGGGCCGATCGTGCCGGGTTCGACCTGCAGGTCGAGGCACCACGCAACATCGACCGGTTCCTCTTCCTCGGCACCGATCCGAACGTCTGGATGCAGCGCCAATTCTACGACCCCAAGACCATCCACTGGTACGACAACGTCGCGTCCACCACGTACTTCACCCACTTCATCTTTCCGGTGATTGCGATCGCGGTGGTGTGGGTCACCAGCCATCGCGAGTGGGCTCGGTTCATGAAGCGCTTCGCCTCGCTGCTGATCGTCGCGTGCGCAGGGTTCGTCCTGCTCCCCACCGCGCCACCCTGGATGGCGGCAGATCGCAAGACCTACCACTATCAGATCATTGCTCCGTTGGCCCGCCACACCGGTCGCGGCTTCCGCGATCTGGGGATGAAGGGGTTCGTCAATCAGTGGCAGTCGGCGCTCGATTGGGGCAATGCGGTTGCCGCGATGCCGTCGCTGCACTCCGCGTTCTCGCTCTTCGTCCCGGCATTCTTCCTACCCCGGATCAAGTGGAAGTGGCTCAAGGCCGTCGTGCTGTGTTTCCCGGTGATCATGCTCACATCGCTCGTCTATTTCGGTGAACACTGGGTGATCGACGGCCTCGTCGGCTGGACCCTGGTCGGTCTGTCGTTCCTGTTCTGGGGCTGGTTCGAGAATCGTCAACGGCGGGTCAGGGCCGGCCGTGCTCGGGTCATCCTCGGGATCTCCGGCAACATCAAACCTGTTGTGGCGCCATGAAGCAGCGCCCGATCCTGATCGACGGTGGCTTCGTGGCAGCGCTGGTCGATGACGATCATTCTCTGCACGCGGCGGCCATCGAGATCTACGGATATCTGATCGATGAGTTCCAGGCCAACAGGATGCGGCTGTTCTCACCATCGACAGTGCTGCGCACCTGCAGCCGAGATGTCCGGCGGAGCACGCTCGCTCCGGTCGAGACGATGTGGGTCGCCCGCCAACACCGCACCGCAGCCAAGCACGTCACCGCGCCGTCGGCCGACGTGGCAATCGTCATGGTGCTGCTGCAACGAGAGCGATGCAGGGGCCTGGCGACCACCGATGCGTTCTACGACCAATTCGACCTCGCTGTCTACCGGGCCGGTTCCGGCGAGCCGGTCGGCCCGGCCGCAGACCAGTTGCCCGACGGTTACTTCAACTACGAAATTGAACCGCTGCCCGCTCGGCAATCCACGGGCGAATGATCGTCCCTCGAACGGCGTCGTGCTCAGGGTGCTCGTCGTAGGCCTTCCAGTCTTCGATCGTCTCGAATGTGGCGACGATCGCGAAGTCCATGTTGCCCGAGCCATTGGCACCGAGGTCGGCACCGAAGACATACGTGCTGATGCTGGGTACCAGGTCGGGCATCGTCGCCAGCGCCGCACTGATCGCTCCGATTTGCTCGGGGGTGGTCTCTGGCTTCCAGCGGAACGACACGATGTGGGTGATCACAGCAGACCACCATACGCTCCGCCGTCCACCTGGAGTTGAGCCCCGGTGATGAACTTTGCCGACTCGCTGCACAGGAACGCCACGACCCGCCCGAAGTCGTCCGGGTCGCCGACGACACCAGCCGGGATGCCGAGTGATGCGGCATCGGGCGTGCCGCCGTAGAGCTTGGTCATCCGGTCGGTCGCATGGATGCCGGGCTGCACGGTGTTGACCGTGACACCATCGATCGCGACCTCGCGGGCGACGGTCTTGAGGAAGCCGGTGACGCCGGCGCGGGCCGTGTTGGACAGGATCAGTCCCGCGATTGGTTGGCGGACCGACACCGAGGTGATCGCCGCGACGCGTCCCCATTGGCGCTCTTGCATCAACGGGATCGCGACCTTGCACATCCCGACGATGCTGAGCAGATTCAGGTCGATGCCTGTCTGGTACAGATCGATCGGCGTCGATGCGAAGTTGCCCGGCGGCGGGCCGCCGGCGTTGGGGACCAGGATGTCGACTCCGCCGAGCGCTTCGATCGCAGCGTGGACGAAGGCTTCGCCACCGGCCGCCGACGACACGTCGCAGACCAACGGGATACAGCCGTGACCGACCGCCGCGGCGGCTGCGGTGATCCGCTCTCCATCGCGTCCGCAGATGGCCACATGCGCACCGGCAGCTGCGAGCGCCTTGGCCGATGCCAGCCCGAGTCCGCCCGAGGCGCCCGCCACAGCGGCACGACGACCGGCGATGCCGAGATCCATTCCGGTGGGTCGGGAGTTGTCCGTGATCGAGTCCATCGGGTGACGGTAGCCGCCCGCCCACTAGGGTGCGGGTCCGATGTGAGACTCGATCTCCACGAACCAAACCTGACGACCCAGCCTGGAACAGCGCCCATGGACGACGACGAGATCCGCGAATTCCACCTCGATGCGATTGCTGATGCAGACCCGTATCCCTACTGGTACGAAGACGTCGACGAGCCGGACTCCAACGTCACCCTCGTTCGCACCGTCAGCTGCGACCTGTGCATCGTCGGGGGTGGTTACACAGGGTTGTGGACGGCCATCATCGCCAAAGAACGCGATCCGTCGCGCGATGTGACCCTGATCGACGCCCATGAGGTCGGCTCCGCCGCCAGCGGCCGCAACGGCGGTTTCATGGAGAGCAGCCTCACCCACGGCGTCGCCAACGGCCAGGCTCGATTCCCCGACGAACTCGCCATCCTGGAGGAGTTGGGGTTGAAGAACCTCAACGACATCGAATCCGCGATCAAGCGTTACAACATCGATTGCGACTACGAGCGCACCGGCGTCATCGATATTTCCACCACCGCCCACAGTCCCTCGTACCTGGCCGAACTGCGCGACGACTACACCCAGCTGCGGTCGCTCGGTCAGAAGGTCGAGCTGCTCGATCGGGAGGCAATGCAGGCCCAGGTCAACTCGCCCACCTACACCGGTGGTTTGTGGCGCAAGGACCGAGCTGCGATCGTCGATCCAGCCCGCCTCGTCTGGGGACTGAAGGCTGCCGCTGAATCACTCGGTGTCGTCATCTACGAAGACACCAAGGCGACATCGATCGAGAAGGACGGTGTCGGTGTCATCGTCACCACCCCGCTCGGAGCGGTGCGCGCCGGGAAAGTTGCACTTGCAACAAACGCATTCAAGCCGTTGCTCAAGCGGGTCAGCCACTATGTCGCCCCGGTGTATGACTACTGCATGGTGACCGAGCCCTTGACGCCGGCCCAGCTCAGCGACATCGGATGGACGAACCGTCAGGGCCTCAGCGACATCCCCAACCAGTTCCACTACTACCGACTCACCGAGGACAATCGGATCCTGTGGGGTGGGTACGACACCATCTACTTCTGGCGAGGCAAGGTCAACACCGAACTCGAGAGCCGACCCGAGACGTGGGCCAAGTTGTCGAAGCACTTCTTCACCACGTTCCCCCAACTCGAAGGCGTCAAGTTCACCCATCTCTGGGGTGGAGCGATCGACTCGTGCAGCCGGTTCTGCGTGTTCTGGGGGCAGGCGATGGGCGGTCGGGTTGCCTATGCGGTCGGATACACCGGTCTCGGCGTGGCGTCCACCCGCTTCGGTGCCGAGGTGATGCTCGATCTGCTCGACGGCAAGCGCAGCAAGGCCACCCAAACCGAGTTCGTCAAGGAGAAGCCGCTCCCGTTCCCGCCCGAGCCGTTCCGATTCATCGGGATCCAGACCACCCGTTGGTCGCTCGACCGCGAAGACCGCACTGGCAAACGCAACCTCTGGCTACGCGGCCTCGACCGCTTTGGTCTTGGCTTCGACAGCTGACCTGTGAGTCGCCCTCCCCAGTTTCGCGAACGATCGCGCCCCCAAGCGGGTCACTTTTCTTGCGCGAAACAGGAGGGGGCAGAGTGTTTGCTGTCAGGTGCGGGTGAGGACAGCGGTGGATCTCGGGGCGACGGTGATCCGGTTCGCGTCGAGGGCGCCCGTGGCAGCCGACGACGAGAGTGCAACGGTCCACTCGCCAGTGGCATGGATCACGAACTCGAGCGGCTCCCACCACACGTTGGCGACGATGTAGAGATCGCCTCGCTCCCACGCGATCGAGTGCGATGAAAAGCCGAGATCCGGCGCGCTGTCGACGCCGTGCAGTACGACCGGACCGTCACCGTGCGACTTTCGCAATGCGATCAGGCTCCGGACGAAATCGGTGAGCGACGCGAACTCGGCCGGGCGGTCCCAATCGAGCCAGGTGATCTCGTTGTCCTGGTTGTACGGGTTGTTGTTGCCGTGCTGGGTGTTGGCGAATTCGTCGCCGGCGACGAACATCGGGACCCCTGCCGCCAGGATCAGCAACACGAATGCATTCTGCATCTGCTGCAGCCGCAGTGCCCGCACAGCGGAATCAATGTCGGCCGGGATGTCATCGCCCTCCCAGCCGCAGTTCCACGAACGGTTTTCGTCGGTGCCGTCGTCGCCGTTCTGACCGTTGGCGAGGTTGTGCTTGCGTTCGTAGCTGACGAGGTCGTACAACGTGAATCCGTCGTGGGCCGTGATGAAGTTGATGCTGCGACCGATGTCGTCGCCGTACAACTGCGGACTGCCGGCCAGCGCCAGCGCCATCCCTGCTGCAGCGCCTGGCTCGGCACGCAGGAACGACCGGCACTGATCTCGAAACGGGCCGTTCCACTGCGCCCACGACCGACCCGGGAAGGCGTCACCGACTTGATACGCCGACAGGTCCCACGCCTCGACGATCATCCGCACATCGCGCTCGACACCGAGCGCCGTGATCCGATCGATCAACTCGCTGTCGTGCTGAACGGCGCCGTCGATGTCTCGTCCGAGCAGCGAGCCGAGGTCGAATCGGAACCCGTCGACACCGAGATCGGCGAAGCGATGCAGCGAATCGAGGATCAGTTTCGATGCCGCCGGGTGCGCGGCGCGGATGACGTTGCCGCAGCCGGCATCGTCGCGATACGTGCCGTCGTCGTGCAAGACGTAGTACGCGGCGTCGTCGATGCTGCGCAGGTTGAACGTCGGGCCGTAGATGTCTTCTTCGGTCGTGTGGTTGTAGACCACGTCGAGGATGACCTCGATATCAACGTCGTGGAAAGCCTGGATCATCTCGACGAATTCGCGATCGGGATCGTGGCCGGCGACGTAGCCGTGATGGAGCGCACTCCACGCAAGCGGCATGTACCCCCAGTAGTTGCCTTCATCGGGATCGAACTGGTGAACCGGCAACAGTTCGACCGCTGTGATCCCGAGCGAGACGAGATGCTCGATGTGATGGCGCAACCCGGCGAACGTGCCGCGCTCGCCCACCGGAACATGCGGTGCGAGCGCCGTCAGCCCGCGAACGTGTGCTTCGTAGATGACCAGGTCGTTGGTCGAGTGACGCTGCCCGCGAGTCGCCGGCGGACGGACGCCACCGTGGGGCAGAACCGCGAACGGCGAACGACCGAGCGTGTCGGCACCGTGCACCCGCGCCAATTCGCGACTGTGCGCGGGCGGGAACCAGACCTCGTTCGCCTCCGGATCGAGCAGCAGCTTGGCCGGATCGAAACGACCGAAACCGTCGGGTGGACCATCGACCCGGAACCCGTAGAGGTCGGCCTCGCCAACATCGGCGGCGACGATCTCAGCCGACCAGACATCTGCCTCGCCGAGCTCCATCTGGACCAGTCCCACCGCAACGAACGGGTCGTCGCGATCCACCACCACCACGGACGCGTCCGTTGCGGCCGACGACCACATCGTGATCGTCCAGGTTCGCCGCTCAGGGTGCCATCTCGCTGCCACCCTCAGATCTTGGCCGATCACCGAGCGGTCTGCGAACACGTCGACCGCCACGTCGACCCCTAACCTGGGCGCATGTCGCAGCAGACACTGACCGTCAACGATGTGTCCCAAGCCCTGGCCGCCAACAGCTACCTCGCCGACGAGGGCCTGACGACGGCGATCTTCCTGTCGCTCGCGCTTCGCCGCCCGCTACTGCTCGAGGGCGAAGCCGGCGTCGGCAAGACCGAAGTCGCCAAGGTGCTCTCACGTTGGACCGGGGGTGAGCTGATCCGGTTGCAGTGCTACGAAGGCATCGACGTCAGCCAGGCCGTGTACGACTGGGACTACAGCCGTCAACTGCTCCACCTCCGCGCTGCCGAGGCAACCGGCGAGGCCAAACAGTTCGGCACCGATGCCCTCGAGGGTCAGTTGTACAACGAGCGGTTCCTCCTCAAGCGGGCGCTACTGCGGGCAATCGCCCCCGTCACCGGTCCCCCGCCGGTGTTGTTGATCGACGAGATCGACCGGGCCGACGATGAGTTCGAGGCCTATCTGCTCGAGGTGCTCAGCGACTTCCAGATCACGATTCCCGAACTCGGTGTGTTCCGCGCCGATCGACCCCCGCTGGTGATCCTGACCAGCAACCGCACTCGCGATGTCCACGATGCGCTCAAGCGCCGCTGCCTCTATCACTGGGTGGAACACCCCACGTTCGAACGCGAGGTCGAGATCGTACGGCTCCGAGCCCCGCATGTCGCCGAGACGCTCGCGGTCCAGGTTGCCGCTGCGGTCGAGGCGATGCGTGAGCTCAACCTGTACAAGCCACCGGGCGTCGCCGAGACCATCGACTGGGCCACCGCGCTCGGCCGACTCGGTCTGTCGCAGTTGTCCGAGGCGGCCGTCACGGCAACGCTCGGAGCCGTGCTGAAGTACCGAGAAGACGTCGAGCGGGTTCACCAGCACGGCGTCGCCGATCTCGTCAAGCAGGCGTTTGAACGCGGTCTCAGCCATCACTGACGTGACGGCTGCCGTGTCCGCCGGGCCAGACGGCATGCCACACGACGCGGCCGCGATCGCCACCGCCTTCACACGAGTGCTGCGCGGTCTCGGTCTCAGCGTGCCGATCGGTTGCGTGCTCACGTTCGGTGAGGCGCTGTCGGCGACGGGCATCGACACCCGGTCGGCGGTCTACTGGTCCGCTCGTTCGACATTGGTCCGTCGGCCCGAAGACCTGCCGCTGTTCGATCGTGCGTTCGCCGTGTTCTGGGAACAGCGAACCGGTGAGGGGTCCCCGGCAGAACCCGACGAACCGCAGAAGATCGTCATCGAAATGGACGACGGTGACGACAACGACGACCAGTCGGGCGACGACGGCGAACCGAACGAGGATCCATCGATCCAGCTCCGGTTCAGTGCTGCCGAGGTGCTGCGCAACAAGGACTTCGGGGCCTACAGCGATGACGAATTGCGACTCGCCCAACAGTTGATGACTCGGCTGCGGTTTGCGGGCCCGCCCAAGCGCAGCCTGCGCCTGACACAGAGTCGGCGCAATCCGTATCGCCCCGATGTTCGCCGCACGGTGCGGGCGTCGCTGCGCGCTGGAGGAGAACCGATCCGACGGTATTACCGCGAGCCGGGCGAGCGGATGCGCCGACTCGTGCTGCTGCTCGACGTCAGCGGATCGATGGAGCCCTACGCCCGCGCCCTGTTGCGGTTCGTCCAGGCCGCGGTCTCTGGTCGCCAACGGGTGGAGGCGTTCGCAATGGGTACCCGATTGACCCGGGTGACAAAAGAACTCGCCAGCCGTGACCCCGACAAGGCCCTCCAACTCGCCAGCTCGCGGGTCACCGACTGGAGCGGTGGCACGCGACTCGGCGAATGCCTGCGTCGATTCAACGATCAGTGGGGTGTCCGCGGGATGGCCCGCGGCGCGATCGTGGTGGTCCTCAGCGATGGTTGGGACCGCGGCGATCCGTTGTTGCTGGCCGAGCAGATGCAGCGCCTGCAACGGATCACCCACCACCTGGTCTGGGTCAACCCGCTCAAGGTCACCCCCGGATACGCCCCGCTGGCGCGTGGCATGGCGGCGGCTCTGCCGTATGTTGATCATTTCGTGGAAGGTCACTCGGTCGCAGCGATGGAAGAACTGGCGAAGGTCATCTCAGGAGGCCGCGATGCGTGAGTTGCTCGACGACATCGATCGCTGGCGCAGCGCCAGCCGTCGCGTCGCCATTGCCCGGGTCGTCGACATCGAAGGCTCCGGGCCGCGCCAACCGGGCGCAGCGATGGCGGTCAACGAAGATGGCGAGGTCGCGGGCTCCGTCAGCGGCGGCTGCGTCGAAGGCGCGGTCGTCGGCGAGGCACTCGGCATCCTCCACGGCGATCGGCAACCGAAGTTGGTCACCTTCGGCTACAGCGACGACGACGCCTTCGCCGTTGGTCTGACGTGCGGCGGCACCATCCACCTCTTCATCGAGGCGCTGGAATGGTGAGCCTGCGACCATGACCTCGCTCTACGAACAACTTCGTGATCGGGTCCGCCGCGACGAGCCGGTCGGATTGTGCACCGTGATCGACGGACCCCATGTCGGCGCCAAGTTGCTGATCATCCCTGGCCAGCCGCCGCAGGGCACGCTCGGCGATCCCGAACTCGATCGGATCGCCGCCCGAGACTCTCTTGCCGAACTCGAAGCCGCCGGCAACGGCATCCGCCATTACGGCCCACAAGGCCAGACGACACCCGAGGATCTCGCCGACGCAGCGACCGTGCGGGTGTTCATCGAGAGCTACTCGCCACCTCCCCAGATGTGGATCTTCGGCGCCGTCGATTTCACCGCTGCGCTCGCCAAAGTCGCCAAGGTGCTCGGCTACCGGGTGACGGTGTGCGACGCCCGCGAGGTGTTCGCCACCAGGCGTCGATTCCCGATGGCCGACGAGGTGCTGGTGTCGTGGCCGGGACCGCTGTTCCAAAGCCGCGGCCACGAACTCGGCCAGCGCGACGTGGTGTGCATCCTCACCCACGACGCCAAGTTCGACGTTCCAGCCGTGCTGGGCGCAACCGCGACCCGGGTTGGTTACATCGGCGTGATGGGCAGTCGCCGCACCCACGACAAGCGGATGGAACGACTTGCCGACGCCGGCCTCACCGATCCGGACCAGATCGCCCGGCTGATGTCACCGGTGGGGCTCGACATCGGGGCTCGCACTCCGGAGGAGACGGCGATCTCGATCTGCGCCGAGATCATCGCCCGCCGCACAGGGCGGACAACGCCGTCCTTACGCGATGGCGCCGGTCCGATCCACGTCTGACGTGCGCTCGGCCAAACCCGTTGTGACGGTTGCTTCGATCAGCCGATCGGGTTGCCGAACCGAACCGATTTGCGAGCCGACAGGTTGTCGACCTCGACGGTTCGGCCGGTGTACGGCGAATGCACCATCGCCCGGTCGATGCCCAGATACATCATGACGTGACCCGGGTAGTACATCAGGTCGCCGGCCATCGCGGTCTCGGCGGTGCGGGGTGAGGCGGCATTGATCTGGCCACCGGACTGGCGGATGATGGTCGTGCCGGCAACGCCCCACGCGTAGGTGGTGAGACCCGAGCAGTCGAGTCCGACGCCGGGCTTGCTCGCCAACCGCTTGTACGGCACGCCCAACTGGGTCAGGGCGGCCATCACTGCAGCCTGGTGGGTATAGTCCGCTTCGTTCCAGGCGGCGATCAAACGGGCCGGATCGGTGTCGAGACGACTCGCGATCTCGCCCGCGATTGCGTCGCGATTGTTGAGATATTCACGCAACGATTCGGAGTCGGCATTGCGCAAGTACGTCTGCAGGTCAGCGAGTGCAGTGGCGGCGATCGGTGCCAGACCGTCGTCGCGGACCACCGGCTTCGAGCCGGTGACCGCGACTGGCGCGGCTGCGGCCGGCTGGATCGTGACCGCGATGCCGCCCAAACAGCTGGCGCCGGCGAGGGCGAGGATTCCGATTTTGGACCGCAAGGTGGAGCCGGGCGTGCGGCGCAGGCGGATGCAGTCGTCTTTCGTTGCTTGCTGTCCCATGTGAGGTTGTCCGATCGTGTTGCGCAACGTCTGCGAGTTCGGTGCTGACGTTCGATCTCGAACACCAACAGAACCCGACGCCGTTGTCGTGGCTTGAGCTGCCCGCTCAGGTCACGCCGCGCCTCACGAGAGCGCCACGCTGTGTGAAGTATCCACTCGGATGGGTGGCTCTTCGATTGCGAAGGTCATAGTAACGACATCAAATTGCAACAATCAACCCGTCCGTAACCTGTTCGTCATGTCTGCCGAAAGACAAAGTGGGGTATAGATGTCGGCTCGACGCTGGTGAACAGGCACGATGGATGCACAATGAGCCCGATGCACCACGACGACGTCCGACCGAAAGTTTTCGGAATAGTCCTTTCGGCGGGTGCCGGAAGCCGGTTTCGCGGGCCGTCCCACAAACTGACGTCGACACTCCGGGGACGACCGGTCATTGCGTGGGCAGTCGACGCGGCACGTGCTGCCGACCTTGCCGGGGTGATCGTGGTGACCGGAGCGATACCGCTCGATCTTCCCGAACGGGTGATCGTGGTCCACAACGAGCGTTGGGCCGAGGGTCAGGCCATGTCGCTGCAGCTCGGTATCGCCACAGCCATTGCACACGGCGCTGACGCCGTGGTCGTCGGCCTCGGCGACCAGCCGTTCATCACGCCGGACACCTGGACCGCCGTCGCGGCCGCCGACGCCCCGATCGTGGTCGCCACCTATGACGGAGTCCGGGGCAATCCGGTCCGACTCGATCACACTGTCTGGCCGCTCTTACCAGCCACAGGCGATCATGGAGCACGTAGCCTGATGGCACTTCGACCCGACTTGGTCAGCCAGCTAGCGTGCAGCGGGTCTGCTGCAGACATCGACACGATGGAGGATCTCCGCCAATGGAACTCGTCAACGAATTCACCGTGAACCGACCGATCGACGAGGCCTGGGCCGTGATCACCGATGTCGAACGGATCGCCCCGTGCCTACCCGGCGCACAGTTGCAAGAGATCGAAGGCGACATCTATCGCGGCGTGGTCAAGGTCAAGGTCGGCCCGATCAGCGCAGCGCTCAAGGGTGAGGCGTCGTTCATCGAGCGCGACGACGTCAACCACCGGGCCGTGCTCAAAGGCGACGGTCGCGACACCAAGGGCAACGGCAACGCGTCGGCGCTGATCACGGCCACGCTCGAACCGCTCACCGGGACCAGCTCCAGGTGTGTCGTCCACACCGATCTCAACATGACCGGCAAGGTCGCCCAGTTCGGTCGCGGCGCGCTCGGTGACATCAGTTCCAAGTTGATGCAGCAGTTCGCCAAGAACCTCGACGAGATGCTCGCCAAGGACGCCGTCACCGCTCCTGACGCCGAGACGCCGGTCGAGTCCATCGCGAAGACCGCGACATCACCGACCGAACCACCGACCGAAACGCTGGCTGAAGTGCCGTCCGAGGCACCGACCGAGATACCCAAGGCCACCGTGCGCACCATCAATGGCCCCGCCGCCGAGCCGATTGATGCGTTCAGCCTCGGTGGGAGCGCGATCCTCAAGCGACTGATCCCGCTGCTCGCCGGCCTCGTCGTGTTGCTGTTCGCCGTGCGCCGGGCGCGCAAGTAGTCGCCGCCTCGCGACGGTCCGAACGAACACGTCCAACGATGCCGGTCATTTCCCTGCCCGCAGCCGACGGAGCCGGTCCGCCGAACTCCGATTTCGACCGCGTGCGCGAACTGCTCGGTCGAGAGCCGCAGGGACGATTCGAGATCGTCGTGCGCGACGGCAACGACGACCCGGTCGTGCTTCGTAACGATCCGTTGCTCGACGATGGCACGCCGATGCAGACCAGGTATTGGTTGATCAGCCGATCCCTCGTCGCTGCCGTTGGTCGGTTGGAAGCCGCCGGGGGCGTCCGGCAGGCCGAGCGCGAGATCTCCGCCGCCGAGATCGCCGCGGCTCACGCCCGGTATCGCGCCGAGCGAGATGCTGCCCTACCGGTCGACTACAACGGCCCGACGCCATCGGGTGGCGTGGCCGGCACCCGCGAAGGTGTCAAATGTCTGCACGCCCACTACGGCTGGTACTTGGCCGGCGGTGATGACCCGGTCGGACGCTGGGTCGCCGAACGGATCGGCGAGTACACGAAAGACTCGGATCCAATGGTCGCGCCGTCCCGCTGTGTCGTGGTGGAGACCGAATGACCACGGCCGTGATCATGATTGGGCCGGAGACCACGACCGTGTCGATCACCGATGCTGATCCTGATGGCGATACGCCAAGCGCGTACGTCATCCCGCGCGGGATGCAGTTCCTCCATCGAGCCCACATCACCGCCGACCCGCCGTTGCCGGAGAACCTCACCAACGCGATCGGCGACATGATGGACCATCTCGACGATGCAGCCCGAGAGCTTCCTGCGCTCGGCGATGTCGACACGGTGATCGTCACCGGGCCGGCGGCGATGGCCATAGCGGCCGTCGAGATCGGCAGTGCCATCCGCAACGGCGATGTCGTGCTCGGCCGTGATGCAGTCGAAGACGTTTTTCGCACGCTCGCCACCGAGACCGCCGAACAGCGTCGGCACAATCCGGGCCTGCCGTCGGATCTCGTCGACGTCATTCCCGCCGGCTGCTGTGCGGTGGTCGCCGTGCTGCGAAGCCTGCAACTCGGCTCGATCACGGTGCCCGGCTGATGAACCAGCCGCGGCGCCCGCTCAACCATCCGTCGTCGACGGTGAACGGGCTGCGTCTGTACGGCAGGCGGGTGCTGCTTCGGCCACTCGTCGCACCTGACTTCGCGACCTGGAGCGACATCCGCCTGCGCAACGAGCGCTGGCTGGTGCCGTGGGAGCCGTCGCGATTGGCCAACCAGGGCGACCCGACCCGAGAACGTGACATGTTCGCCAACCGCTGCAGCTCGCGCGACCGCGACCGCCAGATGGGCATCGCCTACGCCTTCGGGTTGTTCGTCGACAACGCCCTGGCCGGCGAGATCAACCTCAACAACGTCATTCGCGGCGCACAGCAGACCGGCACCGTCGGCTATTGGATCGACCAGGCTCGGGCCGGCAATGCGTACATCTCTGAGGGGGTCGCGGTCTTGATCCGGTTCGCCTTCGAAGAACTCCGGCTCCATCGCCTGGAGATCTGCATCATCCCCCGCAACGACAACAGCCGTCGGGTCATGGACAAACTACGAATCCGCGATGAGGGCATTGCGCTCCGATTCCTCGAGATCAACGGGACGTGGGAAGACCACGTTCGCTATGCGATCACCGCCGAGGAATGGGAAATCCGCCGACCCGAGTTGACTGCGAACTGGCTGTAGGCGTCCCGTCGTCTGACGCCGGGTGTCTCACGTCGATTTCGGCAACGTCGATGGCGAGGGCTGATTCACGAGATCTGCCCTCGCCATCGTTCGTTGTCGTGCAACGCTCGCGAGCGGCTAGGCCTGCTCGGCGATCAACCGCATCTCGGCGTTGCGCTCCTTGCGCAAGGTGGTCCGCCGCTTCCACATCTTCATCTTCCAATGACGCTGAGGTTGCTTCTCAGCACTCGCCTTGCCGCGCTCGGAATCGTGGCGGTGCAGCGGCACCCATGCTCGGCCTGGCTCGTGCACATCCTCAGGCTCGAGGCCCGAGCTGACCAACGTGGCGACGGAACTCAACTCACTGTGAATTCGATGCCGCTCGTTGTGGGCGTGTGCTCGCAAGTCCATTTTCGGCGGTGGAGCCGCCTCTTGCATGTGATGGCGTTGACTCATCGGTACCTCCTGTGAACAGTTCGGTTGATGCTTCTCCCCTTCCACCAACCGTACACTCCCCCGCCGACGGGGGGAAGGACATCTCATCCGTTTTTTGAGGAGATGCGCTGCTGGAGTGCGGCGACGCGCTCCGCGAACCACGGCTGTTGGGTGCTCCACAGTTGTGGGTCGAGTTCGCGCTGCACGGCCTCGGGATGGGTGTCGACGTCGGCCATCTGCTGAATCGTCCGCTTGGTGATGATCGACAGCTCGCGAGGAACGCTCGCTGCCCGAGCCGCCATCTCCTGGGCCACGTTCAGCAGTTGATCGTCCTCGACGCAGCGATGGGCGAGGCCGACCCGCTCTGCTTCGGCACCGTCGAGCACCTCACCGAACACGACTGCCGCCATCGTCGCCTGTGGTCCGACAATTCGTCGGAACATCCAGGTGTGGCCGCCACCGGGGTGGATTCCGATCTGGAGGAATCTGGTGTCGAACTTGGCCCGTTTGGCCGCGATCCGCACGTCGCATCCGAGCGCGAGGTTCATCCCGGCCCCGACCGCTGCACCGTTCACCGCAGCCAGGGTGGGAAGCGGGCTGTTGGCAATCCGGAGGAACCCGGCGTAGATACTGCCGAGACTTTCGCCTGAGGCCTCCTGCAGGTTGCCGAGGTTCGCTCCTGCACAGAACGCCGGCGGTGTCCCGGTCACCACGATTGCGCCGACACCGTCGTCTACTTCGATCGCGTCCATCGCGGCGAGGATCTCGGCCACCATGGGCGCGGTGAGCGTGTTGCGCTCGGCCGGGTTGTTGAGGGTGAGGGTCGCGACTCGGTCGACGATGGAAACATTGACAAGGCTCATGGTCCTGATTGTTCCACGGCGGACCCACTGGTCGGGAAAGTGGATCGGTATCGTCGGCCCATGACCACCCCGTCCCCCGTACCGACGGCTCTCGCACCTGCACGTCCAGCAGCGACCGCGATCGTCGCCCGTGACAGCGACGCCGGGATCGAGGTGCTGCTGCTCAAACGCAGCGAGATCGGGGCGTTCGCCGGGATGTGGGTGTTCCCCGGCGGCCGGGTCGACGACGCCGATGCCGGCGACGACGAACTGTCTCGCGCTGCTTCGGCGGCGGTCCGAGAGGCAATGGAAGAGGTGTCGCTGGCGGTCGATCCCACCGACCTGATTCCGATCTCGCACTGGACCCCTCCAGCCATTGCACCGAAGCGCTACACAACCTGGTTCTTCGTCGCTCCGTGGAACGGCGCCGAGGCAACGATCGACGACCACGAGATCGTGCAGTCGCGGTGGATCACTCCCCGCGACGCATTCGGCGAAGGACTCCCGATGGCTCCGCCGACCTGGGTGACCATTGCATCGCTGGCCGAAGCCGGATCGTTGGCCGGACTCTCGGCATTGATCAAGACCCGCGGCGTCGAACGATTCGTCACCCGTCCGGCCAACCACGCTGGATCGCTGGTGTTGCTCTGGCACGGCGATGCCGGCTACGAAACGAGCGACCCCTCGGTCGACGGCGAGCGCCACCGGATCACGCTGGCCAAGGACCTGTCGCCTCGTTACGAACGCAGTCGTTATGGCATCACCACCACCGCCGACGGCGTCGTGTTCCACGGTTGACCACGACGATCCCAGACGATCCGGGACGATCCCAGACGATCCCAGACTCGGCCGGCCGTTGGTCCAGCTAGCCTGCACCGCACATGCTCGATCACGTCTTCACCGATGCCATCGGAGCCCTGCGCGATGCGTTCGAGGGCGCGTTCCTCGAGCGTCAGGCGTTCGAGGAGCACTTCCAGATCGATGTCCTGCTCGGTGACATCACCTGGGAGACCAGCTACGGCTTGCCGGGCGAAGGTCAGCCCCCGCGAGTCGTTGCCCACATCACGTTCGACTGGCCGACCTGGAGCCAGACCGCGTACCGCCGCTGGTACGTCGATGAGGTACTCGACGAGCAGCCGTCGATCGAGATGGAGATCGTATTCCGCGTCCAACGACTCGCGGCCCAGCCCGATCCGATCCACGTCCAGGCGACCTTGCCCGAAGCGAGCCCGCTGATCGGGAACGAGCGACTCGAACGCGCCGGGGCCACGGTCGAGATCGGCTACATGAACGACGGTGATGGCAACGAACCCGGCGGTCCGGACTACGCGATTGAGATCACCTACGAAGGCTTGTACGAACTGGCCGAGGAAACTCTCGCCGACGGTGCCAGCAAGCTGCTCGACGAACATTTCGGCGCCCTCGGCGCCTGGATCGCGAGCACGCTCGTCAAGCTCGCCGATCTCAAACTCGCATTTCTCGCCGCCGACGAATCCGACGGCTGACCCCGCATCGGTCCCCGTTGTGTTCGGGTTCGTGGGCCACACCGCGGCGCGGCGAGCATGGCACCATGTCTTCCACCGAATCCGATGCCGCCTCCGATGCCGTCCTGCTCGAGATCAGTGAGCGGATCGCGACGATCACGCTCAATCGACCGGCTGTCCGCAATGCGTTGAGTAGCGAGGTGCTGCGGTTGCTGCCGGCATTGATGCGGCAGGCCGATGCCGACGACGCCGTCGACGTGATCATCCTCACCGGCAGCGACCCGGCGTTCTGCGCCGGACTCGACCTGAACGAACTCGGCGACACCGCTGGAAACCTCGGCGGCAGCGGCGCCGATGGACGACCGAATGCGAGCGGGGTGCGCGGACCATTCCCGAACCTCGTCAAACCGTTGATCGGTGCCGTCAACGGCGTCGCGATCACCGGCGGCTTCGAACTCGCGCTCAATTGCGACTTCCTGATCGCGAGCGAACGCGCCAAGTTCGGCGACACCCACAGCCGAGTCGGCGTGATGCCGGGTTGGGGACTCACGGTGTTGCTGCCGCAGGCAATCGGTGTGCGCCGGGCACGAGAGATGAGCTTCACCGGCAACTTCCTGCTCGCTGACGAAGCGCTGCAGTTCGGACT
>JBDSDH010000060.1:0-4013 GCA_039920665.1 Ilumatobacteraceae bacterium
GCCGACGAGGGCATAAGCGATGACCAGCGGCGGGGAGGCGAGGAAGTTCATCTTGCACTCGGGGTGGATCCGGCCCTCGAAGTTCCGGTTCCCCGACAGCACGGAGCACACCGTCAGATCATGCTCCGTCACTGCCTGGGCGATCTGCGGGATCAGTGGTCCGGAGTTGCCGATGCACGTCGTACAGCCGTAGCCGACGAGGTTGAACCCGAGTTTGTCCAGGTACGGCGTGAGGCCCGCAGCGTCGTAGTAGTCGGTGACCACACGCGACCCTGGGGCCAGTGATGTCTTCACCCAGGGCTTGGGAGCGAGCCCGCGCTCGACGGCATGCTTGGCCAGCAGTCCGGCGCCGATCATCAGTGACGGGTTCGAGGTGTTGGTGCAGGACGTGATTGCGGCGATGACCACGTGCCCGTGGTCGATCTCGGTCGAGGTGCCGTCGTCGAGGATCACCGACACCGGGGTCGACGGCCAGTCCCGTGACGTGTCCCAGCCGTCCCGGTTCGCCGGCTGATCACCGGAATGGTTGTGGCCGACCGCGACCGGGTCGCTGGCAGGGAACGACTCGCTGGACGCCTCATCGAGGCCAATTGGTGGCGCGTCGACAGGGTCGTGGCCAGCGAGCAGTGCACGGACTGTCTGCCGGGCGCGAGAGAGCGGGATACGGTCTTGCGGGCGCTTCGGGCCGGCGATCGACGGCTCTATGGTCGTCAGGTCCAGCTCGAGGGTCTGGCTGTAGATCGGCTCGTAGGCCGGGTCGTGCCAGAGGCCTTGTTCCTTGGCGTAGGCCTCAACGAGCCGGACCTGACTTGCAGGCCGGCCGGTGAGCCGCAGGTAGTCCAGCGTCACCTGGTCAATCGGGAAGATTGATGCGGTCGAGCCGTACTCCGGGCTCATGTTGCCCAGTGTTGCCCGATTGGCCAGCGGCACGTTCGCGACGCCTGGGCCGTAGAACTCGACGAACTTTCCTACAACGCCCGTGCGTCGCAGCAGCTCGGCGACGGTGAGGACAAGGTAGGTGGCCGTGGTGCCCGCGCGGAGCTCACCGGTCAGTTTCAAGCCCACGACGGGTGGGATCAGCATGCTCATCGGCTGGCCGAGCATCGCAGCTTCTGCCTCGACCCCACCGACGCCCCAGCCGAGGACGCCGAGCCCGTTGACCATCGGTGTGTGCGAGTCGGTGCCGACCAGGGTGTCGGGGTAGGCGAGCCCCTCGTCGTCGAACACGACCCGGGACAAGTACTCCAGGTTGACCTGATGGCAGATTCCGGTATCGGGCGGCACCACCCGGAAGTTGTCAAACGCCTGCTGAGCCCAGCGCAGCAGCTGGTAGCGCTCCTGGTTGCGGTCGAACTCCAGGTCGGCATTGACCCTGAACGCGTCCGGACGACCGAACGCTTCGGCGATGACGGAGTGGTCGATGACCAGCTCGGCGGGGATGAGCGGGTTGATCTTTTGCGGGTCACCACCGAGCGCAGTCATCGCGTCGCGCATCGCGACCAGGTCGACGACGCAAGGCACCCCGGTGAAGTCCTGCAACAGAACTCGTGCGGGCGTGAACTGGATCTCGCTGCCGTGTTCGGCACCCGGCTCCCAGGCTGCGAGCGCAGCCACCTGTTCGGCGGTGACGAGCCGGCCGTCCTCATTGCGCAGCAGGTTCTCCAGCAGCACTTTGAGCGCATACGGCAACCGATCGCTGCCCAGGATGCGGTCGAGCCGGAAGACGTCGTACGTCGTATCGCCAACCGTCAGCCGGTCACGCGCACCGAAGCTGTTCGACCGTACTTCCATGTCGCCTCCCTGAGCCGCGGCTCTCATTATGACGCCGGCACCCAGATAAAAACAAGTTAAATTGGTATTAGTCGTTCAGTTCTTCCGATGGGTGAGCAGGTAGTCGCGGAGCGCAACGGCGTTGTTGTGGTCCCGGTCGCGTGAGCTGTAGAGGAGAGTGACATCGCCCGCAGCGGCAGCCTCGGCGAGCGGCGACCATCCCTCAGGGACTCCATCGAGCTCGGTGGTGTACCGGCGGCGGAACTCCTCCCACTTCGCGGGGTCGTGCCTGAACCACTTGCGCAACTCGGTGCTCGGCGCGCTGTCCTTGCACCAACCGTCAAGCACGAGAGCGTCCCGTCGCACCCCCCGTGGCCACAGCCTCTCGACGAGGTACACCTTGCCGGCTGGCTGAGGCTCGTGGTCGTACACGCGGGAGAGTCGGATCTGGCCCACGGTTGCCTCCCGAGTTGGCCTGTGTCGTCGACGAGATGAGTATGGCGCCTCTCGACGACGGCGAACGAACTAGATCTTCTCGGCGACGATTCGCCAGTTCAGGTCGACGATCTTGGCGCGCTCGGCCTCGGTCCAGGCCGCCTGCCCACCTCGCTGCAGCAGATCGGGGGATCGAGGGACTATGTCGAAACGACTCGGCCGTCACGCGGCGAGCAGCCCGGGGTGGTGCTCAGCTCGGCGTGATGCGAACGCAGCAATATCCAGGCTCAGGGGCGAGCCGTACTGTGAGTGTGTCTGCGCCGACGCCTACGAGGACACCGCTGAGGAAATCACAGTTCATCCCGCAGATCAGCTCTCGGTGTTCCTCGGCAAGGTTGTGGAAGGGGCAGTTCAGCAGTGCGATCTCTCGGCCATGCTTCCGCGGTTCATAGCCGTGGGTGGTGAGGGCATCCATCAGCGCCGCCCGGCGCCCCTTGCGGCGGCGGCCGGCCTCACCGCCGATCCGTTCCCCGGTCTCGTGGGACACGAGCGAGACGGCGCGTTCCACGGGGATGGTGCTCGTGACGGCGCGGGTGACGGCGTCAGCGAGCAGGGAGCTGGCGAGGTCGTAGCGGCGTGGGGGAAGTGAGAGGTCAATCTGTCGTCCCGACCGTCCGTAGAGCTTGGCGGGTCGGCCAGCTCCCGGCCCAGTGCGTCCGGATAGTCGTTCGTAGCGCGCTTCGAGCAGGCCGGCTTCAACGAGCTTGTCGAGGTGGAAAGCCGCGACTGAGCGGGCGACGTCGAGTGCATCGGCGGCGGTGTCGCGGCTGACCCAATCGCGATCGAGGACGAGCCGGTAGGCCTGCCGACTGAGAGGGTGCTCTAGCGCAGCGACACCGGCTACCTGTTCGTCGAGCCTGTCAGGCGTCATGATTCCACTCTAATAGCATACTGGCTTGACAGTACAATGCGAGCGCAGCGAAGCGCGTTCGCCGCGTCGCGTCGCAGATCGCGACCATGTCATATGACGGGCCATCGAGCACGAAAGCTTCCGACGCGCCCCACGTTCGACTCCCTGACTGGACATGTGTCGTCGGGCGACATGAGTATGTCGGTATGGCTCATGACGTGTTCCCGCAGGTGACGACGGAGATCAGCGCCCGACGCAAGGCACTGGCGCCGCAGACTCATGACGCGTTCACCGCCTTCAGCAAGCAGGTGTTCGCCGAGGGCGCTTTGTCTGAGCAGACCAAGCAGCTGATCGCGGTAGCGGTCGCACATGTCACGCAGTGTCCCTATTGCATCCGCGGGCACACCCAACTCGCGCATGCAAAGGGCGCGAGCGACGAGCAGGTCATGGAGGCGATCTGGGTTGCGGCGGAGATGCGTGCCGGCGGTGCGTACGCGCATGCGGCGATCGCGATTGATGCGCTCGGCCACGGCCCTGCCCCCGGCTGACGCCAAACCCGGGTGCGAGCATGGCCACTTCTTCGCGTTGACCTGCTCGGACGCAGCGACGTCCGCGATCGGACGCCGTGACCGCGACTTGCGCGCTACTGGTTCCACCCCGACCCGTTCCCCGGTCCCGCGCGCCACGCGGCAGACGGCGTAGTCGATGGGATGGGCTTGCTGTAGCGCGGGTGACGGCGCCGGCGAGTAGGGGGCTGCGATGTCGTCGCGGCGCGGGAGAGTGAGTGGGCGATCTTTCGCGCCCGAAGCGCCTGGTGGGTTGGCCGGCTCCAGGCCCGATTTGCCGGTCACGCCTCGACCTGCTCGCCCAGCCTGTCGATTGGCAGGGTCAACCCTAA
>JBDSDH010000061.1:0-6145 GCA_039920665.1 Ilumatobacteraceae bacterium
CGCCGCGTCGCTGGCACTCACCCACCTGACGGCACCGATCGCCTACACCCTCGCCGGACGATCAACTGACACCCACCACCTCGCCCACACGCTGCTCGACCAGTGGTACGCAGGGATGACCGCGGGCCCCGGCGCCCGGGCTCGACGAACATCGTGAAGCCGGCTGGTCAGCGTCGGGGCACGGGTTGAACTCGGTGTGGCCTTGAGGCGCGACGTCAGACCCGCGATCATCATCAGGCCCCATCGATCCTGGATCTCTTGATCGCCGCGACCGCCGAGCTCGCAGGACTCACTGTCCTCCACCACGACAAGGACTACGACATCATCGCCGAGATCACCGGGCAGCAGGTGGAGCGGCTCGCCAATGCCCTCGATCAGTGAGGACCACCGACCTCTCCGAGTGCCGGTCTGGGACTGCTCGGATCGGCGACACCCGGGCCGTCAAGCCCGCAGGAACGGGCATCGTCAGACTCGCCGGTTGGGTCGCCGGTCGTGACGTCAACGGGCACGCAAGCCTCGGACGCGACGCATAACACTCACCGCCCGACGCGCCACAATCCGCACGGTTCGGCACGGATGGGTGCGGCCCGGCACTCGATAACGCGCGTCGGCCCCGTCGGACGCAGAGACCGATCGTCGTGCCGGATAGCGCATGGGTCTGAGCGCATTGCCTCTCCGCGAATATGGAGCATTGCACTGAGGCCGACAGTCGATCGCCGTCGCTGCGGCCTCGACCGCAGTGGCCGGATTCGGAGCGGTCTTCCAGCTGAGCTTGACGCTTGCGTCAGGCCTACAGGCCGGGCACTATTCATCGGTGCCGGAGGTGACCTGCGAGATCGTCCGATGGATCGATGACTGGAATCCTGGTTGGGTCGAGGCACGTCTCATTGATGTGGAGGGCACGACGTGGATGGTTTGCGACAAGGAGCCGATCTTTAGCAGCGACAGTCTCGGGCCTGACAGTACGTACCCCGTCGCTGGCGTCATTCGTTGCCAGATTGTCGAGGAGGTTCGATTACGCTGCGTCACCGTCATCGACACCGTCGACCCTGACGGCGTGACCGCCGTCGACGGACTCACGAGCCGATTCAGGGTGCCATCCCGTCTCGTCACTCGGTAGCGACCGAACGCCGAACTGCTCTCCGCTCCGCCCAGCCAGGCGTCCGACACATCGGGATGCTCGACGGCGTCGCCTGCACTAGCGAAATGAAAGCCCAGATCGGATCGGTCTGGTGAGCAGCAGAGGGCGGACGAACGTCACCACGACCAGAGTTGGTCAGGCGTCGCCGTGTCGACGATGTCGCCTGCGATGTCGGTCAGGTCACGAAAGTCGAATTCTGAGATGGCGTCGGCCCACATCAGCCTCGCGAACTGCTGACCTGCGAGCATCAGCATCTCGTCCGTTTCGGTTGGATCCGATGCGATCCGACGGAGGAGTTCTTTCCCGGCACCGGTGTTGTCCATCAGAATTCGCCTCAGCGTAATGATCCGCTCCTTAGCTTAGGAGACCTGAACCGGTCGACTGCGCGGTCGGCCCCAGGGATGTCGGCCGTCTCGTCCATTACCGAGAGATTAGACCACCCAGTCCGTTCGCCTCGCGAGCACTCGCGGGGAACCAGCGGGCCGCTCAGAATGATCTGCCGACGACACAGTCCGGGGTCGCCCAGATCGGCACGTGCGATCGCTACTCCGGCGCGATATCGGCGAGGACAACTGCGATGTCCTGTGCGTCGGCAAGCAGGCGGACGACATCAACGCGATCCCAGCTGGCGAAGTAGAACCAGCCGCACGGGAAGTTCGGAACGCGCCGGACACGCAGCCCATCGATGCGACACAACTCGCCGACACGCGGCGACCCCGCACCGGGCATCCGTCCAAGCGCATCCAGCGAATCGATTGCGAAATCGAAGAAGCGCGCGGCGACGTCGGGGCCACCCTCGTCTCGGTAGTACTGGGTTCGTTCGACAAGATCAACCTCGGCTTGCGGTCGAAGAATCGGACGCGTCACGCGTCAGCGCCGAGTGCACGCTCGCGCAGTTCGGCAATCACGTCGTCGGTTGCTTCGCGACCCTCGCCCGATGCGAGTCCGTCAGCAATGAGATTGCGGAGGCGTTGAGCTGCCTGGTCGTGCTGGTCGCGGCGAATCAGCTCGCGCAGGTATTCACTCGTGTTGCCGTAGCTCCCGTTGCTGACACGTGCGTCGATGTAGTCGCGCATGTTCTCAGGGAGGGCAAAACTCATCGTGTTCCGGCTCATGGCCCCAGTGTGCCCATACTATCAACGGTTGTCAACACCGCTCATCTCAACACACGTTCAGACCACACCCAACCGCTCAGAACGGCACGTCCGCGCTCGGCAACCCGTTCCTGAATGTGCAGGCGACGGGAGCCCTGGTGCAGGCGATTTCGTGTGCCGCTGACGGGCTGCCGACGGCAACATCCGATCCCACGCACGTGTCCGAGGGCTGGAGGCGGGGAGTATGACGACTACGTCGTAAAGGTCAACCGGAGCGCGGTCTCTTCGTCTGCCCCGTTGGCCAGGTCGAAGTCGATCGCGACTGGCACACCGACCTCATTGAACATCACGTCGAACGTGTGGATGCCGAATGACGGGTCACTGAACTGTTCGATTTCATCTGCATCGCGCTCGACGAGGTCGTGCAGTTGCTCGACCGTCCACTCGATCTCGGAACACTCAGGTCCAGTCGAGGCCGGGTCGACCGACACCTCCGTCACGGCGCCATCGGCGACGGTGGTGATCCACACACAGCCCGCCGACCAATAGTTGACTTCCTCGGCAACTTCGAGCCGGTACGTATCAATCTCCGCTTCAGCCCACCGAGCCCTCGCATCAGAAAGCGCCGACCGGATCGACTCATCTTCAATGGCCCCATCGTTGGATCGAGGCGAGTTGTCAGGCGCCTCGGGAGAACCCACGGACCGCTCGCCCCCGGAGCCGCACGCTGGGAGCAGGCATATCGAGACAACTGCTACGAAGATTCCTGTCGCTCGCATACCAGTCTGACGCTATTCCTCCGCACCAAGTTCCCAGGGCTTGGGGATCGAGGGGAAGCGGCTGCTCCTCGATCAGCGTCCGGTGCGGTCCTTCCTGGTTGTCGAGACCGCTCATATCGCCGCCCGACCTGGGACCCTGTACCCGAGAGATAACGGCACGTGAGATCGGGTGGATCCGCTCATATTGCTCACCGCTCGAGTCCGCTTGTCGATTCTCGCCGGGCGAGTTGCGCAAGCCGGCGCCTCGCTGCCGCGACTCGTTCTGGCACGTCATGTGTCGGACCGACTTCGCTGGCCGGTTCGGATACGACGCGATCCGGTTCCTGGTTCCGTGCTTCGGCTGCGAGTGTTCGCAAGGTGCGTCGCCGCGAGGTTGCGCTCATCTGGTCTGACCGGCGACCAGCCGCCGCGGTGACAGCGCCGGACGGGGTCCAGTCGGTTCCGGCCTCGGGTGGGCCGTGGCGTTCTGGGTCGAAGGATGGTGGGGCGGTGTGAACGTGGTTGGCGTGGCGGCCTCGGGTGATGCCGACGTAGATCTGGGCTGCGCTGGTTCGGTCGTCGATGATGAGGTGGGCTTCATCGACCGTTGCGCCCTGCGCACGGTTGATCGTGGAGGCGTACCTGACGCTGACGTTGCCGGCGGCGATGTAGTCGGCGGGGATCGCGTGGCGGTGTCCGTTGTCGAGGTTGGTGAGATCCGGGACATCGCGGCCGGTGACGATTGCGCTGAACGCTTCGTCGGCGACAGCGTCGACCGCAGCGACCTGGTCGGTGTGCCCGTGAACACGGCCATGACAGTCGTAGGTGTCGACCGAGCGTGAGTCGCCGTCTCGTAGGGCGAGTGAGGCGTCGGCTTCCCAGTCGTGCTCGAAGCGGTGCAGGGTGTCGAGTTCAACTGTCGTGACGCCGGGATCGGCGACGAGTTCGGCGAACAGTCCCCCGGCCTCGACCGAGCCGAGTTGGCGATGATCGCCAACGAGCGCCGTTCGCCAGTTCTTCGCTCGGGCAATCTGTGAGTACTCGTGCATCAACCGTGTGTCGACCATGCCGGCCTCATCGATGACGACCACCGAGCCCGCCGGGAGGTCCATTTCGCGCCGGGAAGGCCGTGGCCGGTGTGGTGCTTCGTCGAGTGCTCGTAGACGAGCTTGTGCAGCGTGTCCGAAGCAACGCCGGCACCTTCTCGTAGCTCACCCGCCGCGGCCGCTGACGGGGCCGCACCGAACACCGAAACACCCTGTTCGGTCCAGAGGCGACTGCGGCGCCGAGCATCCGGGTCTTGCCCGAACCGGCCGGACCGACAATCTGTCATCACAGGTCTCGGGTTGGTCAGCATCTCGCTCACTGCTGCGATCTGGGAATCGTCGAGACCGGCAACCGACTGTGCCTCGAAGCTGACACCTCGATGCCCTTCTGCGACAGGAGCCTGTGCCCATTCGATGACGTCGCCCTCTCGCAGCACATGCCGACTCGTCGTGCACCGGACCGCCGACGGCGGGAGATGCACCGGCCGTCCATCCGAAGCCCTCACCATGTCGCCCGTCTCTGCGGGCGCGGTGAGGTCGACCACGCCTGCCGATGCCATTGCCTCGACGCGCACTCCATCGATCGTCGTGGCAATCGTGGACGGATCTGGTCCGGCGACTCGCATGGCGATCTGCTCGATCAGTTGTGACTCTGACCATTCGGCATGCTTCAGCTCGACGGCGGCGAGCACGACCTCGATGTCCGGGCGCACGATCACCGCAGGTGAGGGCGGGTTTCCGAGCGTCTCGGCGAGCATCCGATCGACATCAACGATCGTGTCGGCCCGTCGTCGCCACGCCTGGCGTAACGTGTCCGTCGACAGGCCAGCCCCGTCGGGCTTGCCGGGTCGAGTGGCGAGCACGATCGTCTTGTGGGCCTTGCCCACCTCGGCTCCCGACGGCGATCGGCCCTCGCGCCCGATGAAGTCGGTTGTCCACTCAGCCAGCGCAGTCTCGATGTCGTGGCTGCGCGTCGAGAACTCGACGAGGAGCGCCTCATCGATCCCGACGATGTCGGCCTGGCCGTTCTCGTCGACCACGTTGAACCGGACACCCAACCGACGCTTGGTCTCAGCACGAAGGTGTGTCTGAAACACGGTGCCAGCAGCCTTCGCCTCGCGGAATAGGCCACGGGCATCGAGGGTGCGCCACTCGCCGTCCGACACCGTTCGCACCGCGTTCGCGATCAGCACGTGATCATGAAGTTGCGGGTCGAGCGCACGGCTCGTGCGGTGCCGATACCTGATCCCGAACACTTCCTCCGCGTCGACGACTGCCGCACCGGCACGACCGGTTCGCGTGAAGGCGATCCTGGGCGACATCGACTTGATCGCCTCCTCCACGGCGACTGCGTGGGCTGCCTCGATCTCGGCGGCGACTCGTACGTCGCCGAGCGCTTGCAACACGCTCACCGACTTCGGTACCGAGGACGTCAGGTCGAACGCCGTCACCGAGCGCTCCGACACCGTCGTCTTGCCGAGTAGCGTTCCGTCCGGAGCGCTCTTCGCTTCGAGCAACAACTTGGCGTCAACGGCAGTCGCCAGCCTGCCGGCGACAGCACCCACCAAGTCCGCTCGACCGACCCAGACACCCGGCGCATCGCCGTCACCGGCGTAGTAGTCCTCCGCCCCGGCCACCACCGCCGACTGGTAGTAGCCAGCATTCGCCGGGCCGACTCTGCCGATGCTCAACATGACACGACCCGCGCACGATCAGGTCCTCGATCACCGTGGTGCAAATGTCTGAACTGCTCTCCCCCACCAACCCAGC
Organism: Ilumatobacteraceae bacterium; assembly: GCA_039920665.1. Classification (GTDB taxonomy): domain Bacteria; phylum Actinomycetota; class Acidimicrobiia; order Acidimicrobiales; family Ilumatobacteraceae; genus WLMZ01. The sequence continues at coordinate 5,810 of JBDSDH010000061.1, forward strand.
GGGCAACCGCCGGGGGCGCCGGGCGAGGAGCCGGGCGAGCGCGCGGCCATGCAGGCGCCGACAGGAAGACACGAACCGAGACAGCACAACCGGCCGGAGCCGACCGGACTGCGGAACCCGGCGACGGGCAGCGAACTGGCGCGACTCGGCCGAGACGCTCTGGCGAGACACGCCCGCAGACGGGCCGCGACGGTGGTCCAGACGCAGAGCGGCAGGCGCAATCGGGCGGCAGGCGACGAAGTCCCATTGCCGATGTAAAGGCGGGCGTCTCCTCAAGACGGGACAGAATTCTCCGACGTCGTTCACGCCGTCGCCCGCCGCCTCTCGCTGACGACC
>JBDSDH010000062.1:0-10292 GCA_039920665.1 Ilumatobacteraceae bacterium
CAGCCGGAACACCGCGTGCGCGAGCCGCGGCCGATTGGCCAAGAGCCGGACAGCGGGAATCGCGATCTGTTCGATACGCATGGTCACCTCCTCTTGCTGCGTCTCATCGTCGCGTCGCCGGCGCCCCGCCGGACCAGCGATGAACGACCGGTTCCCAACCGTAGCTCTCTTCCGGGAGGAGCGGAGTAGGGCCCAATGGCGCTCTCCCGCTGCCGGTGCCTCTCTGAAATTCGATCTGATCACCGGCGAGATCACCTTCACCTGATCCCGGCAATCGACGTGCCGATCTGCACTTCCTCAAAGGCGAAGCCGCCAAGCAGTTCGGTGCCGACATCACCATCAACAACAGCCGCGAGGACGCGATCGTCGTCGTCCCAACGACACCCGAGTGACGCGCGCGTCGCACCGGCATTGATCATGTCCTTGGTCACCGCGCACGTCCGCGCCATCAGAACGGGAATCCAGACATGTTCATCTCAGCGTCAGAACTCACTGCCAGCGCTGGCGAGAGCGGAACTCTCGGCCCCCCGTGGCACAGCTGCGCAACACTGATGCCGACATGGTCGCCGCGCAGGTGAAGGTGGCGGCCTCGACTGAGTGGGCTGCACTTGCGGCGACCGCCGAGGGCGTGCGGTCCCAACCAGCTCTGACCCGGAAACATCGTCGAGCTGAATCAGGCTGCTGTCGACCAGCCGGCTGAGGGCGGCGAAGACATCGTCCGACCCGCGGTCGTCGCCGACGCGGACTCGTCCGACAGACAGAACGCAATGGCGTTCGCGACTTCCCATGGCTTGACGAGTCGCACCGGCGGTCTGTTCTGCTCGGCAATCTCCAGCCAGTTCTCGGACCGGACACGCACGTGCCGCTCCCCCACTCCCGGAACGGAGACGTCCTCGGGTTCACCGCTTTCGATCACGTTCGACATGGCTACGGCTGCACCATTGGTGGTGTCCGTGCGACCGTGCTGCGGGTGACGTCATTTGGTTCCATCACGCCTCCGACTCCTTGGTGGATTCGTTGATGGTGTGCTCGATCCACCACTTCGGCGCGTTGTTGGTGATGTTCGAGATGTTCGAGTAGTCGTGCCAGCGGAAGATCTTGTCGTCGCGCAACTGGGTGACTGAGACGAACGAGTGGTCGATGACCTCGCCGGTGTGGAACGTCCATCGCTCGGTGTGCTCGGTCATCACGAGGTCACCCTCGCCGATCATGTTCGTGCCGGGGAGGTGGTCGTACGCCGCCAGCGGCTCGATGCCGATCCGGAGTCGGGCGACCACGCCCTGCGGACCGAACCCGCCATCGCCCGGCGTACCGATGTCGGTGTAGTGCGCATCGTCGGTGAGCAGGGCCATCATGGCCTCCCAATCGCGACGGGCGAGGGCGGACCAGAACTGTTCGACGACCTGCTTGTTGTTCTCCACGACATGCATGCTCGCGGCTGGTGGGCGAGGCGGACGAGGCGGCCGGGCCGAGCGCTTATCGGGCAGTCTCGCCCTCTCGTGAACCGTAATGCCGTGGTTGCGCGACTGTGTGAGTGTGATGGACCAGTCGTTGTGGAGTGATGCGGAACTGGTTGCCGCGATCGCTGATGGTGACCGGGCAGCGTTGCGCGAGTTGTACGTGCGGCATCAGCCCTGGTTGACGACGAGGCTTCGTCATCGCTGTTCAGATCTCGACGTGGTTGCCGAGGCGGTGCAGGACACGTTTGTGGCGGTCTGGCGCAGCGCCGGGCTGTGGAGCGGGGCTGGTGAGCCGACTGCGTGGATGTGGGGTATCGCGATCCGTCGGTTGATCGGTGTTTTGCGTCATCGGTCGGGTTGGCCGCCGGTCACCAACCAGGTGTCGGAGGCGACGACATTGGCGACCGCTGAGGACGTGGTGTTGTTCGGTGTCGCCCACGGTGATCTCGCTGGTGCGATCGACAGTTTGCCGGTCGAGCTTCGGGCGGTGGTCCAGGCCACGATCCTGGATGGGCTGACGACGCGGGAGGCGGCGCGCCTGTTGGGCATTCCTGTCGGCACGGTGAAGACACGGATGATGCGGGCCCGCATTCAACTTCGAGGAGCATTGACGTGAACGTGATCCATATTGATGAGCAACTGTTGATCGGTTACTGCGCGCTGTCGGTGACCGCAGCCACCGCCGCAGCGGTCGAGTCGCACCTGATGAGATGCGCCAGTTGTCGCGCCGAGCTCGCCAACTTGTCGACCTCCATACAGGACGGACCCGTGAACCAGCAGGCGATGTGGGACCGGGTACTCGATCGTGTCGATCGACCGACACGCTCGACCACTGAGCGGTTGTTGGGTGTGCTGCGAGTTCGCCCCGATACGGCAAAGTTGCTGGCGACGACACCAGCGCTGCGTCTCGCCTGGCTGGCTGCCGTAGTGGTCGTGGCTGCCTTTGCGGTTGCGGCTGCCCGCTTCGAGGGGGATGGTCCGTGGCTGTTGCTCGTGCTCGCTCCTCTGTTACCGGTCGCCGGTGTCGCGACTGCGTTCGGGCCTGCTTTGGACCCGACCTACGAGATCGGAGTGGCGGCTCCGATGACTGGCCTGCGGTTGACGTTGATGCGCACGTTGGCGGTGATCGCGACCACCGTTCCGCTGTTGGCTGTCGCCGCGTTCGTCGCACCCGGTGGCGGTTGGGTCGTCTTCGGCTGGGTGCTGCCATCTTTCGCGCTGGTCGCGATCACTCTGGCGCTGTCGTCCTCGATATCACCGGAACGTGCTGGAGTCGTGGTCGGTGTCGGGTGGTTGGTGGCGCTGGTTCTTCTCATCGATCGCGACCGGGTCGGCGACTTCGTGGATCGCTCGTTGATCTTCAGTTCGACAGGGCAGACCATTGTCGCCATTGTCGCCGTGATCGGGGTGGCCATCGTGGCTTCCCGAAAGGCCTGTTTCGACATGATGACCCTGAATGGAGGCGGACGATGAATGACTCGATGACGACAACTGCCGGTGTGATGCTCGACGGCGTCACCAAACGCTATGGGCGCACGATCGCTGTCGACGATGTAACCCTGTCGATCGGTGCGGGCATCACTGGGTTGCTCGGCCCGAACGGTGCAGGCAAGACAACCCTGCTGCGGGTGATGGCGACGGTGCTGGCCCATGACAGCGGAACCGTCGAGCTGTTGGGCCACCCAACTTCGAATGCCCAAGCACGCGAACTGATTCGCCGGCGGCTCGGATACGTCCCTCAGGAGCCCGGCTTCCATCGACAGTTCTCGGCGTTCGATTTCGTCGACTACGTCGCGGTGCTGAAGTTGATCACCGAGCGACGAGCGCGGCATGACGAGGTCCGTCGGGTCCTCGATGTGGTTGGTCTCACGTCGGTGATGCACAAGCGCATCCGGCAACTGTCGGGTGGGATGCGTCGACGAGTCGCGATCGCGCAGGCCTTGCTCGGGTCACCCGAACTCCTCGTGCTCGACGAGCCAACAGCTGGTCTCGACCCGGAGCAGCGGTTGCGGTTCCGTGAGCTGTTGTCGACTGCTGCGAGCGGGGCAACCGTGGTCCTGTCGACACATCAGACCGAAGATGTGGCGGCGCTGTGTCAGCGGGTGGTCGTGATGCATGGTGGGGTCGTCCGCTTCGACGGCACGCCCGCAGGTCTGTCCGGTCTTGCCGCCGGGCGGGTGTGGCTCGCAGATACACGTGACCCGTCTGCTCAGCTGGCATGGGTGACAGGTGACGGGATAGTCCGTCATGTCGGTGATCCACCCCAAAATGCGCGTCTCGACGAACCCCGGGTCGAGGACGGCTACCTGATGCTCGTCGGCGCCACGGTGTTGCGGGAGTCGTCATGGAAGTGATCGTCCTCGGGGCTCTGGTGTTCGGGATTGCTTACGCGTTCACCCACCGCGGCAGCAACCGCGTCGATATCGACGACTGGCAGCCGGCTCGACCCACGCCTGCGTCGACACACGACTTCGCCACCCGAGATGCAGATTCCGGGACCCAGCGCGCAGCCGGCGTGCAGCTCGCCCGGGTTGAGGGTCGACAGCTGTTGAGCAACGAGGTGTTCTTCGTCGGAATCGTCATGTCGATCGCGATCCTCGTGGTGTTCGGGTTCGTGTGGGCTTCGGACAACCTCGGCGCACGGAACTCATGGCGATACTGGCTGGCTCTGCTGCCAGTGTTCAGTCTGCCGTTCGCCGGGATGACGTTGGTCGCGATGAACCTCGGGGCGTTGCGTGCCCGACGCGAGGGGACCGAGGAACTCTTCGGTTCATTGCCGGCCACCTCAACGACTCGTGTCGTCGGGCATCTCGGTTCGGTGTGGATGGCGTTGGTCGTCCAGATCGTGTTCGTGACCGTGACGTTTGCCAGCGGGAGGTTCCTGTCGGACCACTTCGGGGCGATCGACGCAGCGAGCATCGGTGACATCGCGGTCAGCTTCGTGCTCGTGGCGTGCGCTGGAGCGCTCGCTATCGCGTTGGCGCGTTGGCTCCCGAATCCCTTGGTCGCGCTCGCCGCAGTCGTTCTGTTGGCCTTCGGCGGAACCGCAATCGGCGGCATCGGCGGTCACCACTGGAGCCTGACCCGGCAGTTGTCGATCTGGCCTCGCTACCCCGATCATGATTGGGCCTTCGCGATTCGTCCAAGCTGGTGGCACGCGACTTACCTGCTATCGCTCGGACTCGTTGTTGCTGTCGTGGCGGTGGCCAGACATCAGCGCGACCGGTTGACACTCCTTCTCGGTGGCAGTGCTGTCGCTTTGGCGGGCGTGACCGGCTATGTCCAGATACGTCCAATGTCCGACAGTGACGCGGAGCGGATCGCAGCGATGATCTCCGATCCGATTGCGCACTCTTCATGTCAAACAACTGACGGATTGACGCTGTGCGCCTACAGCGACTACGCCGACATCACCAGAGTGTGGAGTCGTGAGCTCACTGAGCCGTTCGCTGCCGTGGCACCGCAACACCGTGCGAACGGATTCGCTGTGATCTGGCATGAACCTCGCCTCGATCGGCTCGACCCCGCTGTACGCACTCGGATCGACGCTGAAGATCTCACTTCGTCGTGGAGTGCTGATACCGCCACGTGGAACGGGGTGGCAGTCGATGGGACGGAGTCCAACTTGATCAATCGGCTGGCGCTCGGCCTGTGGTCGGTCGGTCTTCCCACGGAGCCAGCAGGCGACGCACCATGCTGGGCGGGCGGCCAAGCGAGAGGCGTCGTCGCGCTCTGGGTGGCGGCACAAGGAATGAGTGGAGACGATGCCAGGCGGTTCGTCAGTGGCAGCTGGAGCGGGCTCGGAGACGACCACAGCGACTCGAACGTCCCCGTCGAGTGGATCGACGGGTACGTCTGGGTCGGTGACTCCGTTCCGCCTGTGTTGTGGTCGGCCGCCGACATCGCCGCCGCACAAGCTGTGCTCATGCTCGACGCGAACCTGGTACGCGACACACTGTGGGCCGACTGGCGACAATGGAGCGACCCGTCGGTCACAACCGACGATCTGATGTCCGAACTCGGTGTCGTACGGGCGAGTGCCCGCCCAGCCTTACCGACCGAGCTCGTCGCATGCCGATGATCAAGACTGAACCGGTCGAGATCGGCGAGTCGCGAGCATCGGCCCTACATATCCGCAGCACTCCAACCGTTCCAACTGTGATCGGCGGGCTGATTGCGGTGGCCACGATCATCGCCAGCATGAGCACCGGCCACGACCTGACGGAGATCTACGCGCTGGCGATCGTTGCCTCGACCGTGGGCCTCGGATCCGCCCTCGACGACCCTGCCGCAGAGATTCTTAGGGCATCGCCGACCACTCTCGCTCAGCGACGAATCCGCCGCATCGCCATCGTGGGCGCGATCACCGTCACAACCTGGCTCGTGATCGCCGCGATCGTCGCCACATCCGACGCGCAACGGTTCCCGACCTACGACGTGATCATCGAGGTCGCAGCACTCGCCGCGATCGGACTGGCCACGTCTGCGGCGGTGCAGCGACACACCCAAGCGCCTGGAGGCCCGACCGCCGCGCTCGTCGTGCTCGTCGGGCCGGCGTTCCTGAACTGGGTCGTGTTTCGCGACGTTCGAGTCTTCCCGTCGCTGGTCCCCGGCCAACACCTGCGCGAACGCTGGATCTGGCTCGGCCTTGGCGCTTGCGTATGGTTGTCGAGCACGAGCCGCGACCCAGCGTCCCGCATGCCCGTTCGAAACCATTCACGGAAGCGCTCAGTTCTCCAGATCTGAGAAGTTGAATCATGACTCCTCCACGTCGACACAGGCTGCGACCGAGGCAATCCCGGGCGGCGCGGCCTCGACAATCTGCGTCGGGTCCGCCAACTGTTCGCGTTCAACATGATCGGGGTCCCGGTCGTCGTCGGCAGCAGCTCGACATCTACCCGTTGGTCGCAACCTCATCCTCGGCATATCGGCGGTCGATCGACTGCGTGAGACCTGCGATGATGAGATATCGACGACAGGAGGCCCAATGTGACGAGCGACGATCTCGAACTGCTGCTCATCGATCACGCCGCTGCGTGGAACAGTCACGACATTGACCGATTGATCGGTTTGTTCTCTGAAGATTGCGTGTTCGAAGCCTCCAGTGGGCCTGAGTCGTGCGGCGCCAGGTTCGAGGGTCGCGAGCAAGTCAGGGCCGCCTTCTCCGACGTGTTCGACTCCATGCCAGACGCGCACTGGGGCGAAGGCCGTCACTTCGTGATCTCCGATCACTACGGCGTGTCGCAGTGGCGACTGACCGGCACCTCGCCCGACGGCCGCCTCGTCGATGTACACGGCTGTGATTTCCTCACGATTGCTGGCGGTTCGATAACTCAGAAGAACTCTTTTCGCAAGCAACGACCGCCCCTCCCAACGACATGAAACGGACATTGATGCCCGTGACACGTGAGTGAGGTGTTGAGTGGCCGGGTTGCCGCAACTCGATGATGGACTGTTCTTGACCGATGGCGGTCTCGAGACAGATCTGATCTTCCATCACGGAATCGCCCTCCCCGAGTTTGCGGCCTTTGTGCTTCACGAACACGCGGCAGGCGAGGCACTGCTTCGGGACTACTACAGGGAGTATTTCCGTATCGGAGCACGGGCGGGCCTGGGCGTCATCGTCGAAACGGCAACATGGCGAGCCAGTCCCAGCTGGGGCTCGAAGCTCGGCTACGACGGAGATCGACTGCGATCGATCAACGAGCGGGCAGCTGCCTTCTTGCTCGCGCTCCGCGATGACGAGGCAGACGGAACGGTGGTCGTCAGCGGCAGCATCGGCCCACGTGGCGACGCATACTTCGACCTCGGCCCAGCGAGCGCCGACGAGGCGTTGGTGTTTCACCGCCCGCAGGTCGCAGCATTGGCAGGGAGCGGTGTCGATCTCGTCAGCGCGCTCACATTGACAAACGTTGACGAAGCGATCGGATTCTTGCGTGCGGCCATCGAGTGCAAGGTTCCGGCTGTCGTTTCATTCACGGTCGAGGTGGACGGGCGACTCCCGTCCGGAATGGACCTTGTCGATGCGATCGATCTCGTTGATGCTGAAACAGATTCCGCAGCCACCCACTTCATGGTCAACTGCGCCCACCTCGATCATTTCAAGGCACAGGTCAGTGCACCGCATGGGGCTCTGAGGCGCGTACGAGGCGTTCGCGCCAACGCGTCGCGTCTCAGTCATGCCGAGTTGGATGACAGCACCGAGTTGGACGACGGCGACCCATCTGAGTTCGGCAATCAGCTCGTTGCACTGCACCAGATGAACGACCGGCTCACCATCCTTGGCGGCTGTTGCGGCACGGATGCACGACACATCGCATCGATCGCCCAGGCCTACGGGTCCGACCCAACAATCGCTCGACAACGCTCACTGGATGAGCGCCAAACGCACGACAGCGAATGATTCTCAGAGCCCTCAATCCCTGGCCGATTCAGAACCAGCCCAACACCGCTCACCAGTTCGCCACCTCTCACGGCTGTCGAACTCGGTTTCTGACGGAGCGTCAGAAACCTGTCGCTGCAATGCTCCGAACGCGCTCGGGCGTGGAACAATGACCGGGCCACGAGAACACGACAACGTGCTCGCGACGCAGGAGGTGCTTCGAGATGACGCAAGATGACGGACCCCTTGACGTGGCGCAACTGCGCGAGCGCTACCGGATCGAGCAGCAAAAGCGGTTGCGCACCGATGGCGTGGCCCAGTACCAAGAGCTGAAGGGCGACTACGAGGAGTACGACCGCGACCCATACGTGGAGCCCGGGTTCACCCGCGAGACCGTGGTCGAGTCGACAGAGGTGGTCATCGTCGGAGGCGGGTTCGCCGGCATGCTCACCGCAATCAACCTGGCCAAGCTCGGCATCGACAACTACCGAATCGTCGAGAAGGCCGGCGACTTCGGCGGCACCTGGTACTGGAACCGCTATCCCGGCTGCATGTGCGACGTGGAGTCGTACACGTACCTGCCGCTGCTGGAGGAGACCGGCTACATGCCCACCGAGCGCTATGCGAGCGCGACAGAGATCTTCGGGTACTGCCAGCTGCTCGGGCGCACCTTCGACCTCTACGAACATGCGCTCTTCCAGACCGTGATCACCGGCGCCGAATGGGACGACGCAACACACCGTTGGCAGCTGCAGACCAGCCGCGACGATCGGCTCTCGGCGCGCTTCATCGTGATCGCCGGCGGACTGCTGCACAAGGCCAAGCTGCCCGGAATCCCCGGCATCGAGGACTTCGCTGGCCGCGCCTTCCACACCAGCCGCTGGGACTACGACTACACGGGTGGCAGCGCCCGCGAGCCAATGGACAACCTGGCCGGCAAGCGGGTCGGCATCATTGGAACCGGCGCCACCGCCGTGCAGGCTGTGCCGCAACTGGCCAAAACCGCCGGCGAGTTGTTCGTGTTCCAGCGCACGCCGAGCGGAGTGGGCTTCCGTGGGAACGGCCCCACCGACGAAGCCTGGTACCGCAGCCAGCCGCCGGGCTGGCAGGCCGAGCGCATCATCAACTTCACCTATGCAGTCACCGGGGTGCAGCCCGAGACCGATCTCGTCAACGACGGATGGACCGCCGCGATGTGGGTGAACACCCAGAAGCTGCCCGTGTCCGATGCCGAGGCCGCCGAGTTGGAGCGGATCGACTTCGAGACGATGGAGGGCTTCCGCCGCCGGATCGACCAGATCATCGAGGACCCCGAGACGGCCGAGCGGCTCAAGCCGTGGTACGGCAAGCACTGCAAGCGAGTTTGCTTCCACGACGAGTACCTGCCCACGTTCAACCGGCCGAACGTGCACCTCGTCGACACCGACGGTCGAGGTGTCGACCGCGTCACCACGACCGGTGTCGTGGTCGACGGTGTGGAGTACCCGCTCGACTGCCTGATCTTCGCCTCCGGGTTCGAGGTCACCACCGACTTCGACCAGCGCGTCGGGTTCGACCCGCACGGCCGCGACGGCATCCGGCTCAGCGAGCACTGGTCGCACGGGGCGCGCACGCTCCACGGCGTGCTGGCCGGCAGCTTTCCGAACATGATGATGATCGGCATCCTGCAGGCCGGGTTCGGCACGAACTTCGTGCACTTCCTGAGCGAATCGTCCAAGCACGTCGCCAACGTCATCGCCGCCTGCACGGCGCAGGGCATCGAGACCATCGAGGCCGTGCCGACGGCGGAGGACGATTGGTTGAACGTGCTCTACTCGGCCGCTGCCGGCGCCGCGCGATACGTGTTCACCTGCACGCCGGGCTACTACAACAGCGAGCTCGGCACGCCGAACGAGAAGACAGCGCGCAACCTCGTCTATCCGGGCAGCTTGCTGGATTATGCCGGCTACCTCGTGCGCTGGAGCGAGGCCGGTGACATGCCCGGCACCGTGGTGCAGCGAGCCAGCGAGCCCACGAGCTGACCAACCGGCTCAGCGAACAAACCGGCCTGCTGCAGCGCCGGGTGATTCGCCGGGCGAATGACGTCCATCGGGTCCGGGCGACCGTGCTCATCTCGGTTGTCTCTGCTGCTGCCTCGTTGTCGATGCGGGCTTGCAGCGACCTCAGGCTGGAAGGTGGTCTTTTCGTGTTTGGTGTTCTCCGTCATGACCGATCGCGTCGAGTGCCCATTGCACTTCACGTCTACGGAGCAGCCCGGTTCACTGAGCGGTGGTGACAGCATCGAGGAGTCAGGTCCGCATGATCATGCGACCGTCTGACGGTAGGGAACGCATCGGCACGGCTCGACGGCCGCCCGATACTCGGTCGTCACGCCCGACCCTCGACGTCCATCAACGTGCCTGTACATCGGCGGTCGTCTCGTCGAGCAGAAAGCGTGACCACAGGTCGGT
>JBDSDH010000063.1:0-55601 GCA_039920665.1 Ilumatobacteraceae bacterium
CCGGCCAACTCAGTCAGCCGCTCCGAGATCGTCGTCTTGCCCGAGCACGTGCCGCCGGCGACACCGATCAGAAACGGTGACGGCGGCAGCCTGGCGACGTCGGTGGCCGACGCAGGAGCGACGGCGCACAGGTCGCTCGACAGGCTCGCCCCGGACCTGGTTTCGTCACGTGGAGATTCACGAGGCACTGTGGCCGGAAAGTCGTTCGACTGGTCATATGAGGCAGCAAACGGCATCACTCGGAGACGATATCCGGCCCGTCTGGCGACGGTACTTGTAACGCGTGCCCTGGCCAGGCAGGCTGTGGGCGTGGCAGAACAGATCGACCTGACCGAACGCGAGCGCGCCTTGCTGGATTTCGAGGGCAACTGGTGGACGCTCGACGACGCCAAGGACACGCTCATTCGCGCGCGGTTCGCCTGCAGCCTCGACGAGTACTATCAGGAACTCAACCGGCTCCTCGAGGTTCCGGCAGCGCTCGCACACGATCCGCTGGTGGTCCGCCGCCTGCTTCGGCTCCGTGATCGGCGTCGTCGAGCTCGCCTCGATGGTCAAGCCCAGGTCGACGACGCACGCGGAGGAACCAACGTATGAGCAATGACCAGCCGACACGCAGGGCAACAGGCAAGTCCAGCGGGGGTGCCCCGATGGGCTCCACGGTCAGCATCGTCATCGCGGTGATCGCCGTGGTCGTTGGTTTCCTCGTTCTCAAGAACATCACCGACAGCGACTCAAGCTCGTCATCCGGAGGAGTTCCCAGCCAGACCGCCGCCACGGTCCCCACCGGCGACACCACCGGCATCATCGACGCCGGGTCCACCACGAGCAGTATCGATACGAGTGTCGCCACCACGTTGCCGTTCAACTTCGACCCCGCGCAGCAGGTCATCGTCGCCAATGCAGCGGGCATCGGCGGCACCGCCGGCCGTTACTCAGAAGCGTTGAAGACGCTCGGCTGGACCATGGGCAAGCCGGCCAACGCAACCTCCACCCTCGCCGTGAGCGTTGTCTACTACCTCCCCGGCGGTGAAGCCGTCGCGGCATCGGTCGCTCAGGCGATGAGCGGACCCGACGGCACGATCGCCGCCTCGGCGATGCCGACGCCGGTCCCGATCCAGGGCGGCATCTTGCCCGCCGGCGGCACCGTGCTGGTGATGCTCGGCACCGACCGAGCCGAGAAGGCCATCCCAGCAGTCGCCGGGGCCACCGCCACCACGCTGCCAACCGCTCCGGTCGACCCCGCGACCTCCGTCCCCGGCTGAACCGGCTGAACTGGCAGTTCCGGCTGAACCGGCAGTTCTGGCTGAGCCCGCAGTTCTGTCTGAACCGGCAGTTCTGGCTCAGCGACGCAGCAGCTGCAGCGCCGCGTGTTCGATACAGGTCTGGGTCGCAGCCATTGCCTGTTCCCGACCGAACGTCTCGACCAGCGAGACGTGATCGATCCGGTCGGCCACCTCGGGGTCGACGTCTCCGATGATCGCCGCGACCCGTTTACCCGCTTGCTCGGCAATGGCCTGCACGCCACCCACGACCTTTCCGCGAAAGCTCTGCAGGTCCATGTAACCCTCGCCGGTGATCACGAGATCGGCATCAGCGACGTGGTCGTGCAGGTCGAGTTCGTCGGCGACGAGATCGAAACCGGGTGACAGCTTGCCGCCGAGCGCAACGAGCGCTCCGGCGAGACCGCCGGCCGCACCGCTGCCCGGCACCTCGCGGACATCGACGCCGTAATCCTGCAGGTACACCTGCGCCAGGCGCTCGAGTCGACCGGTCAACATCTGGACCTGTGCCGGTGACGCACCCTTTTGCGGTCCGAACACCGACGCCGCATCGACGAACGTCGTCAACACATCACAGGCGACGAGGAGCTCGACACCACGCAGCCGCTGCGGCGCATGGATCGCCCGCAGTGCTCCGAGCCCGCCGTCGGTGGTGGCCGAGCCACCGAGGCAGACGATGATCTTCTTGACGCCACTGTCGAGCGCGATGTCGATCAGTTCGCCGGTTCCCGTGGTCGTGGCAGCGAGCGCGTCATTGCGCTCGCGCCCGCCGGCCAGCAGCAACCCGCTGGTCTCGGCCATTTCGATGACGGCCAGGTCTCGACTGAGCCGCCATCTTGCTGGCACCGCATCGCCGAGCGGACCGGTGACCTGAGTGGTGCGATTGGGTCCGCCGAGCACATCGAGAGTTCCCTCACCACCGTCGGCAACGCCGAGTTCGACGCAGTCGTGACCGAGTTGCCAGCAGGCATGGCCGATCGAGCGAGCGACCTCGGCTGCGGTCGCGGTGCCACGGAACTTGTCGACGGCAGCCAAAACGCGCATGAGCAAGAGGTTATCTGGGGGGGGTCGGGTCGACCTTGCGGTAGCCACCACCCACCCACCATCAGCCGCCCGTTTCCTGTCACGTGTGGAAACCCGACCTGCTCGGTAGTGTTTCCATCATGTCCGTGACCGTTCGTATCCCCACCACCATGCGTCCCTTGGCAGGCGGCAGCTCGACGGTCAAAGTCGATGGCGCCACCCTTGCCGATGTGCTCACCAACCTCAACGCCAGCTACCCCGGCTTCGACGACCGGTTGTTCGACGAGACCGGCGGGCTGCGCAAGTTCGTCAACGTGTTCGTCGCCGACGATGACGTGCGCTACCTCGAAGGACTGAGCACCCCGGTGCCCGACGGCGAAACCGTCAGCATCATCCCCGCCGTCGCCGGCGGCTGATACAGCCTTCTTGCCACGTCTGGTGCCGCCGGCTCAGGCCGGTAGCAACTCCAGGAATTCCTTGCGGCTCGACGGGCCCATTGCTGGTTGGGGCGGCCGGTTGTCGCGGTCCTGCCAGACGGCCAGCACCCGGGCGTTGACATCGACATCCTTGGCCATTGCGTCCGGCTCGCTGAGCAAGTTGAGGCTGCGCAAGAACGCTCGCATGACCACGGCATCGCTGCGGATCGCGGGCAGCAGACCGTCACGGAACACGCCCCGCATGAACGTGCGGGGGTCGTCGGTGTCGGCGTCCGGATCGAGTCCGGCCAGGATCGCCTCCGACACCCGCCGGGCCTCGGTGTCCTGATCCACCGATGCCTGGTACCACGGTCGGATCTGGGCGCGAACAGATGAGTCGTAGGCGAGGGCGATGTCGCGGAGATCAGCGATTCGGTCCTCGCCTCGGCGACCGTCGATCGCGTCGGCAAGCAGGTCGGCGCTCCAAAAGGCGGTGCTGCAGCCGCGCCCGTACAGCGGGTTCGTGCACAGTACGGAGTCGCCCACGGCCTCGATACCCAGCGCGACCGGTTCGCCGTCGACGACATAGTCCCGCCAGCGATTGAGCAGTCCGGCCATCACATGAACCGATGGCGTGATCGGCTCCGCCCGTCCGTCGAGCCACTCCTCGGTTGCGACGAGTTGACTTGCCGCGGCGTCGAACACCGCTGGATCAGCGAGCAACTTGCGCATTTCGTCGTCCTCGGTCGATGACGCGAGCGTGACGCTGAACGTGCGGTTGTCACCGATGAACACGCCGTATTTCAGATAGCCGAGGTCGCCACCGATCGCACCGCTGCGAGGCGGGAACTCGGCATTGTCGACGAGGCGATAGAAGCGGCTGAAGTAGACGATGCCGGAGTCGTCGGCCTGCTCGGGAATCGGTGCTGAGCCGATGTCGGTGAGCCAGTCCGGCACAGCGCTGCGGCGACCGCCGGCGGCAACCACGAGGTCGGCGCGGAGTTCGGTGCCGTCGTCGAGGCGGACGCCGGTCACGACCGGCACGTCGGTGGATTCACTGTCGCTCAGCAATCCGACCACGCCGTGGCCGGTGCGGAAATCGACCCGGCCCTCGGCGAGTGCAGCCTTGCGGACCACCCATTCGAACGTGGTGCGTCGGCATGCCAGCATCACCAATTCATCGTCGTCGGGCTGAGGCTCGTAGTTGGTCATCTCCGCCGGCAGGTCACGGCCGAACGGCAGTTCCGTTGCGCCTGCCTCGAGCAACGAGGCGTAGACATCGGGATAGCTCGTCCGCAGCAGGTTGCACAGTCGCCCCAGGAATGCGTGGCTGTGACGCACCTGCGGCGCGCCGCGACGATCCCACTCGAAGGCCTCGTCGGACGTGGTCGGCATCGGGGTGTGATCACGCTCGACGACAGTGACGTGATGGCCGCGACGAGCCAGCGCGAGTGCGCTGCCCAATCCCGATACTCCCCCGCCGACGACGATGACCTTGTAGGGCTCGCTCATGGCGGCGACGATAGACGTCAGATCGCGCTCAACTCGGGCCGAAGCCACTGCGGTTGGGATCAGCCCGATTCCGACATCAGGCGAGGGCTGCGTGGCGCATCTGCGGCGGTGGTGGCGGGCCGACGATTGCGAGAACCTGCGCCGTGTTGCGCACCATTCCCTCGCCGTCGATCAACTCGGCGACGGCATCGACTGCGGCTGCCTTGAGCCGGTACTCGGCCTGGCGTTGATGGGCCGGCTCGACAAAGCACGAGACCCGGATCACGTAGTGGTCGATCTGCTGCTCGATGACGCCCAGTACCTCTGGAACGGTCCGAAACGTGGCGTCGTGGGCGCTGCGACACACGATCTGCAACACTGCCGTCGCCCGGGCGACGCGCACATTGGAGGGGATCTCGATGTCGACGGTTGCCCGCGAGTCGTGCTTGGACGAGTTGCGGAACGTGCGAATTGCTGAGGCGGTCTGATAGACGACGTCGCCGTCCCAGGTGCGAACCGCGACGGATCGCAGCCCGAATCCAACGAGCGTCCCGGTGACCTCGCCGTTCAGTTCGACCTCGTCGCCAACCGCAGCGGTGCGCTCGACGATGAACGACGCCGCCGCGATGAAGTCACCGAGCGGCTCCCGAACAGCGAGCGCGCAGCACGACACGAACGCCAGCGCGGCAGCGCCGGTCCATGCGGAGGAAATGCCGAGTGCGACGGCCAGTTCGCCGAACAGGGCGGTGACGCCGAAGGCGAGCACCCCCCAACGGGCGAGTTGCAAAATACCGGTGCGTCGACGCGCAGCAAGGCTGGTCGAGCGGGCGTTGGCCCGTGTCGCAATCTGGAGGATGAGCACCGCTCCGACCGTCAGTCCGACGGTGAGCAATGCCCAGGTTGTGGTTGTCATGTCGTGCGTCCCATTCATCCATTCACGTCGTTCATCGGTGATCACCGGAGTTCGGCGTGATCTTCGGCGTGATCTTGAGCCCGTCCGCGCCGTCCATTGCACCACGCCACGACGTCGCCGCCCTGGCGCGGCGGGCCAATTCGTCCTTTCGGCCGACTGCAGAACGGTCGCTGCTTTGGCCGGACTTCGGTTGTCGCGTTAGCACTCGACCCACTAGAGTGCTAACGCCTCGCAACGGCGAGTGAAACCCATCAGTTCGTCCAATGGAGGACACCAGATGCCAAAGATGATCGCGTTTGACGAGCAGGCTCGTCGCGGTTTGGAGGCGGGCATGAACAAGCTCGCCGATGCCGTCCGTGTAACGCTCGGGCCAAAGGGCCGCAACGTCGTGCTCGACAAGAAGTGGGGCGCCCCCACCATCACCAATGACGGTGTGTCGATCGCCAAGGACATCGAGCTGGAAGATCCGTATGAGCGGATCGGCGCCGAGCTCGTCAAGGAAGTCGCCAAGAAGACCGACGACGTCGCAGGCGACGGCACCACCACCGCCACGGTTCTCGCCTGGGCAATGGTTCGCGAAGGGCTGCGCAACGTCGCAGCCGGCGCCAACCCGATGAGCCTCAAGAAGGGCATCGAGGCCGGCGTTTCGGCCGCCGTCGACAGCATCAAGGCCCTCGCCAAGGAAGTCGACTCGAAGGAGCAGATCGCTCAGGTCGCCTCCATCTCGTCGGCCGACAACGAAATCGGTTCGATGATCTCCGACGCGATCGACAAGGTCGGCAAGGACGGCGTCATCACCGTCGAGGAGAGCCAGACCTTCGGCATGGAGATGGACCTCGTCGAGGGCATGCGCTTCGACAAGGGCTACATCTCGCCGTACTTCGTGACCGACACCGACCGGATGGAAGTGTCGCTCGACGATCCGTACGTCCTCATCGTGTCCTCCAAGATCTCGTCGGTCCGCGACATGCTGCCCGTGCTCGAGAAGGTCATGCAGGGCGGTCGCCCGCTCGTCATCCTCGCCGAAGACGTCGAGGGCGAGGCTCTCGCCACGCTCGTCGTCAACAAGATCCGGGGCACGTTCAAGTCGGCCGCCGTCAAGGCTCCGGGCTTCGGCGAGCGTCGCAAGGCCATGTTGCAGGACATCGCAATCCTCACCGGCGGTCAGGTCATCAGCGAGGAAGTCGGCCTCAAGCTCGACGCCGCCACGCTGGACCTGCTCGGTACGGCCAAGAAGATCATCATCACCAAGGACGAGACCACCATCGTCGAAGGCGCCGGCGCCGAGGACGACATCAAGGGTCGGATCAACCAGATCAAGGCCGAGATCGAGAACACCGATTCGGACTACGACCGGGAGAAGCTGCAAGAGCGTCTCGCCAAGCTGAGCGGCGGCGTTGCTGTCCTCAAGGTCGGCGCTGCCACCGAGGTGGAACTCAAGGAGAAGAAGCACCGCATCGAAGATGCCGTCTCCACCACCAAGGCTGCGATCGAAGAAGGCGTTGTCCCCGGCGGCGGAGTTGCATTGCTCCGTGCCCAGGCCGCCGTGCTCAAGGTCGCTGACAGCCTCAAGGGGGACGAAGCCACTGGCGCCCGCTTGGTCGCCAAGAGCCTCGAGGCCCCGCTCAAGCAGATCGCCGAGAACGCCGGCATGGAAGGTGGCGTCGTCGTCGAAAAGGTCAAGAACATGACCGGCAACGAAGGCCTCAATGCCGCCACCGGCGAGTACGAGGATTTGGTCAAGCTCGGCGTCATCGACGCTGCCAAGGTGACCCGCTCGGCGCTGCAGAACGCAGCCTCGATCGCCGCCTTGTTCCTCACCACCGAGGCTGTCGTCGCCGACAAGCCCGAAGATGCGCCCAGCATGGGTGGCGGAGGCATGGAGGACTACTGAGTCCCCCACGTTCTCTTCGCAGAACACCAATCGAGAGGAGGCCCCGGACGCACGTCCGGGGCCTCCCCCGTTTTCGCCCCCCTTCACCCGTGATCACCGCCTGCCACCCGCGGCACCCGGGCGCGCCGCCCCGCCGGCTGGTGGTTTCCACACCCATGTTCCCGCGAACCACCGTGACATGGTGGTTCGCGGGGACATGGGCGCTTCTTCCACCGCCCGCCCGATGTTGAAGCGACAACCGTGGATCGATATGGTGCTCGCACGGCTTCCCTCGCTCGATGTTTCGACAACGCGGAGGTTGGCCATGCAGGCATTGCAATCAGGAGAGGCCCGTGAGCGGCGGGCCAAGTTGGACGGCTGGATCGCTCGCCACGGTGGATTGGCCACGATGAAGACGGCTGTGTCCTTCGGGTACTCCGAGACAGCGGTCTACCGGATGGTCCACAATGGGGACCTGGTAACCGTGCTGCCCGGTACTTTCCGCAGCTCACAATGGCCGCCCAGTCGTGAACAGTTGATGATGGCGATCTGCCTCCGCCATCCGTCGGCCGTGATCTCATCCTTGACGGCCGCAGCGTTGTGGAACCTCCGTCGCGTCACCAAGGACAGCAAGATCCACATCCTCGTTCCGCACAGCGCGTCGGCAGCATTCGAGATGCTCGACGATCAGGTGGTCGTCCATCGGTGTCGGCAGATCGACAAGCAGGACATCGTGACCCGCACCGACGGAATCCGACTCACCAGTCCCGCACGAACCTTGCTCGACATCGCCGACATCGTGCGAGACTCAGCAGCGGCGTCGATCTTGGAACAACTGATCAACAGCAACATGGGCACGATGGCCACCCATATCGCCACCTTGGCACGACTCGGTCATGCGCGGCGGCCCGGAACGGCCACCATGGCGCGGGTGATCAAGGGCCGGCCGAAGTGGCGCAAGGCAATGCAATCGGATCTCGAGGCCAAGGTCTTCGCCGAGACGGCCAACCAAGGTCTGCCGACGCCGCAACTCCAGTACGAAATCGTGCTTCCCGATGGCAAGAAGATTCGGCTCGACTTCGCCTGGCCGCAATTCAGAATCGCGCTCGAGGTCGATCATCCCTTCTGGCATGCTGGCGATGAGTCCTCACACAGGGACAAGCGCCGGGACCGCAAAGCAGGAACGATCGGATGGACCACGATCCGTATCACCGACTTCGATGTGCGCCATGGTCTCACCGAGGCGATCAGCGACGTGGCGGCAACCATCGAACTCGCGACGCATCCAGCCTGAAGGAAACCGCTCCCATGTTCCCGCGAACCACCGTGACATGGCGGTTTGCGGGAACATGGGCGCGAAAACCACCAACCCGAAAGGCTGCTCCGATTCCACGTCAGCGGGAAGCTCGAGGCGCTGCGTGAACGGGCGGAGCGGGAGCCGCAGAGAGGCCGGTGGTCAGCCGCCGTTGGCGAGGTTGTAGTTGGCGATCAGGTCGTCGGCGTCTTGGGCGGCTTTACTGAGGGCGGCTTGCGGGTCACCGCCGGTGAGCACATCGGCGACGGCGGCCGCGGTGACGACTCGGACCTGGAGCAGCGGTCCGATGACCGGGCCTGACGATGTCGGCGAATCGACTGCGCTGAGCAACTGGTCATAGGCGACCTTGAAGCGTGGGTCGTTGACGTACACCGACTTGATCGGCTCGAGATCGAGTGCATCGGCCCGCACCGGCACATAGCCACTGGCGGCGGCGAACTCGGACTGGAACTGGGCGCTCTCGAGATAGGCCATGAAGTCCCACGAAGCAGCGACCTTGGCCGGGTCCTTGTCGACGATGTACAGCGAGTTGCCGCCGACGAGCGCGCCGTTGCCGTTGTCCGGGCCGGGCATCGGGCCGATACCGACATCGTCACCGGTGATCCCGGGGATCAGCCCGCTGCCGAGCACCGAGAGCACGGTGCCGAGCGCGGCCGAGGTCGACACGGCCATGGCAGCCGGAGCATCGGCATTGGCCAATTGCAGCAGGGTGTCCTGGCCGCTTGCGTTGTCGCCGACGTACACCGCGCCGCCCTCGTTGACCATCGTCTGGAGATAGGTCATCAGCGCAAGACCGGGGGCTTCGTCGTACAGCACCTTGGTTGCGGGAGCGGCCCGCCCGTTCTCGTTGTCGGCGTAGAAGTTGCCGCCCTTGGAGAGCCACTGCTCGATGTACCAACCGCCACCGCCGTCGAAGTCACTGTCGAGGGCGAGGCTGTAGGTCGCGGCGCCGGTCGAGACGATGGTCTTGCTGACGTCGAGCAACTCCTGAAAGTTCTGCGGTGGTTGTGCTGGATCGAGGCCGGCCTTGACGAAGTCGGGCTTGAGGAAGAACAGCACCGGAACACTCATGTTGAACGGCATCGACCACTGCACACCCTGGGTCGCGTACGCACCGAGTGCCTCCGGCAGGAACGCCGACATGTCGTATCCGGCTGATTCGGCGCACGCCTGGGTGGGGACGACGCTCTTGGTGTCGATCATCTGCTGGACCATGTACTCCGGCATCTGGACGATGTCGGGGCGGTTGCCCGTGCTGCTCTGGAGGTACTTGTCGATCGTCTCGTTGTAGCCACCCTGGAACTGTAGGTTGACCTTGACCTTGGTCTGGGACTTGTTGTAGGCCTCGGTCAGCGCAGCGAGCTTGTCGCCATTTTCGTTGCTGAGGCCGTGCCAGAACGTGATCTCGACCGGCGACGTCTGGGCGTCGAGGACAGACACGTCGCACTTCGGCAGGCTGTCGAGCAGCGTCGGCACGGTCGTCGGCGGAGCAACGGTGGTGTCGGCCAGGGTGATGTCGGTCGTGTCGGTTGCATTCGTGTCGCCGGGGGTTGTGGTGACACCAGGTTCGCTACCACCACCGGTGGTGGTGGTAGCGGGTGCTTGGGTCGCGACCGTGGTGTCGCGGTCGATACCGGCGTTGCTGAGATTGTCACCACCGCTGCCGGAACACGCGGCAGCGAGTGTGCCGGACAGAGCCAGCAGTGCGACCCCGACAGTACGACGGCGAGCCGGGCGAGAACTGTGGTGACGGGAACGGTGAGCGTGCATTGACTACCCCTTGACGGCGCCGGCAGTGAGCCCGCGGACGAGTTGACGTTGGAACGAAATGAGGACGATGAAGATCGGCAGGGCGATGATGATCGTGCCGGCGATCAGCACGTTCGGCTGCGAGAACCCGCCTTGCTTGAGCGCCTTGAGGCCGGTCTGGACCGTGTTGTACTTCTCGTCGGTCGTGATCAACACCGGCCACAGGTATTGGTTCCACGAGCTCAGGAATGCGAACAGGGCGAGCGCGCCGATCGTGGGACGCGACAGCGGCACCGCGACTTCGCGCATGAACCCGAAGTGTCCGAGCCCATCCATCTGGGCGGCCTCGCGCATCTCCTTGGGAATCTGCAGGAACACCTGCCGGATCAGGAAGATGCCGAACGCGGTGGCGAGGAACGGCACCGTCAGACCCTTGTAGCTGTTGATCCAATCGAGGTTTTCCATCGTGCGCCGGTTGACGGTCATCGTCGCCTCGAGCGGCACGAGCAGCGTCCCGAGGAACAGTCCGAACGCCAGCGACTTGAGCGGGAACCGCAAGAAGACGAAGGCATATGCGGCGAGCACTGATGTGACGACCTGGGCGACGGTGATCAACACCGAGACGACGAGCGAGTTCCACAGCGCTCGGCCGAGATGGCCGAACCGCCAGGCATCGCCGAAGTTGGAAAAGATCAGGTTGGTCGGCAGCAACGGATCGACGAGCAGTTTGTTGGCCGGCTTGAACGCGCCGACGACCATCACATAGATCGGGAACAACACGATCGCGGCCATCAGGATCAGGATCGAGTAACGCCCGACTCGGCGCAGACCATGCACCTGATCGATCACGGCGAGGTTCGAGGACCCGGTTCTCGTTGCCCCGGTTCTAGTTGGCATAGTGCACCCGCTTCTCGAGACCACGGAACTGTGCCAACGCCAACACGACCAGGACCAGGAAGATCAGGATCGAGATCGTGGCGCGCAAACCGTCGTCGCCGCTGGTCGGCATCTTGTTGCCGTAGGCGAGGTACGTCAGCGTGGTCGTGGTGCCCCGCGGACCACCGCTCGTGAGCAGATCGATCTCGCCGAACGACTGGAACGCACGGGTCGTGAGGACCACCGTGGTGAACAGCAACGTCGGCGAAATCAGCGGCAGCGTGACATTCGTGAACCGGGTGAATCCACCGGCTCCGTCGACGTAGGCACTTTCGTACAAATCCTTCGGCACGCTCTGCAGACCCGCCGTGACCACGATGAACGTGAACCCGAGGTTGGCCCAGATCGAGCTCGCGGACACCGCCC
Source organism: Ilumatobacteraceae bacterium (assembly GCA_039920665.1). Taxonomy (GTDB): domain Bacteria; phylum Actinomycetota; class Acidimicrobiia; order Acidimicrobiales; family Ilumatobacteraceae; genus WLMZ01. The sequence continues at coordinate 11,363 of JBDSDH010000063.1, forward strand.
ACAACGCCGTACCCGGATCGTTCAGATAGCCGGGCGTCTGGGCCGTACCGCCGAGCCACGACGCAATCACACCGACGTCTTTGTTGAGCAAGAAGAACCAGATCACCGACGCCACGGCGACGCTCGTGGCGATCGTGCTGGAGAACACTGTTCGGAAGAAGCCGACGCCACGCATGTACTTGTCGGCGAGCACTGCCAGGGCGACGCCGAGCACGAGCCCGATCGGCACGGTGATCAACGCGTACTTCGCCGTCACGAGCAGCGCGTTCTGGAACTGGGTACTGCGGAACGCATCGACGTACTGGTTGAAGCCGGTGTCCCGGCATCCCTGCACACTGCACCGTTGGGCACCGAGGAACACCGCCTTGATCAGCGGATAGATCACGAACGCACCGAGGATCACGATCGATGGCCCGAGCATCAGCAGCGCAAGGCCGGAGTCCGCGAGGCGGTACTTGCCACGATCCGACTTCCGTCTGCGGCGCGCGGTCTTGCGATCGAGGCCGGGGATCACCGTTGGCAGCGGCGTCAGTGCTTCGGTCATGGCGTGTCGATCCGCTTCTCGGTGACCGGATCGAACCGGTGCCGGGCGGAGAGATCTGCATCGACGCTGACGACGTCGCCGACACTCGGTGGCACGACGTCGGACGCGGTCCGAACGACGATGCGCTGGTCGGCGATCGTGCCGGTGATCAGCATCTCGTGACCGAGTTGCTCGACCAGGGTGATCGTCATCGAGAGCGGTCCGGAACCGATGCGCAGGTGTTCCGGGCGGACTCCAACAAGATGCGCTCCCTCTTCGAGCGTGCCGGCAGGAAGGATGTTCATCGGCGGCATCCCGACGAACTGAGCGACGAACACCGAAGCCGGCTTGGCGTAGACCTCGTTGGGAGTGCCGACCTGTTCGATGTGGCCGCGCGACATGACGGCGATGCGGCTGCCCATCGTCATCGCCTCGACCTGGTCGTGGGTGACGTAGATGAACGTCGATGCCAACCGTTGGTGCAACGCGATCAGTTCGGCGCGGGTCTCGCCGCGCAACTTGGCATCGAGGTTGCTGAGCGGTTCGTCCATGCAGAACACCGCCGGCTTGCGCACGATCGCCCGAGCCAGGGCAACGCGCTGACGTTGGCCACCACTGAGCTGTCCCGGCTTGCGGCCCATGTACTCGCGCAGCCCGAGCGCATCGGCAGCGGCGAGTGCCGCTTCGGCTCGTTCGGCCTTGTCGACCTTGCGCACCTTGAGCGGGAACTCGATGTTGGCCTGCACCGTCTTGTGCGGATAGAGCGCGTAGCTCTGGAACACCATCGCGACATCGCGCTGTTTGGGCAAGATGTCGTTGACGAGCACGTCGCCGATCCACACCTCACCCTCGGTGGGATTCTCCAGCCCGGCGATCATTCGCAGCAGCGTGCTCTTTCCGCACCCCGACGGTCCGAGGAGAATCATGAACTCGCGATCGGCGATGTCGAGGTCGATGTTCTCCACCGCCGTCACGCCGTCGAATTGTTTGGTGATGTTCTGCAATCGAACCTGCGCCACGGGTCCGAGGGTACGCCATCGGCACCGTTGTAGCCTTGCTTGCCCGCCCACAGTTCCACCCTCGGTAGCCTGGCGACCATGGAATCGGTCGATGACGGCGAGACGTCTGCAGTGGATTTCGAAGTCGTACAAGCATCCCAGGCTGCGCCCGGATCGCAGCCTGCAGCGACTTCAGATCCCATCGACCTCGATGGCATCGCGCGCGACCTGGCCGACGTCGAGTTCGCGCTGGCCCGGCTCGATGCCGGCACCTACTGGCAGTGCGAAGAGACCGGGCAGGCCTTGAGTGACGAGCTGATGGAATCGAACCCTGTCGCTCGCCGCCTCCCAACGTCTTGAGACAGCGGACAATGCCCGCTGTTCAGCGATCCACCCGTGGTCGTCGGCGTTCGCAATGGCGACAGGTCCGAGCTCAACTCCGGCGATCCGGTCGCATCGTCGCGCTTTCGGCTCGCAACGCCGGCCGATATGCCGGTGTCGCTGTGCGTCGGCGTTTCGCGTCACCGGCCAAGCGCGAGCAGATCGACCAGCGATTCGCCGCCCGCGCTGGAGACGACTTTGCCCGTGAGCTCGGCAACATGAAGGGCGTGATGATGAAGGTCGGCCAGTTGGCCGGCTTCATCATGGAGGCCCTGCCCGATGAAACCCAGCAGGCGATGTCGTCGCTGTATGCCGATGCGCCGCCGATGGATCCAGCTGTCGCCCGGCACGTGGTGATCGAGCAACTCGGTGCGATCCCGGAGAAGCTGTTCCTCGACTGGACTCCCGACCCGATCGCGGCAGCCTCGGTCGGCCAGGTACACCGGGTGGTGCTGCGCGACGGTCGCCGGGCTGCGCTGAAAGTTCAGTATCCCGGCGTCGGCGATGCGATCGGCGCCGACCTCAACAACGCCAACGCGATGTACGCACTGTTGAGCATGTTCGCGTTGAAGGGTCTCGACACCAAGGCGCTCGTCGGCGAGCTGCGCGACCGGATGGTCGACGAGCTCGACTACCGCATCGAAGCCGCCAACCAGGCCGAGTTCAGCGCCTACTACACCGATCACCCCTTCATCTCCATCCCCGCGCTGGTTCCGCAGTTCTCGACCGAGCGGGTGATCACGACCGAGTGGGCCGACGGGCTGTCATGGGGCGAGTTCATTGCCCAGGCCGACGACGCTGCGAGACAACGCGCTGGCGAATCGATCTGGCGATTCGTCCAACACAGCGTCTATTTCCTCGGGTCGTTCAACGGCGATCCGCACCCCGGCAACTACCGCTTCCAGCCGGATGGCACCGTGACGTTTCTCGACTTCGGGCTCGTCAAGCGTTGGGCACCCGGCGAGTGGCAGCGGCTGTCACCCACCCTCGATGCAGTGGTCGTCCAACGAGATCCGGACCTGCTGATGCACGCGATGGAAGAGGTCGGCTTTCTGGTGACGAACCACGGACTCGGTTCGCAGCAGATCTTCGACTACGTCAGCTCGCCATATGTGCCGTACCTGAGCGACACGTTCACGTTCACCCGACAGTTCATGAAAGACACGATGAACAAGATGATCGATCTCAGGGGTCCGCACGCGCCGGTCATCGCCAAGCTCAACATGCCCGCCAGTTTCGTGATCCTCGACCGAGTGGTCTGGGGTGTGTCGGCCATTCTCGGCAAGCTGGAGGTGACCGCTCCGTTCCGGGCGATGTTGCTCGAATACCAGCAGGGTGAACCACCGGCGACGGCACTCGGGATCGCCGACAGCGAGTGGCGCACGAACCGCCGCTAACCTGCGCTCACCGTTGGCAGACATCCGGGGGGATTCAGATGGCCGATCCGTACAAAGCACGTGCACCTTTCGCACCATGGGACCGGCGCACGCTGCCGGGCCTGTTCGATGTCGAAGAGACCGCGCGCCGGGTCGGCAACTACAAGTGGGCCGAGATGAAGCTGTTCGAAGCGCTCGGTGGCTGGGTGGCCACGGTCCCCGAACTCGACGTCAAGATGCGCCTCGGCACCCACTGTTACAAGCACGCATGGCACGCCGAACTGTGGCACAAGCGGCTGCCCGAACTGCGTGAGATGAATCCCGATCGGCTCACGTTGCCGGCCAACGATGCGCTTGTGCAGTTTGTCGAAGCAATGACCGAACCAGAAGGCCCGGATCAGACGATCGAAAAGCTCGTCGGTGTGTATCGGGTCTACATCCCACGTTTCATCGCGGCCTACACCTATCACCTCAATGGCACCAGTGAGATCACCGATGCCCCCACCATCCGCAGCCTGAAGATGATCCTCCAGGACGAGTTCGAAGACTGGCGCGACGGTGAGATGATGCTGCAGAGCATGATCGAGACACCTGACGAGGTCGCTCGTGCCACCGCCCACCAGCAACGGCTGGAAACGCTGATGATCGAAGCCGGCGGCATCACCGGTCCGGGCAGCATCGGCATGGACACCTCGTCGTCGCCCACCCCTGACGGCAACTCGTAAGCTTTCCCAGCACTCTCGAAACACTCTCGAAGCACTTTCGGAACAAGGAGCAGAACATCATGCGCAAGTTCTTCCCGGTCGAGGCCCTGGCCCGCGACGAACGGTTCAGCAGCGTCAACATGAAGGAGCGGATGAGCGATCCCCGCACCGTTCGCACCGGCGCCGAGAACGGCAAGAAGCAGAAGTTCCGCCTCACCCCCGAGCGCAGCGACGCCAGCGATGGTGCGCGCGGGCTGATGCACGGCATCTTCGTCGGCGAGATCCAGGCGCTCGAGGGTGCCGGTCGGACCTGCTACGACTTCGAGACCCAATCCAGTGTCGGCACCAACGACGAGATGGCGGTGCCGTTCGCACTCAAGCTCGACATGGCCCGGCAGTGTTGGGACGAGGCGCGCCACGTCGAGATCAGCATCAAGCTCAGCGACTGGATGGGTACCGAGATCGGCCAGTACGCCGAGAACACGGTGCTGTTCGAGGCAGCGTGCAGCAGCGATCCCGTGTTGCGGCTGGCCGGGGTGAACCGTGCCCTCGAGGGTCTCGCGATCGATGTGTTCACGACCATGAAAGAGTTCGGCGACATGGCCGGCGATCCGTACCTCGAGTTCTGCGAAGACTGGATGCTCGCCGACGAAGTCACCCACGTGAAAATGGGCTCGGACTGGTTGCGCAAGGTGACCGAAAAGGATCCCGAGCGACGCAAGAAGGCGCTCGAGTTTCAGGGCATCGTCGACAAACTGTTCAGCTACGGCGGCACCCGCAGCGAGAGTGACGAGTCACCGATCGGCATCGCCCGTCGGTTCCGCGAACTCGCCGGCTTCACCGACGCCGAGGTCGATTCGATCAACGACGTCAGCATCCAGGCGCTCAACGAGCGCAAGGCTGCCGTGGCTCGGATGACCGGTCAGCCGGCCACCGGTGACGAGATGGCCGAGGCCAAGATGCGCGACGCCGATGCGTTCGCGCAGGCATCTGCCGGCGAATAGACCGACCCCGTGGCGACCACCGTCATCCCCGAGTCGTTCGCGTACGTCTCGTTCGACGCCGCGGGCATCTGCGCGATCGCCGATCAACTTGCCGCTTCGATCGGGCTTGCCGATCACGAGATCGTGATCGAGGTCGACGAGAGCACGCCGTTGGCGCGCACCAAGGTGTCGATCGACGACCGCCAGGCAATCCACATCCGCGCCGACAGCGGGGCGTTCGAGGACACCCGGTTGCCCCGCCAGCAGAGCGACGACGCGACGGCAACAGCAGTCGGCCGAATGCTGTTACGGGCCAAAGATCGGCTGACCGGTGGCTTTGGTGAGGCACCACCAGACGACGAACTCTCGCTCGCCCACAACGCAGCCTGGGAGACCTACTGCCTCGGTCGGCTCGGGCGGATCGGCGTCCCGATCAACCGTCAGCGGTGGCTCTACAACTTCCGCAACCGTCATGGTTTCACCGATGCCGGAGACGTTGCATTTGCAACATTGTGGGAAAGCGACGGCCTGACGTGGGGCGAGTTGACCGCCATCAGCGATCGCGCTGCGGCGGCTGCCACGGTCTAGTCGCGGTCGAGTCGCGGTCTAGTCGCGGTCGAGTCGCGGTCGAGTCGCGGTCGAGTCGCGGTCTCGCCGCACTCCGAGCCGAGATCAGCGAGGTCGATCGGGAAGAATCTCGACCCATGAGCGAGCCCGAAATCCGCGAGCGATATGCCGACGTCAACGGGCTGCAGTTGCATCTCCTCGAGGCCGGGAATCCGGCCGATCCGACGATCGTGCTCAGTCACGGCTTTCCGGAAGCCGCTTACTCGTGGCGCCACCAGATCCCGGTGCTGGCTGCGGCCGGCTATCACGTGATCGCTCCCGACCAGCGCGGCTACGGCCGCACGACTGCACCGACGGACGTGACTGCCTACGGCATCGAGCACCTCACCGGCGACCTGTTGGGACTCCTCGATGAAGCCGGCAAGCAGGATGCGATCTTCGTCGGCCACGACTGGGGCGCGTTGATCGTCTGGGATCTCGCTCGGCTGCACCCCGAGCGGGTGCGGGCAGTGATCGGAGTCAGCGTCCCGCTCGTGCAGTGGCCCGCTCCTCCGACCCAGCTGTTCAAGATGGTCTACGAGGACAACTTCTTCTACATGCTCTACTTCCAGCCCGTCGGACCGGCCGAGGCCGAGCTCGATGCGAACCCCAGACGAACGGTCGAGAGCGTTTTCTGGGGTGCCAGTGGTGCAGGATTCGTGATGCCGACCGAAATGGTGCCGATGGAGGGCAACGGTTTCCTGTCCAATATGGCGACCCCGCCGCCGCTGCCGTGGAGCTGGTTCACCGAGGCCGATCTGGACTACTTCACGGATCACTTCAGCCGGAGCGGTTTCTTCGGTCCAGTGAGCTACTACCGCAACCTCGATGCCAACTACGAAGTCGTCAAGGATCTCGGCGTCGACCGGATCTCGATGCCCAGCGCCTTCATCGGCGGGACCAAGGACCCGGTGTTGGTGATGGATTCCACCGGTCTCGACCGGATGCAGTCCAGCCTGCCCAACTACCTCGGTGCGGAGATGATCGACGGAGCGGGCCACTGGACCCAACAGGAGAAGCCGGCCGAGTTCAACGAGGCACTGCTCGGGTTCCTGACGCGGATCGACGCGCCAACCGGCTGAAAACCGGCGGGCGCGTCGACTGTCGAACGGCTCGATGGTGGGCCTTGGTCGTCAACCGACCAGCAGGTCTACCGACGGTTGAGCTTGGAGAGCAACCGCAGGATTTCGAGGTACAGCCACACCACGGTGACCATCAGACCAACAGCGGCAACCCACTCCATCTGCTTGGGCAGACCCTGCTTGGTGCCCTTCTCGATGAAGTCGAAGTCGAGGGCCAGGTTGAATGCGGCGAGACCGGCGACGAAGAAGCTGAAGCCGATGCTGAGGGCGCTGGTGCTGTTGAGGAACCCGACGTTGCCACCGAACAGGTTGATCAGCAGCGAGATGCCGTAGAACACCATGATGCCCATCGTCGCACCGACGACGATCCGGCGCATCCGGTCGGTGACCTTGATGATGTTGGTCCGGTAGAGAAACAGCATCACTGCGAACACCGCAATGGTGGCACCGACGGCCTGGATGACGATGCCCTTCTGGTACACCTCATAGGCGTGGGAGATGGCACCGACCACGAGCCCTTCGACAACGGCGTAGCCGAAACCGAGATACTTCGCCCACTGGGGCTTGAACCGCATCGCGATGACGAGCCCGAACCCGAGCAGCACTGCGCCGAGTGTCCAGGCAGGGAACGAGGTGATCTCGCCGTTGGAGGTCTTGACCAGGCTCCAGCCACCAACTGCGGCTGCCAGCAAGACGATGAACAGCACGCCGGTTGCGGTGGCAGTGCCCTCCACGGTCATCGTGCGGCTGTCCCAGTGGCTGACCGGACCGTCGGAGACCGCGCCACCCGGGATCGGGGTGCTGCGCGATCCGTGCGGCGGACCCCATGCGCCGGCTGCGTAGCCGGCGTCATTGGCCTCTTTGAGGGCCTTGTCGTTGAGGATTGGATTCGCCATTGTGCGAGCTCCTTGTCAAGAGCGGACCACGAGGTCCGCTACTGGCCCTGACGTTAGCGAAATCGGACATCGAATCGTCGTCGCCGAGGGTGAGAGTCAGATGACGATCAGGCGAGATCGTGGATGCTCGGACCATCCCAGAGATCGATGTCGGGGGCAGCCGTCAACAGCCCGGCACACGACGTCGCCATTTCGACCATCACATCACTGTCGAAGTGTGCCCGTTGGTGTCCGGCAGAGTCCCACTTCTGGATCAACAGATAGCGACCGGGTTGGGTGACCGAGGCGCACAGGTCGATGTTGCGGCAGCCATCGACCATTCGAGCCATCACCACGTATTTGCTCAGCACTGCCAACAACGCGTCGCCGTCGGCTGCGTCGAATCGAATCGTGACGACTGCCAGTTCGAGTGCCCGCCCGACGTCGTTGCCCACATCGCGCGTCGCCTCGTCCATCGATCCATCTCCTTCTCGAATACCCACCAGCGTTGATCGAGATGGGCGCCGAGCCGCTATCTCAACCAGCGATGATCGAATGAAAACCACGTCGTCCGTGTGAGCGGCTTGACCTCGTCGGTATCGTTACCACATTGTCCAGCCGGAGATGCGCATTTGCGTATCAAAAGCGTCGACTCACAACCTCGAGGAGCAACCGTGGCCAAAGATCGCGTCGATCGCGATGAGGAGGATCTGGTTCGTCTGTACCTGTCCGATATAGGCCAGTACACGCTCCTCACCAAAGATGATGAGGTTCGGTTGGCGAAACTGATCGAGTCAGGCAAGGCGGCCATCGCCGATCTCGAATCGGCCGGCAAGGACGTGACAGCAGCGAAGAAGCGAGAGTTTCGTCGGGCTGCCAAGGAGGGCGAGGAGGCCGAGCGTGCCTTCGTGCAGTCGAACCTGCGGCTCGTGGTGTCGATTGCCAAGAAATACCAGGCCTCTGGTTTGCCACTGCTCGACCTGATTCAAGAGGGCAACCTCGGGTTGATGCACGCCGTCGAGAAGTTCGACTGGCGCAAGGGTTTCAAATTCTCCACCTACGCCACGTGGTGGATCCGTCAGGCGATCACCCGTGGTATTGCCAATACCGGCCGCACCATCCGCCTGCCGGTCCACGCTGGCGACACGCTGGCCCGGCTGCAGAAGGCCCGCAGCCGGCTCGAACTCAAGTACGGTCGTCCGGCGACCTTGGCGGAGTTGTCCCGCGAAGTCGAGATGCCGGAGGACAAGGTCACCGAAGCGCTGCGATTCGCCGCCGAGCCGCTCTCACTCAGCGAACCGCTGCGCGAAGACGGCGACGCAGAACTCGGCGATGTCGTCGAGGACCGTTCGGCGGAATCACCATTCGAGGTCGCGGCTACGGCGTTGCTGCCCGAAGAGATCTCCCGGCTGCTTGCGCCGCTCGACGAGCGCGAGCGCGAGATCCTCAAGCTGAGGTTCGGCCTGGATCGCGGTGAACCGCGAACCTTGGAAGAGGTCGGCGAGCACTTTAACCTCACCCGCGAGCGGATCCGCCAGATCGAAGCTCGGGCGATGAGCAAGCTGCGTCACCCCTCCAGCGATACCGGTGCACGCGACCTCCTCGCGGTCTGATTTTCACCCGTCTCGTTCACACCGGCTGTTCAACGGAATCACCACCGAGGTCTGGGCCCGACAGCGGATCATCCGGAACTGCTCAAGGTCAGCCACATTCCAGGCGATACCCCTTCCGTATGGAATTGATCGACCTGATCCCCAACTCGATGTCGTTCCGATTCGTGACAACGCTCGACATCGACAACGAATCAGAGATCCCGACCGGATTCACCGGTCGTGTTCGACGATTCGCCAACGGCACTCTGGCGTACGTTGCCTGGTACCACCGCGGCGTGCTGCACAACCCGGGCCGGCTGCATCCCGCGTATCGTCGCCTGCGCACAGATGGCCAGATCAAGTACGACCTGTTCTACGTCAACGGCCTCTTACACGATCCAACCGAATCCGTTCCTGCGGTACGCGGCTACTACGCAAGTGGTTCCGTGCACTACGAGGAGCGGTTCCGCGACGGTGTTCGAGCCGACGCCGGCGATGGTTCAGCGGCGGTCTCGAAGTGGCGTGAAGATGGCACCCTGCGTCACCGGATTCACTACGTTTCCGGTCAACGGGTGACGCCAGCCGTCGTCTGATCAGTCTCGATCGCCGCAGCGATCTCCCGCGCGATCTGTCGACCAGCGCGGATCGCATCGACATCGAACGCGTGGTAATCATCCGAATACACATTCAGGACACCCACCCGCTGGCCGCCGACCGTGACCGCGAACGACGCGGTGGACATGATGCCCGCACTCCGGCACGCCTCGCGGAACATCTCCCAAGGTCCGTCATCTGCAGTCGATGAGATTCGAATCACCTCGCCAGTTCGGCGAGCTGTCAGACCCGGACCATCACCGTCTGCGATCTCGACCGCGTGCAACGCCCAAACGCCCTCATCGGCTGCGACCAGTACGGACTTCGTGTCATCGCCCCCCGCGGCAGGCAAATCGACGGAGAGACCAGCCATCGAAGCCCCGTCGATCGATGCCGCAGCATGATCGACGAGGACATGCAACCGAACTCCGATCAGAGACTCGGCCGACAGCCGAGTGCCGGGTACTGCCGTCACACGTGGCGCCTGCTCGAGGTTCGATGTGCTGCGTTCGATCGCAGAATCTGGCTGCATTCCGATTCCTGTCTACCTCTTCGAGTCCGGTGCAACTCGCGTGCTCGGTGTCGACCGAACGTCCGATATCAATACCCGTTGGGGTACATCTCAGACGCTCCGATTGCGGCAGCGACGGTTGTGCCGATTGTTTCGTGCCCGCCGTCACGGTGTGGCAGACAGAATCGAGCGCCAGAGTATGAGGAGCCCGGCACCGCCCGCCGGGCGGTCACGGTCGACCCACCGCCCCGGGTCCCTGACCAACGGCTCCGCCCGCTCGTCCCGAACGGGCGGCGCCGCGTCTGAGGATGGATTTGACTCGTCGAGGGGGCGAGGTGGTCAGAGGTCGAAAATCTCGCCGGCGGACATCAGGCGGTGACAGAAGATTCGGCATGCACTGCGGCGGCCTCAGACGAACAGGGAGGGGTCCGACTGACGCCATCCGCAGCGCATGCACCTCAGATCGTGACGATTGTCTGTGTCAGACGATCGACGAACACGCGCGCTTTCGGTAACGGTCGACGCGTCATCGCTGCCGAACGACCTCCGGCCGATGGCTGCAGTTCCGCGACCCGTAGCGTGATGGCGTGGCGAAGTACGACCCGCTCTTCCGGCACCTGTGTCAAACCGACGACGGCCCGCTGGCGATGACGTTCGACGAGATCGATGCGCTCGTCACCACACTGCCGAACTCTGCAACCCAGCGGGTGTGGTGGACCAATGATCCGAGTCGACCGCAAGCAAGGGCATGGCTGAACGCAGGTCGAGACGTCGAGTCGGTGGATCCGGGTCGACGTCAGGTGCGGTTCAGTGCCGCCGGGTGGCGGCGCGGCGCATGAAACAGCAAGGGACGACCGAATTCGCTGGCAATATCGTCGGAGGCAACCGAACCATTGGAGCGCCATCGTGATCCGAACCCACATCAGCCGGACGATGGACGTCTCGGCAAAAGACGCCTTCGCGATCTTCATCGACCTTGATCGGTGGCCAGAATGGGGCCCGAGCGTGCGCTCAGCCACAATCGACGACGGGCCGATGCGGCTTGGTTCCACCGGAGTTGTCACCACGACGGTCGGGGTCCGGCTGCCATACATCGTCACGTCGTTCGTGTCTGGGAAGTCCTGGGCGTGGACCGTGGCAGGGGTTCCGGCGACCGATCACCTTGTCGAGCCGCTCGGACCCGGTCGTTGTCGGGTCACCTTCGGCGTGCCGCTGGTGGCGGCGCCATACATGGCCGTGTGCGCGATTGCCCTGCGACGGATCGAGCGAATCGCGCTCCAACCATCGGACGATTAACGCTGGCTGCCGCTGCGCTTGGTTGAACAGGGCCGCAGCGGGGAGAGGCGAGCGTGTCGTCCGCCAAAATCCGCCGTGACCTACGGTTGTTTGGCGGAGGTGGACGGGAATCCGCTCCCACGCGCGTCTGCCCAGGTAGATGGAACGCGATCACGCCGATGAGTAGTTTTGAGACTTCCACTGAGACTTCCACTGAGACTTCCACTGAGACTTATCGGCTCGGTAGATGCGCCCGCACCTGGTCGGCGTACGAATGCATTCGTGTCCGTGGCCACTGGAAACTGCCCACTGATGGCCAACAGAACATCGACACAGTGAACGCTCTCGGTGGTGGCTCCGAGGCGGGTTTACGTCGCGATCGCCACACATCCCGCGGCAGGTGACGCACGCGCACACGCGTATATCTGTATCCGTTCATCGGGCTCCGTGGCCCGTCGTTCTGCGCCGCGCGTTATGCGTCCGGAAACGCCGGTTACACGGGTGATCCGACTGGGAGGCGGCCGCGCGCGGCGAGCATCCCGTAACGCCGGATGGAGGACGCACGAGCTGGTCGTGATGCGGCGTTGTGTTGGAGATTTTGGCGCGCTGCGCACCGACAGGGACCGGGCGATTGTCCTCGCGATGGTGCTCGGCGGGTTGCGCCGTTGCGAAGTCCTCGGGCTCCGCCTCGGCGATCTGTGGGTCGGCGAGCGACGCGTGTTCATCGCCGAAGGCAAGGGTGGTCATCACCGTGTCGTGCCGATCGCGAGCCGGTTCTTCACCGCCGTCGGCCACAACCTGAATGCCGAATGCCCGACGCCGTCGGCGACAGACCGCCTGTTCGTCGTGTTGAATGGACGCGTCGCGGGCAGCCGTTGTCGATGAGATCCTCGACAGTGCCCGCCGCAGGGCCGGTCTCGAGCACGGCACGTGTCATGAGTTGCGCCACACCTGCCTGACCCGGCTGCGTGACGCTCAGGGCAGACTTTCCGGTTGACGGCGTGCGCGAACGGGCAAAGGTGAATATGGAAATCATCCGACATGACGACGGCTCGCTGACTGTTCCCGTAATTGCGGGTCGCCACGACCGCGACGGCGAGGTCGGAGACGCACCAACCGAGACGGTGGTGCCGTCCGAGGAGACGATGGTGATCCACCCAGGCCAGGGCGGCTACGTCGAGGCACTCGCGAAGTGGGACGCCCAGCAGCACCCCGAACGAGGTGAGGCCGTATCGACGGCGTCCGGTCGCGAGCAGGCGATGCACGTCGTGCACGCCGTCGCCGAGGACCGCGAGCACGTCGCGGAAGCGGTCGTGGAGCTCGCCGACGCCGAGGCAGGCGGCGAGGCGCTGCGTCACGTGCTCGTCGGTGGGACCCCATCCGTGAAGGCGTTCGCCGAGGAGGTCGCTGCGGCCGAGGGTGGCGATCCGCTGCCGCCCCACACCGCGACGCGCATCATCGGCGAGGTCCTCGCCGAGATCGACAGTCACACCGACTGACGACACGTCAGCTGCCAGGCCTCTGCCGCGGATCGGTTCGATCGTGATACGCACCAGTTCGCAACACCGACTCCACGGCTGACTGGTATGGACCATCACCACCATCATCGGGCTCCTCGACGCCGAACGACGCCAACCCCTCGGCCCCCGCAAACTGTTCGATATCGAGGCGATGTAGCAGCGCGCTGGCGATGAGCTCGACGCCCAGTAAACGTACAGAACGCGCGCCACCACCCACACAGAAGATGCGCGATCACCCGTGTAACCACTCGCGGAACCGGCGACCTGTACGAACAGTGCGTCCCGAAGGCCCGTCGTGCCGCACCGCGAACGAATCGTTGCCGACCACCGACAGCGGCCGCTTGGCCATCTTTGGGCAGTCCTACTGGCCACCAGTGGGCAAAATCCGATGTCCGCCGACACATTCGCGCAGGTCGAGCGAAAACAGTCCACCACGAGCAGCGCCACGGGCTGTCGAGCTGCTCTCGGCGTGAGCGGCCGTGGTTGAGCGCTGGCCGAAGTCACAGCGCTCTTTGTTGGTCAAGTTTCCTGTCGAATGGTAGGACGTTGAGGCAACACCCTGGATTGCCGTCGTCGGAACGGCGCAGGGGGTCGGGAGCGTCTCGCACGGCGACAACGCGGCAGCCTGCTGTCAACAGTGAATGCTCGAGCACGACGCGAGGACGAAAGCACGGAGTCGACGACGCTGTCGTCAGGAGTGCGTGGTCGCGCTCGAAAAATGGTGATGCCGGAACGACCCCAACGGAAACGAGGCATCGATGGATTCGACCCAGTGCTCCACGCGACCCTCGATGTCGCGTCTTCCGCCCATCGCTCTCATGTCGCATGGACGGTTCACGTGCTTCGAAAACGAGCCATTCGGCCGGGCGGAGGGCCTCTCGGACAAAGTTCAACACGTGCGTGTATTCGGCGTCGTCGAGGAATACCTGGGCCACGTTGCCGGTCACCCTGACATCGCACTGCTCCGGGGTCCAGCAACGGGTCGCAACACTGGTGTTCTCGCTCGCCGAGGACGAGGGCTTCGCCCTGGCCGGCGGTGGCGCCTGATCGCGCACGAGGTGGTGGATCGCACCACACGTGATCTCGATTGCTTCGGTCCAACTCGCGTCGCTGTCGACCGGCTCTGGCCGGCGATCCGCGATCGCCTACTCAACGAAGGCCTTGCAGTCGACGTCCAGCAGCACACGGTGACGGGCAACGTGATCCAGCCACCAGCGCGAGAGGTCAATCAGCGTCGTGTCCGCGTGGAATCCGCCGGAAAGCGGTGCGAACTTTCCCGCTTCCAGCTCGGCAGCAACGTGCCGATCGCGGGACGCCTCCGCCGCACCGCGCGTCCGCCCGGTGGGCTTGCCCATCCTTCCGTCGGCCTTCCGCGACGGCGCCACCCAGACGTTGCGGGACTTGTCGAAGAACGGGTCCGGTTGTCCCCGCTGCGCGCGGTTGACCACCAAGAACGACCCAGTCGACGAGTCGTCGACACGCTTGCCACGAGGCACACGGGGCACGAGGCCTCCCTTCAGTACCCCACTCGCGATAGCCCTGCAGCGTGAGACTTACATTGAGACTTACATATCATGAACGTCCCTGAACGCCCATGATCTCCAATGAACAGACTCCCTGGTCAGGACGTATTCAGTGATTCTCGATGAACGTCCAGGAACGTAGTGGCGGAGGTGGACGGGAATCGAACCCGCCGGACGAGGATCACTCGTCCCAGCCGCTTTGAAGGCGGTGGAGTCCACCAGGCACCCGGACACCTCCGTTGCTGACGTTATCGCAGTTCTCCCGCTGCCGACCCACCATCTACTCTGACCGGATGAAGAAAATCCTGCTCCTCCTCGCCCTGGTCGGTCTCGCTGCGTTCGCCGCGAAGAAGGTCAAGGCGTCCTGAGCGGTCAGCCACTGGTGCTGTTCTGCACCGACAGCGCGTTGCAGCGCTGCGGCCCCGAGCTGACGACCGCAGCGCCCGGTATCGAGGTCGTTCAGATGCAGGGCGACGACACGGTCAGCCCAACAGATCTCGACCGGATCACGGTCGCATTTTTTTCTGGCGATGCGTTTCCGGGGCGAACTGCAGCATTCATCTCGGCCTGTCTGCACATGACGAACCTGCAATGGCTGCACACGTTCAGTGCCGGGGTGGACAGTCCGGTGTTCGCCGAATTCGTCCGCCGTGGCGTCCGCCTCACCAATTCGCCTGGTTCGTCCTCCCGACCGATCGCACAGACGGTCGCGCTGATGCTGTTGGCGCTGCGCCGAGACCTGCCGGCATGGATGCGGGCTCAGCGGCGCCACGAGTGGGAACCGCACATCGGTGTGGACGTCGACGGCGCCAACCTGGCCGTGATCGGGATGGGGTCGATCGGCGACGAAACCGCTCGACTCGGCATCGCACTCGGAATGAACGTCATCGGCTGCCGACGGACCATCAGCGGCGATGAGCCGTGCCCGACCAAGACGTTCGATGCGCTGCCCGACCTGCTCGTCTGGGCTGATCACGTCGTGCTTGCGCTGCCACTCACCGACGACACCGCGGGGTTGATCGGCGCCCAACAACTCGCGCTGATGAAGCCGACCGCACTGCTGATCAACGTCGGTCGAGGTGGCCTGGTCGACGAGCCGGCATTGGTCGATGCGTTGCAGGCAGGACGACTCGGGGGCGCCGGACTCGATGTGTTCGCTGTCGAACCATTGCCCGCAGACAGCCCGCTGTGGGACATGCCCAACGTGATCATCACGCCACACAACTCGGGCTCGACCGGGCGGGCCAACGAGCGCGCCGGGGCGATCTTCGTCGACAATCTCGGCCGATTCGCTCGCGGTCACGAACTCCGCAACGAGGTCCGCCCCGGTACCTGACGCCGATCGAACCAAGGCCGTTCCGACAGATAGCCGGTCTCGTGTTGGCGACTCCGACAACGGCGGGTACGTTGTCGACACGGCTTCCCCCCGTTGATTGTTGCTGGTCGTTCTGCGACCGAATCCGGGGGTTTGATGTGCTCACGCTTTGCTGGTCCGCCAAAGGTGGCAGCGGGACCACGGTGGTCACGTGTGCGATGGCCTTGCTGTCCACTCGCCATCGAGAGATGTCGTTGTTGATCGATCTCGTCGGCGACGTGCCGGCCGTCCTCGGCATTGCCGAGCCACCCGGTCCCGGTGTCCACGACTGGGTTGCCCGATCGATGGCACCACCGTCGGCATTGGCGGCGATCGCGGTCACCGTCAACGACAACCTCCGGGTCGTGCCGTGCGGATCACTGATTGCGCCGCCCGATCACCCCCGGTGGGCCGTGCTGGCCGAGTACCTCGCCGACCTCGACACCGATGTGTTCGTCGACGCCAGCACCACACCCCCGCCGCCGGGCCTGCTGCAGGAAGCGACCCAGAATCTGCTCGTCATCCGCCAGTGCTACATCGGACTCCGCCGGGCGGCGGCCAGCTCGATCCGTCCGTCAGCGGTGATCGTGGTCCACGAGGCCGGTCGCGCCCTGACCGTCGACGATGTCAGCGCCGCCCTGAACGCTCCGGTCGTCGGCCAGGTGACAGTCGACCCGCAGGTTGCGCGGGTGATCGATGCCGGGCTGCTGCTGAGACGGATGCCTCGGGCGCTGTCATTGGGGCTTCGCGAGGTTGCGGCGTGAGCGCGATGATCGCCGGCGAAGACATCCGAGAACTGTGCCGGCGGCTCACGGCTGGTTCAGCTGATCACGGCGACGACGCGACGCTCACCCTGCACCGAGCCATCGAGATCGCACGGTTGATGGCGCCTCTCGCGTCCGATGCCGATGTTGCCGCGATGGCAGCAGCAGCGGTTGCCCACCTGCACGGGTTGGGGCCGCTGCAGCGGTTCCTCGCCGACCCTGCGGTCGATGAGATCATGGTCAACAACGGCGGTGACGTCTGGGTCGAACGAGGTGGTCAGTTGGCCCACGCAGGTCGACTCGGAGCCGATGTCACGCCACGCCTCATCGAGCGCATCCTCGATCCGCTCGGGCGCCGACTCGATCGGCTGTCACCGGTGGTCGATGCGCGCCTGCCCGACGGCTCCCGAGTCTGCGCCGTCATCCCACCGATCGCCGTCGACGGCGCGTGTCTCACCCTGCGTCGGTTCGCGGTGCGACGACGGGCCTTGGCCGAGTTCACGTCGCCAGCAGTCGTTGCACTGTTGCACGAGATCATCGACCGCCGTTGCAACGTGTTGATCAGCGGCGCAACGTCGTCCGGCAAAACCAGCTTGCTCAACGTGTTGATGTCGCGGGTGTCGCCGAACGAGCGGATCATCACACTCGAGGACACTGCGGAGCTACGCCTCGACGCAACCCACGTCCTCCGTCTGGAAACACGGCCCCGCACCGTCGATGGCACGCCGGCCATCACGCTCGCCGACCTCGTCCGGACGTCGTTACGGCTGCGGCCGGACCGATTGGTGATCGGTGAGATTCGCGGCGACGAGGTCGTGGACATGTTGCAGGCCTTGAACACCGGCCACGATGGATCGTTCACCACCTGTCACGCCAACGGGCCCGACGATGCCGTTCGGCGGGTGCAGTCGCTCGTGGTTCAGCACACCAACGGTTGGCCGCTCGATGCCGTTCACGAGCATGTGCACAGCAGTCTCGACATCGTGATCCATGTCGTCCGTTCAGCCGAGGGGGCTCGACGGGTGAGCGAGGTGATCGAGCTTGCTCGCCCTGGGACGGACGGCGCCGACCGTCGCCTCGCATCGGGCACGGACGTACTGGCAACGTTGGCGAGGGGAAGGCGATGAGAACCGCAACGATCGAAATGGCGACGATCGTGCTCGCTTTGCTCGTGAGTCGCCGGGTCACGTCACACGCGCACCGACGAGCAATTCGAGCGCGCACGACACCGTCATGCACGCCGCGTCGATCACGATCGAGCACCGCACTGTTGGCGAGTGTGGGTCAGCTCGCCCTCCGCTGGCAACTCCATCGCCATCGTGAACAATCACTGGCCGCTCCACTCGCGATCGTGCTCGACGACACGGCCCGCAGGTGTGCGAGCGGCCATTCGTTGGCAGCGGCGTTGCTCGCCGCGATCGCTGCCCACAACCCCGATCACGCGATGCAAGCAACCACCGCGACGTTTGCACCGCTGGTGCTCGCACTGCGCGCCGGGTGCGGGCTCGACGAGTCGCTCGACCGCATCCACACCGAAGATCCCGATGTCGCGCTCGCGGTGCTCGTCGTGCGGTTGTGCTGCACCCAGGGTGGTTCGATCACTGAGTCACTCGATCGGGGTGCGAGCACACTGCGCGAGCGTCAGGTGGTGCGCGACGAGCGGACCGCCAACGCGAGCCAGGCACGGTTGTCAGCCCGGGTCCTGACGGTGGTACCGGTGGTGTTCGCCGGTTGGACGTTGCTGACCACCGAATCGGTGCAGCGGTTCGTCGCTTCTCCGGTCGGGCTGGCGTGCATCTCACTCGGCCTCGGTCTCAACGTGAGCGGCTGGGCGTTGATGCGACGCGCGATCGAGGTCGACCAATGACGGACGCCGCAGTCACCGCCTTGGTATTCGTTGTCGTGATCACGATCGGACGACTGGCTCGTTCGCGCCCACCGCTCTGCGCCCGGGTCGGCCCGCTGGCGGATTCGCCTGCCCCACCAGCTCGACGGGTTCGCGCCCATCAGCCGCTCGTCGTCGGAATCGCTTGCGCTGCGATCGCCACCCTCATCGCCGGTCCGATGGCCACCGCAATCGTTGTGGTGGCAGTGCTCCTGCGGCCGCGGCTGACCGTGCACCGAAACCGGCGCCGGCGAGTTGCTGCGGTGAACCGCGCCTTCCCCGATTTCGTCGACATGCTCGTGCTCACGATCCGTTCGGGGTGCACGCCTGTGCAGGCCATCCGCACGCTTCGCGGGTCGGCCCCGGAGGCGTTGCGAGCCGCCGTCATCGCCGTCGATCGACACGTTGCCGATGGACAGCGCTTCGCTGATGCGATCAGGATCCTGGCTGTCGAACTCGGCCCGATCGCGCAACCGCTCTCCGACTCGCTCGCGCTCGCCGATCGTCATGGCACCCCGCTGGCCCCGATCCTCGATCGACTCGCCGACGAAACCAGAGCGCACCGGCGACGCGCCGCCGACGTGTCGGCCCGCCAACTCCCGATCCGCCTGTCCTTTCCGCTCGTCGGCTGCACCCTGCCGTCGTTCGTGTTGCTCACCATCGTCCCGTTGATGGCCGGGACCCTCTCGTCGTTGCCCGGTTTCAGCCGATGACGACCGCACCACCGACACCCAGCGAATCGAGAACACACCATGCGCAACCAGATGATCAGACTCCACCTCATGCTCCGATCGTGGTACGCCTCGCTCGAGGATCGAGGTCAAGCCACCACCGAGTACGCACTGGTCCTGCTCGGTGCGGCCGTGATCGCCCTGCTCGTTGTTGCCTGGGCAACAGCCGGCGGTGGCGCCGGAAAGATCGGCCGCCTCTTCGACCGAGTGATGGACGAGGTCACCAGCCGAGTCTGAACTGCCGCACTGCTCGCAACAGCGGGCAGGCAACGGTCGAACTCGCGCTTGCGATGCCGGTGCTGTGCCTGCTGTTGCTCGCGGTGGTTCAGTTCGCGGTCGTCGTTCGCAACCAACTGGTCGCGATCGAAGTCGCTCGCTCGACCGCGCGAGCTGCGGCAGTTGCGGTCGACCCCGCCGGCGCTGCGACAGCGGCTGGCGGGGCGGCCGACCAATCACCGCGACCAACTGTGTCCACCACTTCCGACGGAACGTACGTGACGGTCACCGTCACCATCACCGATCCAACCGACGTACCGATGATCGGCGCTCTCCTGCCCGACGTCACCGTGCGAGCCAGTTCGACGATGATCCTTGAACCACCCTGACCGCTGGTGGAGCGGTATCGTCTCGCCCCGTGGAATTGTCGGCTCACATCTCGACCATCGGCTCGTGTCCGGTCGTATCCCTCACCGGCGAGATCGACATGGCCACCCTGCCGCAGTTACACAACGTGCTGACCCGAGCGATCTTCGAGCACCGTACAGCGACCGTGATCGTCGATCTCGATGGTGTCGTCGTCTGTGACGATGCAGGTCTCGGCGTGTTGCTCGGCGCAGCTGGACGGGCCCGCGAGAGCGACGGCGATCTGGTGGTCGTCTGCAGCGTTGGACCATTGCGGAGTCGCCTGACCCGCACCGGTTTCGATCGAGCGATCATGGTCACCGACACGGCGGCAGCAGCGATCGCCGACATCGGCTGACTGTTTGCGTCGTGGCACGGCTGACGGTTCGCGTCATGTCCGCAAACTGGATTGATGTGCCCTCGGCTACCGTCGATGCTGTGCAGTTCAACGAAAGTCACCAGCGGTCCGAGCACAGACTTTGCTGGTTTGCACGGGCTGTCGCTCCGATCATCGTGGTGACGGCGGTCATTGGCTGCTCGAGTGACGATGCCGGTACCACGTCCACCAGACCGGATGTAACCGTCGTGCCCGACCAGACGGCGATCGCTCCCGGTTCATGTGACCCATCAGTGGCGGTCAATGCCCCATCGATCAAGACCGCTGGCACCACGACAGACGCCACACTGGGCTTCGCTGATCTCGGCTGTGCCGGCATCAACGGCGACGGGTACATCTCGTTCAACTACAACCCGGTCCTGATCGACGGCAATGGATCGGTCACTGTCACCGTCGACGACGGAGTCACGGCGAGCCTGAGCTGGACCGGCCTCACCGCTTTCGCGGAATCCACACCGGGGACGTGGACGAGCACCCTCGATCCGGCATCGTGCAACCGCCTGACGATTCAACTGAGTCGTACCTCGGGTGAGTCGACTGCGACGTACGGCGCCGACATTCGCGTCGGCGGCGAGACGTCGACATGCCCGCAACGAACGATCGATCCATCAGATGTTCCCGACGACAACGTCGGCGGCACGCTTGCCCCGCCAGCGAGCGGTCCGCCCACAACGACCGCCGCTCCGACGACCACGGCCGCCTGACCCACTGCCGAGACAGGGCCGATACGACCCGGCCAAGAGCTGATCGACATCGATCAACCGAAACGTCCCTGTGTTCGAGGCCGGTGCACGCCGCGCCGATCCCCCGCTTTGATGTGGGCCCTCTGCTCGTCCTCGAGCGCTGCCTCTTCGGCCACCAGCCGTTGCAGACTCAACAACCGAACAGCCGGCAACGTGCCAGCAGCGATCGCAGCCTGCACGGCACAGCCGGGTTCGTCCTCGTGTTTGCAGTTGCGAAACCGGCAGTGATCCATCAGGTCGAACACATCAGCAAAGGCTCGTTCGATGCCATCGCCGCTCAACCACAGGCTGACAGCGCGGACGCCGGGCGTATCGAGCAACCACCCACCGCTCGGCAAGGACACCAACTCTGCCGCTGTGGTGGTGTGCCGCCCGCGCTGGTCGCCGAAGCGCACGTCGTTGGTGCGCAGCGCGTCGTTGCCGACGAGAGCGTTGATCAATGTGCTCTTACCGACACCGCTGGCACCGAGCAACGCAATCGTTCGTCCAGCCGACGCATACGACCGCAGGGTCTCGAGCCCGGCATGGGTGATGCCGCTCGCCGCGTGCACGGAAACGCCGAGCGCCACTTCTTCCAACGACGCGACCGATCGAGCGATGTCGGCCGGGTCCTCGACGAGGTCGAGCTTCGACAACACCACCACCGGCCGTGCCCCACTGTCGAATGCGAGTACCAACTCACGCTCCAGGCGACGCTGATTGGGAGGGCTGTTCAAACCGTGGACGAGGAAGACAACGTCGATGTTCGCAGCCAGGGTGTGCGCCTCGGCCCGGTTGCCTTCGTGCGACGCGCGTCTCACGAACGCGCTCTGTCGATCGAGCACGGTCTCGACCCGCTCGCCGTCGTCGGACGGAATCACCCAGTCGCCCACCGCCACGTCGGCACCAATGTTACGCACTCGCAACGGCTCCGCGCCGATCTCGTCGAGCAGCGTGCTCCAACCCCGATCGAGTCGCATCGCCCGGGCCGGGCGTCCGATCCGGCCAATGTCCGACCACGTCTGATCGAGGACGTCGGTCCAGCCGAGCGCCGCTTCCGGCCGGTGGTCATCGGGAGGTGGCTCGGTCATCGTGAGCATGACCGTAAGCAGTTCCGGCCGCAACGTCAACGTCTTTCGACGACAGCCCGACCCAGCCCAACAAACGGCCTGGCCCCAGCCTGACGAACGACCCGGCGTTGCTGTGGCAGCTTTCCGTCGCGAAGTGACCCTATGCTGCGGCTTTCGAGCCCGCGGCTTGACAACAACCCCTCTCATGCTTTAGCGAGTACCCCCAATGGCACGACCGCTCGTCATCGTGGAATCGCCGGCGAAAGCCAAGACGATTTCCAAGTTCCTCGGCAACACGTTCGACGTGCGCGCCTCGGTCGGCCATGTCGCCGATCTCCCGAGCAAGGGTCTCGCCGTCGATGTCGACAACGGCTTCACGCCGACCTATGAATTGACAGAGCGCGGCAAGCAGGTCATCAAGGAACTCAAGACGTTGATGAAAGACGCCAGCGAGTTGTACCTCGCGACGGACGAAGACCGCGAGGGCGAGGCCATCAGTTGGCACCTGCTCGAGTACCTCAAGCCGAAGGTGCCCGTGAAGCGGATGGTGTTCCACGAGATCACCAAAGCGGCGATCGACAATGCTGTCAACAACCCGCGTGCACTCGATTACGGGCTTGTCGATGCCGCCGAGACCCGTCGCATCCTCGACCGTCTCTACGGTTACGAGGTCAGCCCGGTGCTGTGGCGCCGAGTCAACCGCGGCTTGTCGGCCGGACGGGTGCAGAGTCCCACGATCCGTCTCGTCGTCGAGCGCGAACGTGAACGCATTGCATTCGTCAGCGCCGGCTACTGGGATCTCGAGTTGGTCACCGGCACCCAACCGTCGTTCACGGCGACACTTGTCGCCCTCGACAGCACCAAGGTCGCGACCGGAAAGGACTTCGCCAGCGACGGCCGGCCCAAGGGCAGCGTCATCGTGGTCGATGAGCCTCGCGCCCGGGCGCTCACCGATGGGCTCGCCGCCGCCACCGTCACGGTGCGCTCGGTCGAGGAGAAGCCCTACCGCAGCAGCCCCAAGGCGCCGTTCATGACGAGCACCTTGCAGCAAGAAGGTGGGCGCAAGCTTCGTCTCGGCGCAGCTCAGGTGATGCGTGTCGCCCAGGGCTTGTACGAGCGGGGCTTCATCACCTACATGCGGACCGACAGCGTTGCACTCAGCGAGGAAGCAATGGGTGCGATCCGCTCCGAAATCGGCCACGCGTACGGGCAGCAGTTCTTGTCCAAGGGTCCCCGGCAATTCACCAGCAAGAGTCGCAATGCGCAGGAAGCCCACGAGGCAATCCGCCCCACCACTCCCCTGCGAGCACCCGACCAGGTCGCGTCCGAATTGAATTCTCAGGAGCTCAGCCTGTACCGGATGATCTGGCAGCGCACGCTCGCGTCGCAGATGGCCGATGCGGTCGGGACGACGGTCAGCGTCCACCTCAGCGCGATCGCATCGTCGCCGGCGCGCGGCGAGGATTGCGACTTCGCGGCGAGCGGCACGACGATCACCTTCCCCGGCTACCGCCAGGTGTATGTCGAATCGACCGACGACGATTCCGCTGACGAAGCAAAAGAAGCGCTGTTGCCTGCGCTCACCGTCGGTCAGAACATCAGCGTTCGCAGTATCACCCCTCACGGCCACAACACGACGCCGCCGGCTCGATATACCGAGGCGAGCATCGTCAAGCGTCTCGAAGAACTCGGCATCGGCCGCCCGAGCACGTGGGCGAGCATCATCCAGACCGTGCAGGACCGCGGCTACGTGTGGAAGAAGGGCCAGGCACTTGTGCCGACCTGGACCGCATTCGCCGTCGTTGGATTGTTGGAGAAGCACTTCGGCGGCCTCGTCGATTACGCCTTCACCGCCCGGATCGAAGAGGACCTCGACGCGATCGCCCGCAACGAACAGGGCAAGAAGCAGTGGTTGCAGAGCTTCTACTTCGGCGATGACAACGACGAACAACTGCCGGGGTTGAAGCGGCTCGTCACCGAGAACCTCGACGAGATCGATGCTGCCGCGATCAACTCGTTCCCGATCGGGCTCGATCCCGATGGTGTCGAGATCGTCGCCAAGCCCGGCAAGTTCGGCCCGTACATCAGGCGCGGTGAGGACACAGCAAGTGTTCCCGACGACATGGCACCTGACGAACTGACGGTCGACGAAGCACTCCGTCTGCTGTCGCTGCCCAGGAGCGACACTCCGATCGGCGAGATCGACGGTTTCCCGGTGTTCGCCAAGAGCGGTCGCTACGGGCCTTATGTGCAATGGGGCGCGGCGGACAATCTGCCACCCGGCCTCGAGAAGCCGAAGATGGCGAGCCTGTTCAAGACGATGACACTCGAACGGGTGACCGTTGCCGATGCGACAGATCTGCTCAAGCTGCCGCGCACGGTCGGTGTCGACCCCGCCGATGGTGTCGAGATCCTGGCCAACAACGGTCGCTACGGGCCCTATGTGCAAAAGGGCAAGGACTACCGCAACATCGCCAGCGAAGAGCAGCTGCTCGAAATCACCCTGCCCCAGGCGCTCGAAATTTTCTCGCTCCCGAAGGTGTTCAAACGCGGAGGTCAGTCATTGGCCTCCAAAGGCCCGTTGCGCGAATTCGGCAACGATCCGGTCAGCGACAAGCCGGTCGTGGCCAAGGACGGCAAGTTCGGCGTGTACGTCACCGACGGCGAGACCAATGCCTCGTTGAGCAAGGGCGACCGGCTCGAAGCAATGCCCAACGAACGTGCCTACGAGCTCCTCGCGATTCGCCGCGAAGCCATCATCGAAAAGGGTGGCGCTCCGGCTCGCAAGGCAACCGCCACGAAGAAGATTGCAGCCAAAAAGGCGACTGCGGCAAAGAAGACCGCGGCCAAGAAGCCAGCCGCGAAAAAGGCCGCATCGAAAAAGGCCTAACCAGCCCACGCTGCAGCGTCCCGTTCGCCTCACTCGTCAGTCGTGCTGCGCCGACGGTCCGACCGCGCCTGCTCAGCGAGATGGTTTGCGGGCCAGGATCTCGCCGTGCGGTATTCCGAACCATCCCGCCGAGGTCATCACCCACGTCCGCCAGGCCGCAGCCATTCGATCCAGTCCGTCGCGGTCGGTGACGCCGAGCGCGAGTGCTTGCGGACCGAACGCTGACTGCAGGACACGGTCGGCCCACATCCCACCCCACCACGCCCGTTCGGCGTCGGTGCCATACGTCCACATCGATCCGGTGCACTCCACATCGCTGAACCCAGCGGCCAATGCCCAGGCGCGCACACTGCGGCCGGCATCGGGATCGCCACCGTTGCTGCGGTGCACCGCCTGGTAGGTGGCCATCCACTCGTCGAGTCCCGGCGACGCGGGCGTCCAGAACATCGCCCCGTAGTCGGCGTCTCGGGCCGCGACCACGCCCCCGGGCTTGGTGACTCGGAACATCTCGCGCAGCACGCGCACGGGATCGGCCACGTGCTGCAAGGTCTGGTGCGCATGGACCACGTCGAAACGGTCGTCGGCGACATCGAGTGCGTAGGCGTCGCCGACCTCGAATTCGACATTCGTCAGACCGAGCCCGGCAGCATGTTCCGCCGCTTTCGCAATCACCTCGGCCGACGCATCGATACCGACGACTCGCCCGGGAGCGACCCGAGCAGCGATGTCGGCGGTGATGGTGCCCGGCCCGCAGCCGATGTCGAGGACAGACGCACCCGGCACCAACGCGTCGATCACATACGCCGCTGAATTGTCGACGGTGCGCCAGATGTGCGATCGCAGGACCGACTCGTGGTGGCCGTGGGTGTAACGCTCGTTCATCTGATTCATCCTGTCTCATTAAATGAGATTACAATATCATACGATGATACCAGGCCGGGACCTGGCATGACGTCCGCGGCGAGAACGACGGACCGATTCAGCTTGGGCGATATGGTGCTCGTCGTGTCGAGCCGAGCCCGTTACATCGCCCTCGAAGGGGTCGAAGCGTGCGGCAAGAGCAGCCAGGCAACGCTGCTTGCGACCGACCTCGAGGCGGTCCACACCCGCGAGACCGGGGGCACCCGAATCGGGGCCAAGATCCGGGACATCCTCCACGATGCGGCCAACACCGAACTCGGCGACAAGGCCGAAGTGTTGCTGATCGCAGCTGATCGGGCCCAGCATCTGCACGAAGTGATCCGGCCGGCGCTCGTTTCCGGGCGCCACGTGGTGAGCGACCGCAGCGCGTTCTCGAGCCTGGCCTACCAGTCCTATGGTCGAGGCGTGCCGTACGACGTCGTTCACGACACCAACGACTGGGCCCTCGACGGCACCTGGCCCGAACTCGTGGTGTTGATCGACGTCCCGCCGGACGTGCTCGCCGCCCGGATGGCCGGTCGCGACCTCGACCGGTTCGAACTGGCAGACGACGCATTCCACGAGCGGGTCCGTGCCGGCTTTGCTGATATGGCGAGCAAGGATCCCGAGCGATGGGTCGTCGTCGACGGCACCGGAGCGAGAGCCGATGTCGCCTCCCATATCCGGTCGATCGTCCGTGATCGGCTGGGAATCTGATGGCCGAACGGATTGCTGGTCTGGTCACTGACAACATCTGGGATCACGTCGTTGGACAGCCGAATGCGGTTCGACGACTGCGCGCCTCGGTGACCGATCCGCTGCACGCCTATTTGTTCGTCGGTCCGGCCGGCAGCACCAAGAACGAGGCGGCCCGAGCGTTCGCGGCGGCGATGTTGAGCGGTGGCGAGGATCCGCATCAGCGCGATGCCCGCCTTGCGCTCGAAGGGGTGCATCCCGACGCTCGCGAGTTCGCCCGCGTCGGCGCAGCGATCTCGCGTGATCAGGCTGACGAGATCATCCGCCTCGCATCGCTGGCACCCACCGAGGGCAACCGCAAGGTGCTGATTCTGGAGGAGTTCCACCTCCTCAGCCCGGAGGCTGCGGCGAAGTTGTTGAAGACGATCGAGGAGCCACCGGCCAGCACGGTGTTCGTGATCCTGGCCGACTACATGCCGGCCGATCTCGTCACCATCGCCTCTCGTTGCATCCGAATCGACTTCGTTCCCGTCCCGGACACCACCGTGATCGAGACGCTGCTCGCCGAGGGTGTCAGCCACGATCGGGCAATGGAATCCGCAGCCGCCGCGCAGGGCAACCTCACCCGGGCCCGGTTACTCGCCAACGACACCCATCTCGCGGCTCGACGGGCGTTGTTCGCCGGCACCCCTCGCCAACTCGACGGCACTGGCCGGGCGGCGGTCGCTGCGGTCGACGCACTGCTGGTCGAGATCGAAGCGGCGGCAGCGCCCTTGACCCAACGCCACGCCGACGAGGTGACTGCGATGGAAGAGCGGATCAAGTCGATGGGCGAACGCGGCAGCGGAAAGAAAACCCTCGAGGAGCGGCACAAGCGCGAGCTGCGTCGCCACCGGATCGACGAGTTCAGGTTCGGTCTGGCAACGATGGCGGGCTCGTATCGTGATGCGCTCGTCGGCGGCACACTCACCCGTCCCGACGAGGCGGCCAAGGCGGTCACCCGAATTCACGAGGCGCTCGAGGCGCTGGACCGTAACCCGAACGAACAGCTGCTGCTCCAGGCGTTGATGCTCGAGTTGCCGCCGATCAGCGGCTGACCTGCCAGACTTCGGCCATGCCGAAGCTGTCCGACGATGACATCTATTCGTTTCTCGCGGAACCGAACCACCTCGCTCGGATCGGCACGGTGGACGCCGATGGCATGCCGAGGGTGGTGCCGCTGTGGTTCATGATGGACGGCGACAAGCTGTGCTTCACACCTCGCGAACCAGCGATGGTGTGGCAGAACCTGCTGCGCGATCCACGGGTGGGGATCTCGGTCGACGAAGATGAGCTGCCCTACCGCAAGGTCACGATCCAGGGCCATGTCGAAGTGCTGTTCCGGCCCGGTCGTGACAACCTGTGGCAGCACCTCTACCGGGCGACGGCCGCCCGCTACATCGGCACCGAAGCTGCCAATGGATACGTCGACAGCACAGACGACCAGCCGAGGGCATTGTGTGCGGTCGACCTGAGTGCGGCGACGACTCGCCTGTCGACGTGGCGGATGCCGCTGCGCGACGAAGACCCACGCGGCATCTGGCACAATCGCTATTACATCCCCGGCACCAAGATGGCCACCGACGCCTGACGGGGCGGCACCGCTGTCCGGGGTCCGGAAGGACACTGGCCGGTCGGTGGATGTGGCGTCCGCCGGACTTCACCGACCGCGGGCAGTCCCACACGCCCGTTCCGGGCGGGACCGACTGTCGGCACGACGGCGAGTCCTCGGATTTGCACGTCGCCGTCGTCAGATGTGCCCGCTATCATCGTGACCCACGCCCAGATAGCTCAGTCGGTAGAGCATTTCACTCGTAATGAAAAGGTCGAGAGTTCGATTCTCTCTCTGGGCTCCAATCTGATGGTTACATCTGATGGATGTCGCGTCTCGGTCGGGTCGACGTCACTGAAGATGAAAGATTTTTGGGGTGTCCTCCGTTTACGGGCTGTGACCAGGGCGAGGTTGCGCCGTTCGCCATGTGATGGTCGGGACATGGGCTGGAGTGACCAGCCACGCGGCCGCTTCGTTAATGGACGAGCCGGCGAAATCGAGAGTCACGACCTACCCGGCGCGGCCGTGCCGATTTCGCCGTTCAGCCTGCGAAGCGTGGTCTGGCCTAGTTTCTGGGCAACTTTCGTCGGCCTACAAGCGTACGGCCCATCTCTGGCCAGAGCACTTGCCGGCCGTCGGCCGGTGGACGCGAAGCGATGCGGGCCGCCATCAAGCTGACGGGACACCGACACAAGCGAGAGCCAGCGTCGGGACAGATCGCCGGCTCTGTGAGCGATTACACGAGTGATCGGAGACGTCCTGGTGACGTAACGACGGGCGTTCTGTGCGCTGGTCTACGGGCCGTCGATGACAGAGTCCCGCGTGGTGGTGGGGGATCGGGTGTGATTCCTGGTGTGGGTCAGGTGCCGGTTGTGAGGCCGGCGGGATGAGCGATGTCAGTCTCCGCCTGTGGTGTCGAGTTTTGCCAGTGAGTTGACAGGGGCGATGATCCAGTCGTCGTGTTGGTCGGCGAGCACGGCCCCGTCGAGTTGGATCGCGTCGGTGTCGTTGGGGGAAGCCGACCGCCACGGGCCCGGTTGGTCCGCCCGTCGAGCGGTCCGAACTGTACAGCTTGTTGCGTGTCGGATCTGATTGTAGAGTCGGCAACAGCCACAGCTACTGGCCGAGCGCCGTCTGAAGGTCTCGAACGTGTTCTTGCGTCTGGGTCAGGAGCGGGCGAAGTGCTTCCGCAACATCGGGCAGGCCGAATTCGGTCGCCTGTGTCACCCGATTGCGGTATCTCTCCAGCTGGTTGGTTTCCAGGTCGAGATCCGCCTGTAGGGCGCCACGCGAGTCGCTTGTCTCGGGCACCGATGCGACCGTCGTGATCGGCGTGCCTCCGAGGAACGCCACCTGCTCAGCGAGCACCGTTGCATGAACCAGCTCCTGGCCGAGGTGGACTTTGAGCTCGTCGATCGTGCTCGCGTATTCGGCGCCGGTGATGGTTGCGACGTGCTGGACATACTGCACGATCGACTGGAACTCCAGCTGTAGATCGCCATTGAGGTCGTCAGCGAGTTGCGATCTCTGCGCATCGTCTGTGCCGCTGAGGCCGCCGGGTGTATTGATCGGTGATTCGTCGGACATGTCATCGCCTTACCCTGAGCTTGCGCCACCGAGACCATGGACTGCGTCGCACACTGAATCGGCCTGGCTTTGGCAAAAACGTGGAAATTCGGCTTTGAAACCCAGCGGCTCCCCAGTCGCTGGTATCGCCCATGTATCCCGCAGCGGGCGTCCTCAACACATAACGCACGGTGCAGAACGACGGGTCAGGGGACCACATTCGACGGATACAGACGCATCGGTGCTTTCGAGCCGCTGATAGGCGGCGTCCTGGCATCTCTGGGATGGATCCTCGCCCGCAATGTGCGGTCACGGCAGTGGGTTGACAACGGTTGATAGCATTGGCAGACTTCACGGATGAGCCGGAACACGATGAGCTTCGCCCTGCCCGAGTCGTTGCGCGAGTACATCGACGCGCGAGTCAGAGCCGGCAGCTACGGCAACACGAGTGAGTACCTACGCGACCTCATTCGACGCGATCAGCACGAACAGGCAGCACAACGTCTTCGCGATTTGATCGCCGACGGGCTCGCGTCCGGCGAGGGACGCATCGCCACCGAAGACGTGCTGGCGACGCTTCGCCAGCAGGCGCTTGGTGCCGACAGGTGACGACGGCGATACTGCGGCCACTGGCCGAGGCCGACCTCATCGCTCGAACTCGCTTCTACCGAGCTGAAGGCGGCGACCTCCTCGGCGAGCGATTCTTCGACGCCGCTGTCGTAGCGCTCGCCGCTCTGGCGCGGATGCCAGGCGCCGGATCGCCGAACATCGGTGAGATCTGCGGCGTTCCAGGCCTACGGGTCCGCCGTGTCGTTGGTTTCCCGTGCGGCTGGTTCTACTTCATCGCCGATGACCACGTCGATGTCGTTCGGCTGCTTGCGGATGCCCAGGACCTTCCAACGATCCTTGCCGACGCTGAGAATGAATAGCGACCCCAAATCCTCACCAGCTGGAACACTTGTCTGGCCTAGTTTTCGGACAAATTTTCCTGAGACTGTGAGACCGCCGATGGGACGCTCCGACGACGAAAGTCGTGGTCACGAGACGGTCAGGGTGCCGATGAGACTGTCGATTCCATCCGAGTGTGACTCGTAAGGAAAAGGTCGAGAGTTCGATTCTCTCTCTGGGCTCCAACACTCTCACCCGACAGCAGGGTGGCGCCCGGCCAGAGGGCGAGGTCAAGGGCCTCATCTGATGGAAGGACATGGAGAGACGGTATTGCTCACCGAGCGGATGGTCCAGCATTGACTCGCTTGGCCTCATTGTGGCCTCTTGTTTGGTTCGTGGCACCTCCCGCTGCACCGCCGCCGCAGGTATGAGTCCCCTGCTGTGGTGGGTTTTGGGTAGGTCCACCATTGAGTGAGCCATCGGCGTGATTCTTGGTGGGTTCCGACAAGACCCCACGGAGGAGTGACGCGGTGCGTTTGGTGATGCAAGAGCCGATCGAGCTCGAAGCCACCGAGCAGATCGGCGCCGCCACATATGAACGGTCCGATGGCCGCACGAACGTACGCAATGGTCACCGCCCGCGGCTGTTCGCGACGAAGGGCGGCGACATCGAGTTGAAGATCCCGA
This sequence comes from Ilumatobacteraceae bacterium, assembly GCA_039920665.1. Taxonomy (GTDB): domain Bacteria; phylum Actinomycetota; class Acidimicrobiia; order Acidimicrobiales; family Ilumatobacteraceae; genus WLMZ01. The sequence continues at coordinate 42,668 of JBDSDH010000063.1, forward strand.
AGCTGTCCCATGGCTTCTTCCCGTCGTTGCTGTCACCACGCCGACGGATCGATCAGGCATTGCACGCAGTGATCATGCAGGCCTACGTCGAAGGCGTCTCGACCCGCTCCGTCGACGATCTCGTTCAGGCGTCGAGGATCGACTCGGGTCCCTCTCAGTGTCACGGATCTGCGCCCGTGTCGATGTCGAGGTCGACGCGTTCCGGAACCGAAGCCTCGCGCACGTCGAGTTCTCCTACATCTACTTGGACGCGACCTATGTGAAAGCGCGTGACACCGATCTGAATCAGGTCGTGTTCCGGGCGGTCGTGATCGCCGCCGGCCACCGATTCCGTGTCGTTGCCGGGTCGGCCTCACGCCGATGGGACTGAGCACGAGTACATCCTGAAGGCGAACGGAGGTGTCGAGAATGGCATGCGTGTACAACACGTGACCGACGACTTCGCCGTCGTCTTCCGCGACGAAGGACGAGTCGTCATCACACGCCCACGACTCGCGGAGTGCGCCGAGTAGCTGCCCGATGTGCGCCGACGTGTCCGTCGCAACCTCTTCAGCGGTGTTGGACGTCGGGATCGTGGTGTGGTCGGCGCTCGCGGGGACAGGAGAGTCACGGGCGTGACTTGCGCGGCCTGACTCGTTGAGCTGTCACCGGTAGCCGGTGTCATCAAGGCGAGCAGAGCAGGAACGAGTCGATGCAGGAAGCTCTGACGCTGGCGAAGTGGTGTTGGTTCCCACAGAGCAGAGATTGCCGGCGCGATGCTCCCGACGCACGCCTGGTGGCCGCAGGACTGCCGGTGAGCGCGATCGAAGATCGGGCGTGTGGTATGCATGAGTTCACGTTGACCGGCCCGAGCGGCAGCAATATCCGCGTCGGCCGCAACGCCCCTGACCCGGGCTGAGCGCGTATCGGCAGCTATGCCGTTATCGGTGGTCACGACCTCGGGTGTCCATTCTCGCGACACTTTGTGCGTCGGTGGATCTAGTCGCTCGGCGAGTCGAATCGCCACTTCCCCGTCTCTTGGAAGCCCTCTCGGCCAGCCCAACCAGCCGACCGCCACGCGATCACATCTACGGGATCGATGCAGGTCAGGGGGCCGAATTGGTCGAGGTCGTAGACCCAATCGTACTTGGTGTTGTACGCGTCAATCAGCGCTTCATCAGATGTGGATCCGGAGATCGTGCCCTGCACAACAACCACCTCGGTGCCACTGTCGAGGTGGACGGCCACGGGTACTCCGGAACGCGCCAGCGCAACGACAATGGGGCTGCCGACGCTCAGCGCCAGCCGATTGTTTTGCCAGATTCCCCACACGGGACGCGGGTGTGGAACCGATCCCGCGCTGCCCGACAGGACGATCCAGTAGGTCCCAGCGTCGCGCAGTTGGCGATCTACCCATTGCCACTCCAACGGCGGGTGAGTGCTGGACTGCGAGTAGAGGCTCAGCGACGTGAAACCGGGCGCGTTCACGACGCACAGATTGCCCGGATAGAGGATGTGATGCAAGGACGTTGCGGTTTTCCTAGCATTCGGCATCTGGCTGGGTGTGTCTCTCGAATGCCCTGTCACCGCGATGGTTGACTTCCGAGCGAATCGGAACCACGCGATCCACAGGCTGCCGTCACCCAGATCAGCCACGACACCGTCGGTCGGGTCTACTACGCGCTCGAACAGGCCGAGGGCAGACCCGCAAAGAAGCGATGCGAGCGTTGAAACGGCGGATCAGCGACGCCGTCTACCAACGTCTCATCGCTGAGACCGCCGCTGACAGCAACCAGTTCGAGCTCCACAGCTCGAGGTCCAATGGTGGGTCCGGGAGGACAACGCGAGGACGACACTGAATCCAGCGACAACCGTCGCGACATCATTGCCCTGGCCCGGCCGATGGCTTCGAGGTTGCGGGCGAAGGCTTCGATGTCGCCACGGGCGACGTCGAACAGGCCGACGCGTCGGTCGTGGCACCACTGGGCGAACTGGCGGACATGGAGCGAGTAGTCGTCACGTGTGAGACCGGAGTAGTTGCCCAGGAACCCGGCAAGGGTTCGCTGTTCGGCATCGGTGAACACGTCGCCGTGGAACACGCTCAACGTCGTGGGATAGGTCATCAGAGTTCCTTTCCACAAAGGTCTGAATCGTCTCGCCCGACACCGGCCGAGACGATCTCAACCAGGCAAACCCGAAACCGTAGACCCCTCCCGACAGACCGACTACCAAGAGAACCGGTTGCATGACAGCGCCAGAGCGAGCAATCTGAGCGGGCGATCGTTGACCGAATCGAGCATGTCCAGCTCGCGATGCCGGCGGGCCCAGAGCAGACCGCGATCGACTTCTACGAAGGCCTGCTCGGCATTGCGGATGTGCCAAAGCCTGCTCATCTCGCCCTGCGAGGAGGATGTTGGTTCGAGACCGGTGGAGTGAAGATTCATCTGGGTGTCGAGCACGACTTTCGTCCAGCCAAGAAGGCACATCCTGCTCTACTCGTCCGTGACGTTGCGGGCCTCGTGGTGCTTCTGCGCAACGCAGGAGTGGAGATCATCGACGACGAACCCCTCGATGGTTATGACCGCGTCTACGCAGCTGATCCGTTCGGCAATCGGCTCGAGTTCATGCAACCGCTGCATCGCTCATAGCTGTAGATCGTTGCTCGTTGTCTGCGTGGTCGATCGCGCTTGCGCCTGCTGCGCCGGACCGGGCATTCGAAGCGATTCGAGGGGGCGGTCAAGCGGCGCGTTGGCCGAGGCGCATCCCGCAGAGATAGCGCCGCACTGCTCGGTCGTCCGTCTGCGTGCGGATCCGCTCAGCAATCGCCTGGAGAAGTGGTTCGCCGCGAAGGTCGCCCGGGAGATCGTGCTGAACCGGTGAGGGCTCCTGACCTTCGCAATCATGGCAGCGCCCTGACGTGTTCCCGACCGAGCGACGAGCCAGCACATCCGACCGGTCCACCGACAGCCGGATCCCAGCGGGCGCGCGATGCTGCATCCCCATCGGGCGAGGTTCGAATCCCGCCGACACAACGGAGCCATCGGCATGCTCTGCTGCCAATAGCGTGCGACCGTCATTCACGGCAACCGCGAATCGGCCCACCCAGACGGGTGGGCCGTTCGTGCAGACCGCAAGCTCAGATGGGTCGGCCGTTGGGGGTGGTCAGAAGATGTAGCCGGAGACGTCGACCACGACGTGGGTGTCGTTGCCGCCGGACGTGATCTTGATCGACCCTGAGGCGTCCACTGCCACAGTCACATCAGCACCGGTGATGGCGCCTGGCTCGTACCAGTTCACGTTCGAAGTTTGGGGCGGGATGGGAAGGGCGTTCGAGTACACCTTCAAGAAGCCCGGTCCCGTGGTGTCGGTGACGGTGACCCTGATCATCGCGCCTGTGGCACCGGGCGGTACTGCGATCACGTTCTGTCCCCCCGGATTCAGGCCGGACGCAAGGCTGATCGTGCGGGTGGTGTTGCCCTGCATGATGTTGCCGCCAGCGTTGCGGGAGTCGTACACGCGAACCGGCTCATTGAGCAGTTGCAGGTTCCCCGTGGTCGATGCCGTGCGCGCGAGGTTGCCACGCACCGCTCCCGCCGGGAAGGCGGGGTTGTGGACGTTGACGTAGAATCCGGCAGGATTCGCGGCGATCTCGGCAGCGAGCGCCGGCAGGGCCATGACGCACTCGGTGGCGTTCGGGTTCGGCGGAGTCAGTGGCACGACCACGGGCCCCGACACGCCGGCCGCTCCACGGTGGATGTGCGCCATGGTTGCTGGATCGATGTTCGCCACTCGCAGGTCGACGCAGATCTCGCCAGTGGTCGGATCGATCGTCACCGACGCGGCGCCCGTTCCGTCGGGGTCACCGGGCGTCGGAACCTCGTTCGTACCGAAGAGGTTCGCCAGGAACGGTTGATCGACGGCTGCTTGGGCCTTGTCAGTGCCGACGGTCGTGCGGGCATTGCCGCTGGCGATCGACGGTGCGATGAGAGCGATCGCACCGACCCCCAGACAGATGCCGCTGAATGTCAGTTTCACAGATGGTTTCATGTCACTCCTTATGGACTGAGTGCACACCCCTGTGCACACCTGCGCCTACCTTATGCGCGGGCAACCTCCGTTGGCGATCGAGCAATCAGCACCCCCGCCATCGTGCTCGACACGATCGAGCTCGCAAGACGTTCTCGCGTGACTGGAATGGGTGCCCTGCTGAACGAATGTCGACAGCACAGAACTGCGCAACTACTGACGGGCAAAGCGCAAGCGACGGCGCGTCGGCCATCCACTCTGCGAGTTTCCAGCACGCCGTAGTCGGCGCGCCATGTCGACGTGGAGCGCCCGGTCACCAACGAATCTTCTGCGGATGTATTGCTCGTGGACGAGAGTGGACCGCCTTGGGATGAGTGACTGCTCGATGCGCCCGTCTTCGACGATCACGCAACTTCGAGGAGCGGATCCGCCGCATTCTCCTTCGACTGGGTTTGCCGTTGCAAGCCGGTCAACGGCTCGGACGATCGATTGTGAGCGCGGAAGCGTGACCTCCACGGACGGCTCGCCAAAGGGTGAGTGCTGAATCACCGAGTTATCGGGGCGAACGCCTCGATCGTTTCGGTAGCGGTCAAGGAGGCGTTGCTCGACCTCGAGACCGGCGGCATCCGCTGCAATCAGCATCGTGCCAGTTCGTCCATCCACGATGCATCCTCGTCGCTCACGGCTGAGCAGGGAGTGCCGATCCGTCCCCACGAATGCCAGCGCAGCATCTCGTCGCCGGACCGGTGAGCAATCTCGTCCAGCTCACGGCGCCGATACGCGATCCAAGCGGTCACCGCAGTGACGAACCCGTGACCACCAACCGCATCGAACGTGATATCCATCGGTTGTTCGAGTCCAAGGCGCGATGACTCGATCTCGGAGTCGAATCGACGCCATCGACCGTCGGTCCACGCCTCCACGCCTCCACGCCTCCACGCCTCCTCGCCTCCACGATGACGGGATCGTGATGCCATCCAGCGACGAAGTGGGCAGGGCCTCCAGAAGTGGGGCGTAGGAGCTGGGAGACGTGTACGCGGTGCGCCGTGCGTGATCCATCGCTGACATGGTCATGCCCCAATCCTACGATTGCTCGAACTCCCCGATCGGCGACACAACCGCACAGAATGCCGACACGCAAGACACCGTCACCGGCGTATAAACACGTCTGCGCCTTCCCAGGACGGCACGCACGCATGATGCGCTTATCGCCGTCGCGAGCGGGGAGCGCTCACGTCCGTCGCAGCACGGCGACCCTCGGGGAAGTTTCGAAATCCCCGTAGCCGTGCTCGTTCAGCCATCGGACGTTCGACAGACATCGCAACGACCACCACGCACGGATCAGGTCGCGGTCGACGTCTTCGCCATAGCCGGCGACGACGTCGTCGAGGTGCTCGGGGTGTCCGAGAGTGGCGAGATCGAAGATGGCGTCACCCTGGGACGCCTCGGACCAGTCGATGACGCCAGAGATCTCGTCGCCGACGACAAAGACACGGTCGACCTGCAGGTCACCGTGGGAAGAATATTCAGACGGAGCGGTTGCGGCGATGGCAGTTCCGCCCAGACGCGACGATCGGGGCCCGCCGACTTCGGCGAGCCCCGATCGTTGGTCTATCGGTCAGCTGCGTGCGTTGCGACGGGAGACCTGCAGCGCACCGAGGCCCAGCAGCAGCGACACCGCTGCCAACGCGATCAGCAGCGGGCTCGTGGTGCCGGTCACGGGAAGGCTGGAACCGGCCGGAAGAACAGGGGCTTCTGGAGCTGCGGGCGCAGCAGCAGCGGCGACTGGGGCCAGCGCCTGCGTGGCAGGGACGCACTGGTCATCGATGATGACCAAACCAGTCGGAACTTGGGTCTGGGCTCCCTCCATGTTCGGGCAGAGGTCGACGACGGGCCCCGCCGAAGCCTGCTCGGGAGCACAGACGCCGTCCATGACGGTCATCCCGGTAGGCAGGGTTATCTGGACACCATCGATGTTCACGCAGACATCCGTCGGCGGCGTGACCGGAACCGCACAGACGCCATCCATCACGGTCATCCCGGTAGGCGGGGTTATCTGAACACCAACGATGTTCACGCAGACATCCGTCGGCGGCGTGACCGGAACCGCACAGACGCCATCCATCACGGTCATCCCGGTAGGCAGGGTTATCTGAACACCAACGATGTTCACGCAGACATCCGTCGGCGGCGTGACCGGAACCGCACAGACGCCATCCATCACGGTCATCCCGTCAGGCGGGGACGTCTGAACACCATCGATGTTCGAGCAGACATCCGTCGGCGGCGTTGCGGCCACGTACAGCAGTGAATAGTGGCTGATGTCCTTCCCTGTCGGATACGAAAAGGTGATCGTCGCTGTCGGCTCGATCAAGACGTACACGGGGCCACCGTCAGCCTGGTTGTCCGACCCGGCCTTGACGCAATACCCCGAGATCAGCTTTCCCTCAGGGGCCGTGACGGTCAACGTCGTGATGTTTCCGCTCACGTCAATCTTCCCTGAGCTCTGCCCGGCGCACACGCCTGCATCCGCAGCGCGGACCGGAGATGACGACAACGTGCTGAAGCCGCCGCCTATCACAAGTACGGCGCATGTCGCCGCTTTCAACAATGCCTTGTTCATTTGTCTCGCCCTTTCGTTCTTTCGCGGCAGAATGCCGCGAAAGGGTTGACGGGACCGGTTTCGCTCTCATTCCCCGCCAAGCCAAGCGACCAATTCACGCTCGACGGATCAACACTTCTCCGCTGCTGCGAGTATCACCCCCAGCGTCGAGGTTGAAACACGCAAAAGTGCCAATTGGGCCATTCGACCCATGCTCCCTCATCCTTTCTTGACGTTGCGCACGAGTCGGAGAACAATTGAATCGATTCGGGACGGTCTTGCACCGTGCGCAATCTGTCACCGATCGTCGTCCACCGATTGCCACCAGCAAACTGAGCCCAAGCTGTGCGAACGACTCTCCATCGACGCAAGCCGTGCTACCCCCAAGAGGCGGATCAATCGGGCCTCGCGGTTGCTGCCGTCGTGCTGGTCGGCTCAGGTTTCGGGCGCGGTGGCGCCAATTTTGGGGGCTGCCGAGAAGTCACCACTGCGATGCAGCTTGTGCCAGCGTAGCGGCGCTCCGGTCAGCGCTGTCACCGCCGAGTGGATCACCACGAGGTACATCAGTTGCCGATAGACGAACTGCTGGAGCGGCATCGTCCACAGAGGTCGAAGTCGCTCACCGTCCATCCGGAACGCGTAGACGCCGACGACGAGCTGGAGCGCGTTGAAGGCGAACCAGAAACCCAGCACCGGCGTCCAATCCAAGAACAGCAGTCCATACACCGCAAAGACGTCGATCAACGGCGCGAGCATCGGCAGGAACACCTGGAACACCGCCATATATGGCAGCGCCCTGCGACCGAGAGGCGAATGTGAGCTGGGTCGAAGGGCGCCCCGATGCTTCCACATCGATTGCATCGTCCCGTACGACCACCTGTACCGCTGTTTCCAGAGCTGACCGAGCGTAGCTGGTACCTCCGTCCAGGCCCGCGCCCTCTCCTCGTAGACGATGTGCCAGCCTGCCCGTCCGATGGCCATCGTCAGATCGGTGTCCTCTGCGAGTGTGTCGCCGCTGACGCCGCCGACGTCCGTGAGCGCTTGCCGGCGGAACGCACCGATTGCGCCCGGAACTGTCGGCATGCAGTGGGCGAGTTCGTACATCCGTCGATCGAGGTTGAACCCCATGACGTACTCGATGTGTTGCCACTGACCGAGGATCCCTCGACGATTCGCGACCTTGGTGTTACCCGATACCGCACCGACGAGAGGATCGGCGAAACACTGAACGAGCCAGCGGACCGTGTCGGGCTCGAACACGGTGTCACCGTCGACCGTGACAATGATTTCCTCCGAGGCGAGAGCGAGACCGGCGTTCAGCGCAGCTGGCTTGCCCTGGTTGGTCTGTGTGACGACCTCGACGTTTGAAAGTCCGAGTGCTCGGGCCAGTTCGCCTGTGCAGTCAGTGGATCCGTCGTCGACGACGATCACTGTGAGGTTCGGATAGTCCACCTGGGCAAGCGATCGTACCGCCGCCTCGATCCCAGCCGCCTCGTTGTACGCAGGCACGATGATCGCTACACGGGGGCAAAACGTCGCGTCGAACTCTCGGCGGGCTGGATCGCGACGGTGACGTCGAGCGAAACCGAGCAAGACAACTGTGCGGATCAACGCCAGGGCACCGAGCAGGGGCAACAGCACGGTCGCCACCGACGTCAACAGTGTTCCAGCGCCGACCGACAAGCGAAGTGCGTCCCCTTGCCAACGCTGCATGGGTGTCGTGGTGAGCTGCGTCGACACCGGATCAAGGCCGGCGATTTCAGAGACCGTGACGAACCGATATCCCTTTGCGGTCAACTGGGTGATGTAACGGTCGAGGGCTGCAACTGTCTGCTGGCGGTCGCCACCGCCGTCGTGGAAGAGAATGATCCCACCGCTCCCCGAGGATGGTGTGGCGTTGGCGATGATCGTCCCGACACCAGGTCGACGCCAGTCTTCGCTGTCCACATCACTGAGCACGATGAGGTAACCCTGATCTGCGACGGTCTTGTACGCCTCGAGTTGGCGGACCGTGACGTTTTCGGGAGTCGACGAGTACGGGGGTCGGAACAGCGCTGTGCGCCGGCCGGTGGCGCCCGCCAGCGCAGTTTGCGTCAACGACAATTGCAGGTTGCGGAGCCAGCCTGAGAGATCCGTGACATCTGCGTGCGTCAGTGTGTGCGCGCCGATCTCGTGGCCTTCCCTCACGATCCTTTGACTCAGATCGGGGTTGTCCAACACAGCTGAACCGACGAGGAAGAACGTGGCCGGCACCCCATGGCGTTCGAGGACATCCAGGATTTGTGGTGTCCACTTCGGATCCGGACCATCATCAAACGTCAGCGCAATGACGTTGGCAGGAGTTCGGTTGGTGCGCAGCTCGAGGCCGCTGAGATCGAGGACAGCGCCCGACGTCCCGAGGCCGGCGTTCGCTGAATCGTCGCGGCTGAGCGTGCCCGTTCCACCCACTTCGCGACGGATGAAGCCGTGTGCAAGAAGCGCGGCACTGACAACGACCACCAGCAGGCACGTGATCCACCAGTGTCCACGGGGTTCGCGCAGTCGTGGAATTGCTCGCGTCTTCACCATTAGGGCTGTGACGGGCGGGTGTCGCTGGGCGCTCGACGGGTCTCCGCCCGTGGGGGAGTCGCCGCGGGTGTCGGCCGGGGCTCCACAGAGACCGACTGCGGACCGTGCGCGCCGAAGGTCGTCTCGGTCGCGGAGCTGGAGGTCGGCGGACCTCCGAGCGCAGCAGGAGCTGCAGGGACCCCCTGCGCAGTGGACGGAACGGTGTTCACAGCTGAGGCTGCGGGAACGCTGCTGCTCGCTTGTCCAGGTGCTTCAGGAACCACGACGGACAGAGTCCCGCCTGGCGTGGGCTGATCCCCAGCGGGCGACGCGCTCGGCCATGAATGAGCTGTCGTCATGTCAGACTGCGACGGCGTCGGTGCGCTGTCACCATCATGCACAGCCGCGCTCGGTGGAGCGTCCGCAACGCCGACGATCTGTTCGTCACCGCTGGCCGAAGTCTCGGTGGCTACTGCATCAAGAGGTGGGGCCGGTAACGAGATCGTCGCGTCATCCGACAGAGAGGACGGTCGCGTCTCGGCGACAACGGCGTCGTCACCTAACGTCGGCGGGCGATCGGGAGCAGGCAAAACGGAACCGACAAACGGGATATGCGCAGGTGGCACCCATGAGACGCCGAGCAAACCGAGCGTCAAGGTTCCGAGATACAGCAACGCCAGCACCGCTGCCGACCTGCCCATCCAAACAACCACCGGTCGACTCCGTCCGTCCGAACGGACGAAGACCGGCGAAGATAACCCTCCGAACTCGGGCGGGTTCTCGGAGCTGCCAACCATCAGGTCAAGCGTACGCCCCAAGGGACCGCCTGACCGCGCGCGCATCGTCTGCCCCGGTCTTCTCTCGGGGTCGCCTGTTGTGGGCTCCGCGATGTCCGTTGCGGTCCTCGACGGTCGGTGATCACGATCATCGGCCGGCGGAGCAGCACCCGTTCACCCATCGAGCGAACATACGACGCCACCGTGGACGCGACGACCGCCGTGCGTCGTGCGAGCTCGCATTGTCTCATTGGGATCGTCACGATTGCTCGTGACCGTTTGCCGAACTCGTCGGCCACCTCAGCGAATACGTCAGCCCTGCCGACGGGCGACTCTCCGATTGGTCGGCGTCCACGGACGGGTGTCGACGATCGTCCTGCGATGGTTCTTTCCTGAACCGTCTGGGTGTTTTGTGGCTCGGTGGGGCTCAGGGCAGGACTATTTCGGTGAGCCGGGAGAGCTCTGTGAGCAGCGCGTCCTGGAAGGTCTCGTCGAGCGCGGCCGACGCGGGTTGTCGGCCGCGCTGGCTGTCACCTTTCGACCTGGAACCGGGCGACATCGAGCTCAGCCCAAGACCCTCGGCGGGCGTGATCTCAGGAGTCAGGTGCTCACGATCAGCTCACTGCACGGATTGCAGCCTTGCGTTGCTTCGGTGCCGCGGCGGCCTGTTTGACCTTCTTGTCGCGGCGCTTCTCGAGGATGTCCTTGCCAGTCTTCTTGATCTGCTTCGCCATTGGGTTCACCTGTCGCGAGAACCCATCCATCTCCCCGTTCGAGAAGCCCAATGGTGAACAGGGGAACATAGTCCCGAACCACGATTCGGCAACCTGGGAACCGGAAGACCTGCAGACCGAACGAAATGTCCCGTGGGCAAAATCCGGCCAGTCATCCTCGGTAGTCTCATCGTCGTTCGACGATCATCGATGTGAGGCAGGAATGGACACCGCAGATACCACCGACTCCACAGAAGTCAGCGTCGGTCGCGGGCGCCGACACGTGGGCGAGAAGCTGTCGACCCTCGACCGTTTCCTGCCGCTGTGGATCGGACTGGCGATGGCCCTCGGCATCGGCCTCGGCAAAATTTTCACTGGTCTGAACGTCACGCTCGAGAAGGTCAAGGTCGACACGGTCTCGCTCCCGATCGCAATCGGGCTCTTCGCAATGATGTACCCCGTACTCGCCAAGGTGAAGTATCGCTCGATGGGCACGGTCCTCGGCGACCGTCGATGCCTGGTGATGTCGCTGACACTCAACTGGATCATTGGACCGGCGCTGATGTTCACGCTCGCCTGGTTGCTGTTGCCGGACCTTCCCGAGTACCGCACCGGGCTGATCATCGTCGGGCTCGCCCGCTGCATCGCGATGGTCCTGATCTGGAACGACCTCGCGTGCGGCGACCGTGAACTCGCCGCCGTCCTCGTCGCGATCAACTCGGTGTTCCAAATCCTCGCGTTCTCGCTGCTCGGCTACTTCTACTTGGAGCTGCTGCCGGGGTGGCTCGGCCTCGACTCCAACGGCATCGACATCACTGTCCGGCAGATTGCCAAGTCGGTCCTGATCTTCCTCGGCATCCCGCTGCTCGCCGGCTTTCTGACCCGCCTGATCGGCGAGCGGTCCAAGGGCACCGAATGGTACGAAACCAAGTTCATCCCCCGCATCGGGCCGATCGCCCTCTACGGCCTGCTGTTCACCATCGTCATCCTCTTCGCGCTGCAAGGCGAACGAATCACGAACGAACCGCTCGACGTCGCGAGGATCGCGCTGCCGCTGCTCGTCTACTTCGCTGTGATGTGGTTCGGCTCGTTCTTCACCGGGCTCCGGATGGGCATCCCCTACGAACGCAACGCCTCGATCGCCTTCACCGCCGCCGGCAACAACTTCGAGCTCGCGATCGCTGTCGCGATCGGGGTCTTCGGCGTGTCATCGGGCCAGGCCCTCGCCGGCATCGTCGGACCCCTCATCGAGGTCCCCGTCCTCGTCGCCCTCGTCTCCGTATCGCTCTGGGCACGACGTCGCTACTACCCGAACTCGACGCTGACACGATGAGCCAGACCACCGAATGCCGGGTACTCCAACAGCCCTCTGCCGAACCGTTGGCTGCCCCCGACGACGAGACGCTCGCGCTCCTCGCCAAAGCCCTCGGCCACCCATCTCGACTCAAGATCCTTCGACTGTTGACGGAGCGCAACGCGTGCCTGACAGGCGAGGTCGTCGGAGAACTCGACCTCGCCCAATCGACCGTCTCCGAGCACCTTCGGATCCTGCGCGAAGCCAATCTCATCCAGGGCGAGATCGAAGGTCCTCGCACCCGCTACTGCATCAATGCGAACGGGATCGCCGTGCTCAAAGCCGGCATCGCCGCACTCTGATTGTCCGGTCGGGCAGACGCACGGCACCTCCCCACCGGCTCGCGTGCTATTCCTTGACGTTCTGGATCAACTCGACGAGGTATCCGTCGGGTTCGATGAAGAAGCTGCAGATGACCGGCCACCGCTCGAGGCGCTGCGGCTCCATCGTCGATTCGCATCCTGCGGCGATCGCCTTGGCATGGGTGGCCGCGCAGTCGTCGACAATGAAGTAGATCTTCCACAGTGCGAACCCATGATCGACGGGCTGGCCACCGTTGTACCGCTCCGCGAGCTGCAGCCGTCCACCACCTTGGTCGGCGGCGACGACGATCTCGTGGACGTCGTCGATCTCGGTGCGGCTCTGCACCTTGAGGCCGATGACCTCGGTGTAGAACTGCTCGGACTTCTTGATGTCGCTGACGTAAATACAATATTGACCGACAGTCGTGGCCACGGTGTGCTCCTTGATTGAGGTGGGACAGAGTCCGCTCGCGAGGTCAGTGATCGACGCGAGCAGACGAACGGGTTGCGGATCGAGCCGAAGTGGTCGGAGCTCAGCGCTCCCCCACACCGCCACGGGGTTGCAGCAGCGGAAAGTCGTTGCCGGTGAGCCAGTGGCGACCGACTGCCTTGTGGCCGGCCCAGAGCGCCTCGAG
>JBDSDH010000064.1:0-20599 GCA_039920665.1 Ilumatobacteraceae bacterium
CGGCGAGCGTGAACGGGGTGATCACGATGACCTGATTGCGGGCCGAGTATTCGAGGATGCCGTGCAGCATCGGCGTGTCGAGCCGCAGTGGTGAACTGCTGTTGATGACGGTGAAGATCGACGGCTCGCGCTCGAGCGTCTCGTGATCGACCCCACGTCCGATGCGCACCATCTCGAGGCAGTCGATGTTGCGTTGGCGACCGAGGCTGTAGGCGTGGAACGGCTTGTCGGTGAGCGTCAACGCGTCGTACGTGGCGTCGAGATGCCGGATGGACGCATGCAGATCCACCGGCTCGACCGGATACCCGGCGAGGAAGTGCACGCTGTTGAGCATCTGCGCCAGCTTGAGCAGGTTCTGGTAGTCGAGATGGTTGCCGATCCGGCGGCCACGATCGAGGTCGAGCACGTTCGGCGCGCTGGCAACCGAACCGAACGCGGTCCAGGTCCCGCCGATCTGGAGATTGTGCTCGGGGTTGCGCGAGTGCAGGGTGAACTCCGACGGCGCGGTCTTGATGATCTCGGTGACCATCTCGCGGTCGAACCGAACTCGCTCGCTGCCGGGCTCGACCATCGCTCCGGCTTTGATCAGCAGGTCACGGGCCTCGGCATCGAGGAAGTCCATCCCGATCTCTTCCAGGATCTGCATCGACGCGTCGTGGATCGATTCGAGTTCGTCGTCGGAGACCACGTTGGTCGGCTGGTATGGCATCCGGGGCTGTTTGAACGGGCGTTGCAGCGGCAGTCGGCTGCGTTCAGCGGTGGACCGCCCCTTGCGTCGACTGGGGCCACCACCACTCGTCTCGATGTGCAGATCGGTCACCGTCACCCCTGTGCTTTCACGCATTGGACCGCGTCATCCTAACCATCAATCTCGGCACGGTCGTACCGTGAACGGCACGGTCAGTGACGGAGCTTCTGGGCCCTCGTCCGCTGCTCTTGCAGAAACGCAGGGATGTCCGGCGGTTGCACGACGGCACCGCGGATGAGGTCGTCGAATTGGGATGTGAGGGTCCGCACGTGTTCGGCCGATGTCAGCACCATGTACATCTGGCCGAGGTACAGCGCAGCGCGCAGCGGACCGAAGATCGTGATCGGCGCTGCGTAACGCTGGCGGCCGTCGAACAGGAACCAACGCAGTGTCGGATAGAGCTCCGCACACAATTCGATCATGTGGTCCAGTTGCACCAGTCGGCTCTTGAGATCGAGTGTGCTCCAGATGCCGGCACCCTCGGCGAAACTCTCGACGGCTTGGATCGAGTTGCAACACTCCATGTCGGTTTCCGGGCCGCGGGTCCAGGCAAGTCGCGCCGATGCCGTCTCGATCGACTGCTCGGCGCTGGTTGCGACATAGTCGTCCATCTCGAACCGGATCACCTCGTCGGTCTTGAGCAGATCCGGCAGTGTGGATGGCACGTAGCGGATCTTGTAGCCGATCGCCTCGTGCAGCCACGCCATCAACCGCTCGTCGTTGTGGGCGAGGGCGTTGCGTTCGAACGAGGGCTGCTCGTCCATCATCTCGGCCTGCATCGTGCCGACATTGCTCAATCCCAACAGCCAATCGATCGAAGCCTGCTGGGTCTGGGCAACGACCGCCAGCGTCTCGACCCGCGGCAGCCGACGGTTGGTGGGCGAGAGCAGCTGCGACAGCGTCGAGCGATCGAGCCCGACCGACGCTGCGAATTCGCTCTGGTTGAGACCGCTGTCGGTCATGACCTTGCGGAGTCGTTGGCGGAACGTGTCCAACAGCAGGCGGCGATCGTCCATCGTTGCAGTGTAAGCACCACACTTGCTGTGGAGGCACAACAGGTGTGGTGGATGCGCAGCCAAGAGGGTGTGGATGTGCTCATATACATCATCGATTCGATGGAGAGTTTCGAAGGTCCGTACTAGACCGTCAGGCGTGGCCGGAACGACATTCGAGCAGAGGACATTGACCGACTGGCCGACCCTGCTCGCGATCGCGATCTTCTGGTCGATGCTGATCGGAACCGTGCTCTTGGCCGACCACATCCAGACCGTTGTTGCGATCGCAATCCTCGGAGTACTGGGTGGTTTCTACATGTCGCTCCAGCACGAAGTGATCCACGGTCACCCCACCAGGTGGCGGTGGATGAACTGGTCGATGGTCGGCATCCCGCTCGGCCTTGTGCTGCCCTTCACCCGCTATTACGACGCCCACGTCGCCCACCACAACAGCGACCTCACCAACCCTGTCGATGACCCCGAATCGTTCTATGTACTGGCCTCGACATGGGACCACGCCGGCCCCACATACCGACGGTTCCTCACGGCCAACCGTACGCTGGCCGGGCGGTTGACCATGGGCCCGTTCGTGACGGCGTTTCGGGGCATCCCCGGCGATCTGCGGCTTGCCCGTCATGATCCAGCCGTGCGTCTTGCGTGGCTCACTCACATCGTTGCCGCATCGTTCGTCATCACTGCGCTGTACGAGTCTCCGCTGCAGATTTGGGTCTTCCTGGTCGGGTTTGTGTATATCGGTTCGATGCTCACGTCGCTGCGTTCGTTCGCTGAGCACCGTGTGCTCGTCGGTGGTGTCGCGGACGCCCCTCGCTCTGCGGTCGTCCGCTCAGGCTGGTTTTTCAGCCTGCTGTTCCTCAACAACAACCTCCACTACACCCACCACCAATTGCCCGGCGCGGCGTGGTTCCGATTGCCGGAACTGACCAAGGTGCTCGACTCGGCAAACGTCGTCGCCGACAGTGCCGGGACGTATGCGGGCTATGGCGAGGTCGCCCGTCGCTTCATGTTCCGTCCGTTCGAACAGCCGGTTCATCCGCTATCTGACAGCATCACAGCGTGAGACGAGATTCCGAAGCCGATCGCCCACCGCAACAAGTCGTCGCCAATCTCGCTGCTGTCACCGATGTCGCCGCCACGTTCTCGTCGATGGCGATGTATCCGTACGAGTCATTGCGCTCGTCATGGGATGACCTGTACGGGATGGTCGCGCGTGGGGTGACGGGCGCGCCGAACGAATTGCGCTGGGATCTCGACGTGCATGACACGTGGTTGAGTCCGCAACTGGTGCTCGGGATGACCTGCGGTTGGCCGCTCGTCAACCAGCTCCAGCGTCGGGTTCGGGTGGTCGGTACGTTCGTCTACGCCGTCGACGGTGAGGTCAGCCACACCTATCGCAGCGTGATCATCGCCCGCCAAGCCGCAACCGTCGCCGATCTGACTGACCGGACCTTGGCATTCAACTCCACCGACAGCCTGTCCGGATACGTCAGCATGATCTCGTTGCTGCCGGCCGGGCAGAGCGCATGGGCCGGGCCGACACTCGAAACGGGCGGCCATCTGCTCAGCATCGACGCCGTACGCGACGGTTGTGCCGACATTGCGTCGATCGATGCGCTGGCCTGGACCTACACCCAGCGCGAGGCACCGGAGACGTTGCAGGGTCTGGTCATCATCGATCGAGGTCCGCTGGTGCCGCACCTGCCGCTGATCACCAACATCGCCACCACCGACGAGTCGCTCGGTGCATGGCGGACGGCGTTCGCCGAGACGATCCGCAACCCGGCGATGGCTACGACCCTCGACCGGTTGATGATCCAAGGCTTCGTCGCCTTGGATGTAGCCGACTACGAGACGGCCCTGAGCCCGCTGCGTCGCGTCAGCATGTGAGCTCGGCGGCCTCGTGGGCCGCGTCGTCAGTCGGAGCTGGGGAGCGGCTTGGCGTCTTTCAAGGTCAGCAGTCGATCGCCGATCGACAACGTGCCCGGCCCGGCCTTGCTGCACAGCAACTCGATCCCGGATTCGGCATCTTCGTAGCGCTTGCCGATCGCCGTTCCGTCCGAGAAGTTCGGGTCGATCTCGAGTCCGTTCGCCGGGTCGGCTGGTGTGCTTGCCATCGGCACCCCGCCGCAGCGGATGTCGAGGTCGGTGGTGGTGCCCTTGACAACCATGATCTCGGTGGTGTCGACGGCGCTCCGCAGGCGGAGTCCTGGCTTGAGAATCATGATATTGGGGCCTTTCGAAGCTGGCATCGCGAGTTACTCCTCTCAGCCTGGCAGGGATCCGGTTGTCGACAAAACCCATGATGGCGGCGATCCGTAGCTGTGGATTATCCTGAAACGATCGCGCGAGGAATGCTCGCAGCGATGTGACGACGATGAGCATGGAACGGGGACGGCAGTGGGCGTTTATGAACTCGGCAAGGTGCCCCGGATCGTTGCTGGACCAGATGCCCTGGCGTCGCTGATCGCTGCTGCCGAGAGCCTCGACCGAAGCCACAGTGGAGCGGTCCTGATCGTCGACGAAGCGGTCGCTCTCACCGGCTATGCCGGTCGGGTGGTCGAAGCCCTTGGCGACCTGCCGGTCGTGCAACACATCGTGGCTCAGGGCGAACCGACGGTCGCCTCGGTGAACGCGGCCGGCGACGCCGTGCGCTCGCTGCCGGGCGCTGTAGTGATCGGAATCGGCGGGGGGTCGGCGCTCGATACCGCCAAGCAGGCTGCGGTGGTGGCGATGGGCGACACCGGTATCGAGCCCTATCTGTTGTGCGCCAATCCGTTCGTCGGGCGCCGCTCGATCATCGCGATCCCGACCACGTCAGGGACCGGCGCGGAGGTCACTCGGACGTGCATCCTCAGCGATTCCGAGGGTCGCAAGTTGTGGACGTGGGGCGACGAGATGTTGCCCGATGTGGTGCTGCTCGACCCGACGGCCGCGATCACGATGCCGATGCACGTGACGGCTGCCACCGGACTCGACGCCTTCGTCCATGCACTCGAAGCGTGCACCGGACAACGCCGCAACGCACTCTCGTACGCGCCGTCGATCGAGGCGATGCGGTTGGTGATCCGTCATCTCCCGACAGCGGTGGCCAACGGGAGTGATCTTGTCTCCCGGCAGGGGATGCAGGAGGCCGCGCTCCTGGCCGGGACGGCGATCGACAACTGCGGCACGGGTATTGCCCACTCGATCGGCCACGCCCTCGGTTCGCTCTACCACGTGCCCCACGGCATCGCGGTCGCGCTCGGACTCGACGCCGCGATCGACTGGAACGTCGCCGGCGCACCAGAGTCGTTCAGCGCCGCGGCGACCGCATGCAACGGATCGGCAACCGACGTGCCGTTGGTGTTGCGTGACCTGCTCGCAGCGACGGGCTTCTCCGGCGTCGTTGCTCGGTTGTTGGATCGTGCGCTCGATGCTGCAGCGATCGCCGACATGATGGTGGCCGTCGAGAACCAGCCAATGGTGACCAACAACTGCAGGGTCCCCGACGACGGCGAGCGACAGATGTTGGCCGAGGCGACCGTCGAATCGTGGAAGCGCCTCCGGGCTGCAGCGTGATCGCGACAACAACATGAGCGTCATCACCAAGATCGAGATCACCCATCACCAGCTGCCGCTCGACCCGCCGTTCCCGGCCTCGTGGGACACGCAGCCGCGCACCAAGTTTCCGGCAACGATCCTGCGCGTGCACGACGACGAGGGCCGGGTCGGCATCGGGAGCGGCGATGCGATGTATGGCTTCACCGACTATCAGCGCTACTTCATCGGGCACGATCCGCTCGATCTCGATCGCCACGCTGCGGTGCTCGCCAACATCGAGTTTCATGCGGGCCGTCCGTGGCCAATGGACATCGCCCTGTGGGATTTGGCCGGCAGGATTCGTGACGAGCCGGTGTGGCAGATGCTCGGTGGCGGCAACCGGATTCGCGCGTACGCATCGAGTGGCGTCCACCGTCGGGTCGCAGAGATGGTCGAGGTCGCCAAGCGGATCATGAGTCTGGGATTCCCGGCGCTCAAGGTGCGCTTCGGTCGACCGACGATCGACGACGACCTGGCCGTGATCAAGGCGGTCCGCGACAGCGTCGGCGACGGCCTCGAACTGATGGTGGATTGCAACCAGGGCTGGCGAATGCCGTGGGACACCCAGCAGCCGTGGGGCGTCGATCATGCGACCGACGTCGCTCGCCAACTCGAAGCCGAAGGCGTGTACTGGATGGAGGAACCCCTGCATCGCGGCGACTACGACGGGATGGCCGAGCTCCGCAGTCGGGTCGGCATCCGAATTGCCGGAGGCGAATTGACCCGCGAGCCGTACGAGTTTCGCGAGCTGCTGCAGCGGGGATGCTTCGATGTGTTCCAGCCCGATGCGGTGTGCTCGATGGGCATTTCCGGGCTGCGCCATCTTGCAGTCGAAGTCGATGCCGCCGGCAAAATCTTCACCCCGCACACATGGGGCAATGGCATCGGCATGATGGCCAACCTGCATCTCACCGCAGGCACGGTTGGCGCTCCGTTCATCGAGTTCCCGTTCGATCCGCCGGAATGGAGCACCGCCC
Source organism: Ilumatobacteraceae bacterium (assembly GCA_039920665.1). Taxonomy (GTDB): domain Bacteria; phylum Actinomycetota; class Acidimicrobiia; order Acidimicrobiales; family Ilumatobacteraceae; genus WLMZ01. The sequence continues at coordinate 6,318 of JBDSDH010000064.1, forward strand.
GCCGCGACTACATCCTGACCGAAACCATCGAAGCCGATCACGAGGGTTGGATCACGTTGTCCGACCGGCCGGGGCTCGGGATCACCCTCGACGAGGACGTACTGGCGGCAACGCTGACCGGTCAGGCGACATTCGCGTAACGAACGCGCGGGATTCATCAAGAGCACCACTGTCGCTGGAGCGAACCGACAACGACGCGTAGCCATCAACTACATTGAGGCGCCATGGCCCGCACTCCCGACATCGAGATGAAGCGCGCTTTGCTCGATCAGGTCGTTGGCTATCTTGCCGAACACGGTCTGGGCGACGTGTCGCTGCGGCCGATGGCGGCAGCACTCGGTACCAGCCCGAACCGCCTCGTCCATCACTTCGGATCGAAGCAGGAACTCATCGCGGCTGCGCTCGAACAGGCAATCAAGATCCAAACCGATGTTCGCGATGGCTGGCTCAAACGGCAGCCCGATTTGAACAAGACAGCCGAGTTGCGCAAATGGTGGAAGTGGCTCAACGAGTCGCCGGCCAACCTCGCGCTCACTCGCCTCGGACTCGAAGCCGTCACGCTCGACGCCACCTACACCGGACTCAGCGGCGATGCCCGGGCCGAGCAGATTGGCGTCTGGCGCGAACAAATCGAGCAGCGCCTGATCAGCGAGGGCGTCCCGAAGGCATCAGCGGTCCTCGAAGCGTCGTTGTTGAAGGGCCTGTTCACCGGCCTCATCGTCGACCTGTTGGCCACGGGTGACAAGCTGCGATTGGCCCGTGCTCTCGAGCAAGGACTTCGCCGCGCCGAAGCCGTCATCGACGCCTCGATCGCAGCGACGTCGACCTGATGCCGACCTGACGTCGACCTGATGCCGACCTGACGCCGACTACGAGCGTTACTGGTCGCGGAGGAAGCGCTCGACTTCGTCGATGAACGCGGGGCCGTCGACGTGTTCGGGCAGGACCGGCGTGTTCGTCCCGAGTTCGCCACCGACCGAGTCGTCATCATCGTCTTCGTCGATGTCGTCATCGTCGTCGATCGAGAAATCCTCGATGCCAGCGTCGCTCATGCTCTCGAGCCGACGGACATAGCCGGCAAGGTCGTCGTCTTCGTCGACGATCATCGAGACCCGCGATTCGTAGTCGGTCACCTGTGCGGCCAGTCGGCCGACCGGCAGCGTGCTGCCGATGATTGCTCCCAGTCGATCGACCAGCGCCAGGGTGGCCTTCGGCGATGGCACCTGCGAGGCGTAGGCCGGCACGGCGGCCCACAGTGCGACACAGGGAATGTCCACCGTGTGGCATGCGTCCTGAATGATTCCGACAATGCCGGTCGGACCTTCGTAGCGTGAGCGCTGCAGGTCGTAACGGTCGATGATCTCCTGCTCGGTCGCGGTTCCGATCAACTGCACCGTGCGCGAGTGGGGCACATCGGCCAGGAGCGCTCCGAGGGTGATGACCATCGACGCTTGGAACTGCTGGGCGACTCCGACGATCTGCTCGGTGAATGCCCGCCAGCGCATTGCCGGCTCGGGGCCCAGGATCAGGATCACGTCGGCGCCGGGGGTCGACGCATACCACATGCCGACCGTCGGCCAGACGATGTTGCGGGTGAGGCCGGACGACAACCGCACATGCGGGCGGATGGTCGCGAAGTCGGTGAACTCCTCCGGGTCGATCTCGGCCAGCGCCATCGCCCCGAGGTCTTCGATCAGGTGGCGGACGCCTGTCGATGCCGCATCGCCGGCGTCGTTCCATCCGGTGAATGCAGCGATCACGATGGGGTTGCGCAGGGTTGGTTGGCTGAGCCAGCGAACGTGCTCCATTGCGAGCGAGCCTATCCAGCCGCAGTCTTGACGCGACCCGAGTTCATTGCCCCGGTCGACATCGAGTCAGGGTCGGTTCGACGTGTTGTCAGTTCTTCGCGGCCTGCTTGGCCAGGTCGTGCGGACCCGATGAGAGGTACCCGAATCCGGCTCGGACCGTGGCGCCCCACGGCTCGAGCGTCGTGAACAGTTCGCCGATGTCGTCGCCGAGTGCATCGATGGCAGATGCCAGCTGCGAGTCGGTGTTGATCTCGATCTGCTCGCGAGCGTGTCGACCGGTCTCGGTGAAGCCGACGTCGTCGATCAGGTCGCGACCACGCAGACTGTCGATCGCGGCGTGGTAGTCGGCGTCGCTCCAGGCCCTGGTGCGGCTGTACGAACGCATCGGCAGACCCCAGTAGAGCTCGCTGAGCAAGCCGATCTCGGTCGCGTTGATCCCGGCTGAGATCCACGCCGCGGTATGACTGTCACCTCGGTATTCGCGCAGCATGTCTCCCATCCGCCACATCGCGCCGATCGGCGACTCCGGCATCGGCAGCGATCGCAGCCCTGCGTACAGCGGGCGGCCTTCTGGGCGCAGCGGTGCAATCGCACGCGCCAGCAGTTCGTTGACACGTTCGATTCCCTCCGGCGCTTCACCGAGCAGCCGGACGAGCTGTGCGATTGCACCGTCGTCGCGGGCCTGACAGATCGTGGCTGCGTCGGTGCGGGTCCAACCGAGCGTGACACTGGGGATCACAGCAACCGGATTGAAGACCGCGAATGCGGCGGCGACGACTTCGCCGGGAACCTGGCCCATCACGCTGCCCCGGCTGGTGAAGTAGGCCGGACCGTCGGGCAGGGCCACCCCGGTCGCTTGAGCCGGGCTCGGATCGAAGCCAAGGGCGACATAGTTGCTGTGACATTCGGGCGAGAAGTAGACCTGACCGGTCAGCGGCTCGAGTACCGAGCCGAGCTTGCGGGCCTTGGAGGAGAGCGTCGCAGTGTCCATTGCCGCACGCTTACACGCAGCGGTGTTCAGTCGGCAGTCGGAGCAGCCGCGGGAGCAGCGTTGCCGGTCGCGATCTGGGCCGCGAGCGCCTCCGCCCGAGCAGCTCGATCGACCAGCATCTGCTTGATCGTGTCGTGCACGCCGTGGTCGTGGCTGAACTCGACGACATTGCCGTCGGGATCCGAGAGCGCGCACACATAGCCGAGCGGTCCGGGGCGGGTGTTCGGCTCCCAGGCGAGGCATCCGTCGAATCGGCCGAGAACTGCCATTGCATCGACGGCGTCACGTCCGGCCAGTTCGATCCCGAGGTGACCATAGGGGCCGAGCTGACCGTGAGGTGCGCCCTTGGTCGAGTCGTGGCTGACGAACGCCAGCACGAACGGGTGGTCTGTCGGGTCTGGATCACACATCCAGGCGACATCGCTGTCGATGTCGCGTCGCTGATCGATGCAGCGCAATGGCGTATAGCGCTCGTACCACTCGATCGAAGCGGTGATGTCGTTGACGGGCAACGTGATATGGGTGAATCGGGGCTCGCGCAGCACCCGGCCAAACTAATCGCAGCGCCATGACCGCTGCGATTGCGCTGATCGGCACGACCCGCTCAGTAACGTCTGGGTCGTGTCGATCTCCGATTCAACAGCTCCGATCTCAGTTTCGATCGCGGCCGAGGCCACCCCTGCCCTGGTCGATGCGTTCGCCCGACTGATTCCTCAACTGTCGAAGTCATCGCCTCCACCGACCGCTGCAGAGGTCGCTGAGATGATTGCGGCACCGGCCTCCGACGTGCTCGTTGCGAGCGACGGTGACACGGTGCTCGGAGCGCTGACGTTAATCGTGTTCCGGATCCCGACCGGGGTGAGGGCGTGGATCGAAGACGTGGTCGTCGACAGCGCCGCCCGCGGCCGCGGCGTCGGAGAACGACTCAACGCATTCGCACTCGAGGTCGCTCGGGCCAGAGGCGCCAAGACCGTCGATCTCACATCGCGGCCATCGCGTGAAGCCGCCAACCGGCTCTACCAGCGGATCGGCTTCGTGGCCCGCGAGACCAACGTCTACCGATACGACCTCTGACGTTCAACGCGCAGGAGCGTGTCGTCAGAGCAGGAGTTACTGCTGCCGGCGACCGAGATCGACACGTTCGGTCCCGGTTCCGCTGCGCATGGTGATCGTTGACATGCCAGAATGACCGCCCACATGACTGCGCCGATCGTGAATGCCAACAACCCTGGGGTCGGACCCACGATGAACGGCGCGCCTTCACCCAAGTTGGGTTCCGCGTATTGGCGTCTGTGGACGGCGAGTACGATCTCCAATCTCGGAGACGGAATGTTCTTGGTCGCGCTGCCGTTGCTGGCGGCCCGCACCACCAGCAGCCCATTCGAGGTCTCGCTGGTCACTGCGTTCAGCATGTTGCCGTGGTTGTTGGTGTCGCTGCACGCCGGTGCCATCGTCGACCGATCCGACAAGCGCAAACTGCTCATCACCGGCGATGTGTTCCGTGGCATCGTGATCCTGACCCTCACGATCGTCGTTGCGATGGATGCCGTCCAGATGTGGATGTTGTGGTCACTTGCGTTGTGCCTGGGTGTGGCCGAAGTGGTGTTCGACAATGCCGCTCAGGCCATCCTTCCGGCCATTGTCGAACCCGAACTGCTCGAGAAGGCCAACGGCCGGCGCTACTCCGCCGAGTTGACCGCCAACATCTTCCTCGGGACACCGCTCGGCGGCGCGCTGTTCGCGCTGGCCATCTGGTTGCCGTTCGGGGTGGACGCTGTCAGCTATCTCGCCGCGGCGATCTTGGTGATCCCGCTGCGTGGCACGTTCAAGACCGCTCGCTGCGCGACGTTTCCCAAGACCACCCTGTCGCAAGAGGTCCGCGAAGGGTTCCGCTGGTTGTGGGGCAGCAAGATCCTGCGTGGGATGGCCCTCGCCCTGGCCTGCACCAACCTCGGTCTCGGGATGACCCCCGGGCTGTTCATTCTCTACGTGCAGGACGAACTGCACGTGAGCGAGCGCTGGTACGGGGCGATGCTCGGGGTGATGGCCCTCGGTGGCATCACCGCTGGTCTCGTGGGAGAACGCATCATCGCCCGACTGGGCAAGATCGGAACCCTGTACGCAATGGCCGTTGGATGGGTTGCGGTGATGGCAACGATCGGGCTGGTACCGCAGATCGCCGTCGTGCTCGTCGCCGAGACGCTCGGTGTGTTCGCGGTGACGTTGTGGAACATCGGCACGGTGTCGCTCCGCCAACAATTGGTGCCGGCGGCAGTGTTCGGTCGGGTCAACAGCGTCTACCGCTGGTTCGCATGGGGTGCAATGCCGGTCGGTGCAGCGCTCGGTGGTGTGATCGCCCAGAACTCGAATCAGCGCTATCCCTACCTCGCCGCTGCGGCGTGTGTCGTCGTGGGCATCGGCGTGATGAGCCGCACGGTCACCCTCGCCACTCTGCGCGAAGCCGGAGGGCGTAACTGACGGCGGTGGTGACTGCCGCCGTCACTCGTTCCGTCTCGTGCGGGACCCGCGGGCAATCGGTGACAGCGTTGGTGATTGTTTCAGTCGCGAACGAGGTCCTCAGCGGCTTGGCGGACCTGCCAGTCGCGATCGACCAGCGCGGCCTCGATCGCGGCGGTGACGGCGACGCCGTCGAACGGCGCGAGCGCCAGCACGGCTCGGCGGCGAATGGCGGGCTTGTCGGTGCAGCCGGCGAGGATCGCGTCGAGGCCACGTTCGTCACCGATCGCTCCGAGCGCAGCGACGCTGGACTCGCGCACCAGTGCGTCGTCGCTGGTGGTCGCGAGCTCGATCAAACGCTCGAGGGTCAGGTCGGCGACGTGCTCGTGCTCGCCGCAGGACCATGCCGCGACCTCGACAACGGTGGGATCCGTGTCGTGCAGCAAACCGAGCAGCGACACCGCTGGATAGTTGGCGGCGACCTCGGCTGCACGACGTCGGACCGGCGCCGCGGCATCGGCGAAGCTCGCCTCGAGCTCGAGCGGGCGCAACGCGCCGAGACGGTGCAGCGCCCCCAGTGCCGTTCCGCGCACGGCGGGTTCGGGATCTGTGAGACCAGCGCGAGCCGTATCAGGGTCGCCCATGTGACCGGCGAGCGCGACAACGCGGCGGCGTCGCGACGCCGGCACCGACGGCGCGGTCGGAGCAGTCATCGCTTCAGCAGGTCAGACAATGTCGTGACCCCCCTCGAGACGGCAAACGCAATCACGATCGCGATGATGGCACCCGTGAGCACCATCAGGAAACCGGTACTGACGAGGGCCCACGCTCTGCGCCAGATCGGCGGGCGCCGATAGCTCGGCGTGGCCAGCTCGGTGACCATCACGCCGTGCTGTGAAGGACGGCTGCCGCGTGGAATCTTCGGCGCGGCTCTGGCAGTCTTTCGCCAGCCGAGACACAGAAGTGCCAACATGGCCACGCCTGCTATCCATGCAGCACGAATGGTGAAAACAGTGAGCGACACGCAACAGCCGATGGTACCCGCCGAGCCAGTTGTGGGCATCGCGCCCAACACCAAGCACCGTTTCTGGACGCTGCCGATGGCGACGCTCGGCATCTTGGCGCTGGTTGGCATCCTGCTCGGCTCGTTTTTCACGGCGTCCCGTTTCACCCAGGTCACCAAGCCGTACGCGATCGTGCCGTCCGATGCCGAGCAGGTGCAGTCGCATCTGCAACTCGACGACGTGGATCGCTATCCCGCCGACGGCAAGATCTTATTCGTGACGATTCGTCAGCCGGAACTATCGATGTTGACATGGCTGATGTTCCGCGGCGACGACGACATCTCGTTGCGCACGTACGACGAAATCTATGGCACCAGCACCCCTCAGCAAGTGCAAACCCGCGGTCGGCGGCAGATGTTCAGCGCCCAGCAGGCCGCCGAATACGTGGCGCTGTCCAAGCTCGGCTTCCCCGTCGATCGCGAGCCGGGCGCGATCGTGATCGACCAGATCATCTGCTTCAAGGCATCAGACGACGGAAAGTCCTGTATCGATCAGGCGCCGTCCGGCAAGGTGCTGCGGGCGGACGACGAGTTGATCAGCATCGACGGGAGAGCGATCAAGACGGTCAACGACCTGAGTCCGATCCTCGCCGATCACAAACCGGGCGACACGGTCTCGGTCGCGTTCACCCGGCCAGGTGTCGACGGCGAACAGGATGGCGAGATCGAGTTGATCGCATCGCCTGACGATCCAGAACGCACCATCATCGGCTTCTACCCGTTCGACACGACCACGATCAGCAACTCGCCGTTCCCGATCGAGTTCAACCTCAACGGCGTCGGTGGTCCATCGGCCGGCCTTGCGTTCACGCTCACCCTGATCGATGAGCTGACGCCGGGCAGCCTCACCGGTGGTCACACTGTGGCGGTCACCGGCGAGATCGATGTCGACGGTAAGGTCGGCGCCATCGGTGGTCTCGCCCAGAAGGCGTCCGCAGTTCGCCAGACCGGCACGAAGTACTTCCTCGTGCCGGCGTCGCAGTCGGCCGACAGCATCGCCGCCGCTCGACAGGTCGTCGGCGACGATGTCCAGATCATCCCGGTGGCCACACTCGACGAAGCCCTCCAAGCGCTCGCCAAGCTCGGCGGCAACGCAGACGATCTTGGTCAACCCGGCGCGGATTACGTCGCTCCGAACTGAGCGGTTGCCGCAGCCGTCGCCCCGAGTGGGCGGGCCAATTTCGATTGCCACCATTCGGGAGACCGACAGATCTACGCTTTCGGAAATGGCCATCTCCTTCTCGCGCCCGGATCCGGCCTCACCGGCGTCGGTTTCGTCAGCGCAATTCCCTACGTCACGGAAGGGTTACGACCAGTCCGAGGTGCGCGACTTCCTGCGGATGGTTGCGGCGGAGCAGGCCCGCTTGCAAGAGCGCGAACGTTTCCTCGAGCGCGAATTGCGCGCAGCCCAGCAGTCGGCGGCACCGAACATGGCCACCATCGACGAGGACACTGCGACCCGACTGCTCGGTGAGGAAGCTGCACGCGTGCTCACCACCGCCCGCGAGGCAGCGACCCAGATCCGTCAGCGCGCCGAAGAAGGTTCGGGCCGATTGCTGCGCGAGGCCACCGATGAAGCCCAGCGGTTGCGCGAAGAGGCCGAGATCGAAGCCGCTCGCCGCCGACAGGATGCTGCCGCCGACTCCGAAGCGGAACTGCAGATGGCCAAGCAGCAGGGTCGCGACATGGTCAACGAGGCGCGCGCCTACCGCGAACGGGTGCTCAGCGAATTGGCCCGCCGGCGCGAGTTGGCCCGCCAACAGATCGAACAGTTGATCCATGGCCGCGATCGCCTGCTGCAAGCGTTCGAGCGCTCCCGGATCGCCGCCGTCGAGGTGATGGCCGAGCTCACGCCGCTCGGCGAGCCGAGCGAGTACGTCAACCTCCAGCCGACCACCGGCCCAGTCCCGATCATGCTCGCCAGCCGCGAGCCCGTCGCGGCTCCGAGCGGGCACGCCGATCTGACGTTGGTGCCCAATCTGCCGGATCTGGATGACGATCGCGATGGGACCACGGCCTTGTCGCTCGCCGCACTCGCAATCGCTCAGGATTCGCTGGCCGCCCCGACCACGCCACCCGCCGCCGATCTCGTGGCCGGGTCCGACATGGCGAACCCTGGTCGTGATGCTGACGATCTCGTGGTCGACCCTGATCCCGAAGTCGACGAAGTCGACGATGCCGCTGTGGCCGACCATGCCGACGATGCCGACGATGCCGACGATGCCGACGCGGAACCCGAGATGGGCGACCCCGCCGACGGGGCTGTTGCGGATCCGGCCGTTACGGATTCGGCCGTTGCGGATTCGGCCGTTGGCGAACCGGCCTTTGCCGATGCAGAGGCCGCTGAACCGGACTTCTTCCTCGACGACTCGGCGACTCCCCTTGACGAGACCTGGTCGCCGCCGCCTGTCGGCGGCGTGTTCTCGCTGCAGCACGTGCACCCGGAACTCGACGCGGACTCCGTGGCCGACATGTTCGACGGCACCGGCGATGCCGCTGCACCCCCAGCCCACACCGCTGGCGCCGCCGAGACCGAGACCGCGGCCGAGACCGTGACCGAGACCGAGGCCCTTGCCGAGTCAGAGGACGACGACGACAACGTCGTCGAGTTGTTTGCTGCGAACGCAAGTTCCTGCGCTGAGCCCGTTTCGACGGAAGCCGCCACTGAGCCGGTTTCGACGGAAGCCGCCGCTGATGCCGCGACAAGAGCCGTCGCTGACACTGCGACAGAAGCCGCCACGGATGCCACCCCCGGCACTGGTGGCACCGTGGATGACTTGTTCGCCCGGCTGCGAGCGGCCCGCTCGGACGCCGTCGCTCGCAAGGTCACTGACGCACCGATCACCAACGATTCAGCTGCCGGCCGGGCCGAGTCCATTTCGGTCGCCCCGCTCGCCGCCGAATCAGAGGATGACGCGGTTGAATCGGCGATGGACCCAGAGTCCGCAGAAACGCCGTTCGTCGATCCGGACGAGACCGTGATTCCGATCATCGTCGCGGTCGCTCGCAAGCTCAAGCGGGTCTTGGCCGACGAGCAGAACGAGCTCCTCGACACATTGCGCCGCAAGGAACCCGTCCGCTCGATCGACGCACTGTTGTCGTGGGAAGTCGATCAGTCCGACCGCTATGCGGTCGCGGTCGAAGCCGATCTGGTGTCGGCCTCTGTCGCCGGCGCCAACGGCAACGATGATGCTCGCAACCCGGCTCTCGTCCGGCCCGCTACCGATGCGGTCACCAACGAGATCGTGGCACCGCTGCGCGACCGGTTGACCCGCTGCATCGACAAGGCCGACGGTGACAATGCTGACCTGTCCAATCAGGTCCGCTCGCTGTATCGAGAGTGGAAAACGCATCGCATCGACGAACACGTCGAAACCATCGTTCGGCTGGCTTTTGACCGCGGGGCACTGACCGTCACATCGTCCTAGGTTCGGGCTACCCTCGCCCTGTGCGAGATCCTGCGGACCTGCCCCCACGCGTCATTCGGCCCAGCAGCCGCCGTCGTTTCAGCGATCGGGGCCGAACGTTGCTGATCATCGGCGTCGTCACGATCGTCGTGCTGCTGCTCGCCTCCCGAGCAATTGCAGGCTTCTACATCGATTTCCTGTGGCACCAGAACCTCGGCCGCACGGATGTGTTCTGGGGAATCCTGACCTCGAAGCTGTCCCTCTTCGGCGGGTTCGCCTTGCTGTTCCTCGTGCTCGCGGTCCTCAACATCTTGATCGCCGATCGGCTCGCGCCGGCTGGCTTGAGCGGCGATACACATCCCGCAGTCCTTCGGTTCCACGAGTTGTTCGGCGACCGGATGCGCCTCGTGCGCATCGTCGCCGGTGGCCTGCTCGGCCTGATCGTCGCTGTACCCGCCGCCGGGCACTGGCAGGAGTGGCTGCTGTTCCGCAACAGCCTTAACTTCGCCAAGAACGACCCGCAGTTCGGCACCGACATCGGTTTCTATGTGTTCCAGCTGCCGTTCCTGACCTTCCTCGTCGACTGGCTGTTCCTTGCTGTGCTGCTGGTGTTGCTGCTCACGATTGCGGCCCACGTCATCAATGGCGGCATCGTCATCGCGCCTCCGATGCCCAAGGTCCGTCGAGCCAGCAAGGCTCATTTCGCGGTGCTGCTGGCCGTGCTCGCGTTGTTGCGGGCCGGCGGCTACTGGCTCGAGCGATACTCGCTGACGTCCGAACGACGTGGCTACGTGCAAGGCGCGACCTACTCGGTCGTGAAGGCCCAACTGCCTGCCGTTCTACTGCTGCTGTTGATCGCGCTGCTCGTCGCCGCGCTTTTCCTGTACAGCGTGCGCTCCGGGTCGTGGCGGATTCCGCTCGTTGCATCCGGTTTGTGGGTCGTGGTTGCTCTGTTCGGCGGCGTCATCTACCCGTCGGTCGTCCAAGCCCTGATCGTCAACCCCGACCAGAAGCAGAAGGAAGCGACGGCGATCGAGCGCAACATCACCGCGACTCGCGATGCGCTCGGCATCGCCAACGTCACGACCAAACCGGTCTCGTTCGGTGATCTCACGGCGCCGAAGATCAAGACCGACGTCGCACCGTTGCAGGATGTCCGGTTGCTCGATCCGATCGAACTGCTGAGCCGGTTCACCTTCGACGAAGGTGAAGAGGCCGGACTCGAGATCAAGGACCTCGACGTCGACCGCTACAAGCTTGATGGACGGGTCCAGCAGACCATCGTCGCCGCTCGCGAACTGGACCTTGCCAACGTCGCCAACACGTCGTGGCAGGGCAAGCACCTGATCGCCACTCACGGATGCGGGTTGGTCTACGCCCCGGCAAGCCAGGTCGCTGCCAACAACCGGCCGATCTACGAAGACCTCGAACTGACCCATCCAGAGTTGTACTTCAGCCCGGCCATCACCGACTTCGCGATCGTCAACACCGACACCACCGAGAAGCCCTGCGGCACCGGTGCAACGCCAACTGCATACGACGGCAACGGAGGCGTGTTGCTCGACTCGAGCATTCGTAAGTTGGCCTTCGCGCTGTCGTTCTTCGATTACAACCTGTGGGGTGCCGACTCGGTGATCGACAGTTCGCGGATCCAGTGGGTCCGAGGTGTGCGCGACCGGGCCGAGAAGCTGGCGCCATTCCTGCACTTCGATCACGATCCGTACCCCGTCGCCATCGACGGCAAGGCGCTGTGGGTGATCGACGCGTTCACGACGACGGATCAGTATCCGTTTGCGCAGGACGGCGATCGGAGTCAACTCGACGGAGACAGCGGCCTCAATCACGTCTTCAACTACGTGCGCAACAGCGTCAAGGTGACCGTCGATGCCTACACAGGTGAAGTGGTGTTCTACGCATTCGACACCACCGATCCGATCCTCAATGCATGGCAATCGGCGTTTCCTGACCTGTTCGTCGACGCGTCGACGATGCCAAGGGGGCTCAGCGAACATCTCCGCTATCCCGAGGATCTGTTCAGGGTCCAGACTTCGGCGTACGCCCGTTATCAGCTCAACGCAGACGAGTTCTTCGAGCGCACCGACGCGTGGAGTGTTGCTCAGGCACCGCGCTTGTCACCTCGGGCTCAGGCAACGGAGGCAGCAGCCACCACGCCGACCACCGAGGCTTCCAGTGCGCAGGCCGCGGATGATCAGGGCAGTACGAGCAAGCGCTTCACGCCCTACTACACGATGTTCCACGCTCCCGACGATGACACCGGGGGGACGTTCTCGTTGTTGCGTCCCTATGTGCCGTATTCGAAGAACGATCAACGAACCGAGCTGCAATCGTTCCTGGTCGCGTCCAGCGATCCGGAAACTTATGGACAGCTCACCGCGTATGTGGTTGACGGCGTGGTCGATGGTCCGCTCAAGGTCGCCAACAATGCCGAGTCCGAGGACACGATCTCACGCGAACTGTCACTGCTGAACCAGGGTGACGGCGGGTCGGTCGTGCGGTTCGGCGACGTGCAGCTGGTGCCGATCACCGGTGGTTTGTTGTACGTCAGACCGCTCTACGTCGAAGCCGGCGGCCAGGCCTCGTACCGCAAAATCATCGTGTCGTACAACGCGAAGTCCGTGATCGACGACTCGATCGGGGGAGCGTTGGCGCAGTTGTTCCGAGGATTCGACGTCAACATTGGTGACCGCGCTGGAGAAGCCGTGCCGGACCTGTCGAATCCCGACCAGCCCTCCCAACCGGCGCCGGGTGCGGAGTCGGCGAACGAATTGCTTACTCAGGCCCAGACGCTCTTCGATGAAGCCGATGCGGCACTGGCGTCCAACCCGGTCGACTTCGCGACGTACGCGTCCAAGCAAGCCGAGGCTCGTGACTTGATCGCGCAGGCGCTCGCATTACTCGACCCCACCGGGACGACCTCGACCACCACCCCCAGCACAGACACCACCGACACGACGAACATCACCGAAGGCTGATTCAGGGCCCTTCCACCGGCTGGGTGTTCGGTGGCGGGGGTCTTTGCTGGTGAGTCTTTGTCGACGGGTCGTTGCCAGCAGAGTTCAGCTGCGGCCGCGCTTAATCTGTTCTGCCAACGAAGCGAGATCTTGGCGAAACGCGATCTCGTAACGGGCCTGCTCGTTGGCGAGACGCACCTGCGCGGACTTGACCTGATCGATCGCCTCGGTGGACATTGGTTGCTCGGCCACCACGTGTTCGGCATCGCTCGCCTTGCTCGCAGCGAGCGAGTCGAGTTCGGAACTCAGCTCCCCGAGCTGGTTGGCGAGTTCGGTCGTGACGTTGGAAATGCGCTCCTGCAGAGCGGCCGTCTGCTGCTTGGCCTGCTTGGCATCGTCTGCACTGGCGACGACTCGATCGGCCAGGTCGGCCAGTTTGGCGTTGAGTCCGTCAAGCGATTGGACCTTGGCGTTGACAACATCGATCTGGGCAACCTGACGTTTGAGCACGTCGACTTCGGCCAACCTGGCGGTGACCTCATCGATCATGTGCGAGCGAGCAGCAAGACCGGCCGTTGCCGCATCCAGTTGCTGCAGCTGGACCTCGAGGTCGGTCTTGGCGCGCTCTGTCGCCTCCATCCGGACGTTCAGATCGGAGAATTCCTGGCGCAGTGCGACCAGCTCTTGCGGATCGATGTGCGGCTTTCGCGAGAACAAGCCCATACAGAGAACCATAGGGGTTGCGGGGTGGAGGAGAGGTCGATACTCTGATGACACACCAACGACGCGGGGTGGAGCAGTTCGGTAGCTCGTCGGGCTCATAACCCGAAGGTCGCAGGTTCAAATCCTGCCCCCGCCACTAGAAGGAAAGCCCGGAAACAATACGTTTCCGGGCTTTTCTCGTTCTCGGCGCGGGCCCCGAAATGGGCCGCCATGTACCAAATATGTACCAAGCCAGCGAAACGCCGGCCGGTGGACGAGGGTAGACGACCCGAGCTCCGTCACCGAGCGTGGTGATCTGGTTGTCGGCCTCGCCGGCTGCTGGTTGGGGTCGCTGGCCGGATTCCCCGTGTCTGGCGGATGGTTTCCCGTACTTGGACATGAGCGAGGTGACAGAGCAGATGATCGACATCGTCGGCCTGGCCGAGCGGTTGGGTGTGGGCGAGCGGTTTGTTCGTCGGTTGGTGGAGGAGCGCCGGATTCCGTTCTTCAAGATCGGTCGTCATGTCCGCTTCGATCTTGTCGAGGTCGAGGAGTGGATTCGCGAAAGCCGGGTCGAGGCCTGTCAGCCGGTTTCTCGGCGCGGGCCCGCGATGGCGCGGTCGTAGACGTCTGGTTGGGGAGGCCTGCTAATGGCTGACATTCAGAAGCGTGCGTCATCTGGCGGGGTCCGGTGGGACGTCCGGTATCGCGACGAGTCGCGTCGTCAGCGCAAGAAGTCGTTCGAGCGCAAGGTCGACGCGCAACGGTTTGCGGCCTCGGTGGAGACCGACTTGAGTCGTGGCGATTGGATCGATCCGGATCGTGGCCGTGAACTGTTCGGTGACTGGGCCGCGAAGTGGTTGGCGACGACCGCGGACCGAA
>JBDSDH010000065.1:0-29135 GCA_039920665.1 Ilumatobacteraceae bacterium
GGCGAGGAACCGGTCGACCTCGGCCGCGTCCCATGCCGGCTTGTCCTTCTTGCGGACGGGCTTGGCGACGGTGCGGGGGAGTGGCACGCGTGCAGCGGGGCTGCGAGAGAGCAAGCCTTCGTCGACGGCGTCGGCCAAGGCGGCGCGGAGCACGTTGCGGCAGATCTGCACGCTCCGCTTCGACAGCTTGCCGCCCGCGGCGAGTGCGATAATCCACTTCGAGATGTCGTCGCGGTCGAGGCGTGCGAGCGGGATGCCGCCCAACCCGCGCTCGATGTGGGGGATCGCCCACACGTACTGCTCTCGCGCCTTGGGCGTGATGTCGATCTTGCCGTTCACGTAACGGCGCACCAGCCAACTGACGTCACCCCGCGCGGTGCTCGTCTCCTCCGCCTTGTGCGTCCGCGCCGCCGCGTCCGCAGAGCGCTTCGACTCGAACGTGCCGATCTGTTTCGGACGCCGCTTGCCGGTCGCCGTGTCGATGCCGTCGACCCGCACGGTCCACTTGCCGCGCTGCAACCGGACCGTGGGTTGGCCGGTGGATTTCCAACTCATGCTTCACCTCATCGGGGCTCGAGAAGCGCCGGTCCGTGAATACATTGCGATACATCTGTGATACATAGCCCTGACCGGTGCTTCCATTTTTGGAGAAACACCAGGTCAGAGTGGTCGGAACGAGAGGATTTGAACCTCCGACCCCCTGCTCCCAAAGCAGGTGCGCTACCAAGCTGCGCCACGTTCCGTAATGCGCACCGATCCTAGCGGGCGGCTGTTGCCAACCGATCGACGGCTTTCAACAGGCGATGCACCTCGTCGACTTCGATGTAGCGGGCGAGGCCGGCCCGCACCACACCACCCGAGTCTGCAAGACCGAGTTGGTCGACGACCTCGACCGCGTAGGCATGGCCGTCCCACACCGCGATCTTCTCGGCTGCCAACGCGATCGACACTGCCGACGGCTCGACGCCGGCGATCGTGAATGCAGCGGTCGGCGTGCGGCCCGTCGAACCCTGCGGCCCGTAGATCCGCACGCCGGGGATCGACTGCAAACCATCGAGCAACACCGCGAACAACTCGGTCTCGGCCGCCTCGATCTGATCCATTCCCTCTTCGAGCATGAACCTCGCTGCGGCTTCGACTCCAGCGATCCCTTCGTAGCTCGGCATGCCCGTCTCCAGTCTGCGCGGCCCGTTGTTTTCCGATGGGCGAACCTTGAAAACCGGCATCGACTGCAACAGTTCGGGCTCCATCCAGATCACGCCGGAATGCGGCGCGTACCATTTGTATGGCGAGGTGACGAGAGCGTCGCAGCCGAGCGCAGCGATGTCGATCCGCTGATGCGGCGCGAGGGCAACCGCGTCGATGAACACTCGCGCTCCAACGGCGTGGGCGGCGGCGATGATCGGGGCGTGATCGGGCACGGTGCCGAGCAGGTTCGACGCACCGGGAAGTGCAACCCACTTCGTCCGTTCGTCGATCAAGTCGATCACGTTCTGCACCGGCAACGTGCCGCTGACGGGATCGAACGGCGCCAGTATGTGTTCGGCTCCCGCTCGATCGCACGCCGCCCGCCACGGCGTCACATTGGCATCGTGGTCGAGTCGGGTGCCGACGACTCGGTCGCCAGGCTGCAACGTCTCGGCAATGGCACGAGTCACGGCGAACGTCAGTGACGTCATGTTCGGTCCGAATGCGATGCCGGCGGGATCGGCGTTGAGCAGTTGGCCAACAGTGCTGCGAGTTCGATCGAGCACGGCATCGCACGCGTCAGCCGCCTCGAAATATCCGCCGCCGCACCCGTTCGATCCGTTGCCGAGCCAGTCGGTCATCGCATGGATTGCGACGTCGACGACCTGTGTGCCCGACGGTGCATCGAAGCGGGCCCACCCATTCTGAGCGCCGGGAAACCGATGTCGGAGCGAGGGAAACGTCATCCCGCCAGCATGACAGAACGCTGTCGGCATGTTCGTGGGCCGGGCGCGGAACAGGGTCGCCGGTCAGCAAGCTGACCAACGACCCTGCCTCGGTTCCCGCCGATCTGTCAGCCGGTCACGGTGATGGTGCCGGCCATGTAGGGGTGGATGTCGCAGACATAGGCGAACTCCCCGTCGGTGTCGAAGGTGTGTTCGAACGTGGCTCCCTGACCCAGCTTGTCGCTGTCGAATGAACCGTCGGCTGCGTTGACGCTGTGGCCGACCCCGTCGTCATTCGTCCACGTGATGGTCGTGCCCTTGGCAACCTCGATCTTGGGGGCCTGGAACGAGAAGTCCTTGATCTCGACCGCCTGGGCCCCAGCCGCAGGCGCCTCTCCACCAGCGACCGTGGTGCTCGTCTCACCCGCCGCGGCGGTCGCACTTGGCACGCTGGTCTCGCCTGGCACGGTGGTCGCTCCGGGAACGGTCGTCGCGGTGCTCCCCGCGACAGTTGTTGCGGTCGCGACTTCCGATGACGGGGGAGCGGTTGTGGTGGTGGACTCGTCAGGCTTCCAGTGCACGATGAGCCCGATCAGAACAACAGCAGCGACGGCGCCCGCTGCGCCGAGAACCGGCATTCCCAGCGACACGTCTTCTGAGTCGATCGCAGGAATGAACGTCGCCGCAAGTGCGACGACCGCGATGATCTGGACCAACAGCGCAAGCTGTGCCCCCGGCGACGGCTCGAAACCGGTCGCATTGAATCCGAGGAACGTGTGGCCGGAGTGTGTGTAGGCGAACACTGCGATGGTTCCAGCGGCGAGGGCGATGCCTGCAGCCCGGACGAACCACTCCTTGCGAGCGACCAGCACCGCGGCGATGACGGCCGACGCAATCGCGTTGAACATGATGCTGCGACCGAAGTTCGGCATGTCGCCGGCGAACCGATACTGCTTGTTGAAGTAGAGATCGAGGTGGATGATGCCACTGATCAAGATGGCGACCGCAGAAGCGGTTCGCAGAATTCTTCCAATGCTCATGACACCATTCCCTGTTTCCAGTCGATGCTTCGACTCGATGACAGGTGTTCGTCACCGTCTGGGCAACGGATGACGACCCCTATCACGACATTGGTCTGGAGGAACGGTTCCTTGCCGCGCAGCGCCGGGGTCCGACGCCGCAGATCAGCGCTTCTTGGCGGCGGCTTTGGCCAGCTTCTTGGCGGTCTTACCGGATGGAACGAGTTGCCGACCGTCGAGGTCGCCGATCTCGACACCGTTGTTGAACAGCACTCGGTAGCGCTGCCAGTTGAATCCGTTGGCGAGCAGGATCCGTCCCTCGGTGCCCTCCGGAACGTTTTCCAATTCCGTGGTCGCGGTGACGCGATCGCCCATCTTCAGCTCGAGCTGGTCGGCGTGGGGCTTGGCGAGGGCGTGGGGCTTCCAATACGTCACCTTGTCATTGTGCCCCATCCGAGGGTACGCGGCTGAATCGCTCTGGCCGGTACACTCGGCCACCTGTGAAAAGCACTGTCGAACCCCTGGAGGGGAACAAGGTCAAGGTGTCGGTCTCGGTCGACGAATCAGAATTCGATCGCGACATCGATTCGGCCTTCCGTAAGATCGCCCAAGAGGTTCGCCTCCCCGGATTCCGCGCTGGAAAGGCACCCCGCAAGGTGCTCGAGGCTCGGATCGGTATCGCCGCCGCACGTGAACAAGCGTTGCGCGACGGAGTGCCGAACTACCTCGCCAAGGCGGTTCGTGAGCACGATGTCGATCTGATCGCAACGCCGCAGGTCGAGATCACCGGCGGCGAAGAAGCCGGCGACGTCGTCTTCGACGCAACGTGCGAAGTCCGTCCCGAAGTCACCGTCCCTGGTTACGGCGGCCTCCGCGTCGAGGTTCCCGCGGTCGAGGCATCCGACGACGACATCGATGCAGCCGTCAACCTCGAGCTCGGTCGCCAGGCTTCGCTCGTCGAGGTCGATCGACCGATCGCGATCGGCGACCAGGTCACGATGGACCTGGCCGGCACCCGCGACGGTTCGCCCGTCCCTGGTCTGAACACCGATGAGTGGTTGTACGAAGTCGGTAAGGGTTGGGTCGCCGGCGGATTCGACGATCAGCTCGTCGGCTCCAGCGCTGGTGATCATCTCGAGTTCAGCCTCGTTCCCAACGGCAACGAGGAACTCGCTGACTTCGAGGTCACGATCAGCCGGGTCCAGGAAAAACTGCTCCCCGAACTGACCGACACGTGGGTCGACGAGAACATCGCCGAACACGACACGGTTGCCGGCTGGCGCAGTGCGATCACCGATCGGCTCAACGAGACCAAGCTCAATGCAGTCCGCAACCAGATCATCGACCGGGTCACGACCGAGCTCTCGCAGCTCGTCGATCTCGAGCCGCCAGAGGCAATGGTGCAGGGTGACTTGCAGCAGCGGGTACAGAACACCGTGCAACAGTTCCAGGCCCAAGGCATCTCGATCGACCAGTGGCTGTCGATCACCGGGCAGGACACCAACAGCTTCATCGAAAGCCTGCGGGTCCAGTCCCACAAGGCCGTCAAGGTCGATCTCGCCCTGCGAGCCGTCGCAGTGGCCGAGAATTTCGAAGTGACCAATGACGACATCGAGAACGAGTACGAGCGGATCGCGGTCCAAGTCCGCCAGAAGGTGAACCAGGTTCGCAAGGCCTACGAGAAGAACGACGCCGTCAGCGAACTCGTCGCGCAACTGCGCAAGAGCAAGGCGCTCGACTTCCTGCTGCACAACGTCGAGATCGTCGATCCGAACGGCACGACAATCGCCAACGACGTGATCCTCGGTCACGACCACAGCGATCACGACCACGACGATCACGACCACGACGGTCACGACCACGACGGTCACGACGGTCACGACCACGACAGTGCCCAGAGCCACGATCACAGCCATGGCGATCACAGCCATGGCGACCACAGCCATGACCATGACCATGACCACGATGATCACGACCATTCACACGACGACCACGACGACGAAGCGGAGAAAAGCTGATGACCAGCCCATTGCTCAAGCCAGTGCGTAACTACTTGGTCCCGAACGTCATCGAGACCACGAGCCGAGGCGAACGTCACTCCGACCTGTATTCGCGCATGCTGCGCGAGAACATCATCTTCGTGTCGACCCCGATCGATGACACGGTTGCGAACCTCGTCTGCGCTCAGTTGCTCCACCTCGAGAGCGAGAACCCCGACAAGGACATCAACATCTACATCAACAGCCCCGGTGGTGACATCACCTCGCTGTTCGCGATCTACGACACGATGCAGTTCATCAAGAACGACATCGCCACGATCTGTCTCGGCCAGGCCGCTTCGGCTGCGGCGGTTCTGCTCGCCGCCGGTACCAAAGGCAAGCGCCTCGCGCTGCCGCATGCCCGGGTATTGCTCCACCAACCGTGGGGTCAGGTCGGCTACGGACAGGTCACCGACCTGGAGTTGGCCGCCAAAGAGATTTTGCGGATGCGTGACCTGCTCGAGGAGATCCTCGCCCATCACACCGGCCAGACCGTCGAGCGGATCCACGCCGACACCGACCGCGACTACGTGATTGAAGCGCCGGCCGCTGTCGAATATGGCATCATCGACGAAGTGATCTCGTCCCGCACCGCTGTCGACCGCTCCGGTCCGATCCGCTGATCGTCCGGGCACACATCGTGGAAGGGGGGCTCCGTGGCGAAGTTCGGTGACACAGGCGAACTGCTCAAATGTTCGTTCTGCGGCAAGTCGCAGAAACAGGTCAAGAAGCTGATCGCTGGCCCTGGGGTCTATATCTGCGATGAATGCATCGACCTCTGCAACGAGATCATCGAGGAAGACCTCACCGAAACCAGCGAACTGCGTTTCGAAGAGCTTCCCACGCCGCGTGAGATCCGAGCCTTCCTCGACGAGTACGTCGTCGGCCAGGAGTCTGCGAAGAAGATCCTTTCGGTGTCGGTGTACAACCACTACCGCCGTATCCAGCACCAACAGTCCTCCGCTGTTGGTCGCCGCGACGAGGTCGAACTCGCCAAGAGCAACATCTTGTTGCTCGGCCCTACTGGCTGCGGCAAGACCCACCTCGCGCAGACGCTCGCGCGGATGCTCAACGTGCCCTTCGCCGTTGCCGACGCCACCGCACTGACCGAGGCCGGCTACGTGGGCGAAGATGTCGAGAACATCCTGCTCAAGTTGATCCAAGCAGCCGACTTCGACGTGAAGAAGGCCGAGACGGGCATCATCTACATCGACGAGATCGACAAGATCGCGCGCAAGAGTGAGAACCCTTCGATCACTCGCGATGTCAGCGGCGAGGGTGTGCAGCAAGCGCTGCTGAAGATCCTCGAAGGCACGGTTGCCTCGGTTCCACCCCAGGGTGGTCGCAAGCATCCGCACCAGGAGTTCATCCAGATCGACACCACCAACGTGTTGTTCATCTGTGGTGGCGCCTTCTCCGGCCTCGAGCCGATCATCGAGCACCGTATTGGTCACAAGGGCATGGGGTTCAACTCGACCGTGCGCTCCAAGCAGGAGAAAGACGCGGGCGTGTTGTTCGCCCAGGTCCTTCCCGAAGACCTGCTGAAGTTCGGCATGATCCCCGAATTCGTCGGCCGTCTGCCGATGGTCGGAGCAGTCCAGAGCCTCGATCACGATGCGCTCGTCAAGATCCTCACCGAACCCAAGAACGCGCTCGTCAAGCAATACCGCAAGGTGTTCGAGTTCGAAGACGTCGAGCTCGATTTCACCCCGGAAGCACTGACGGCCATCGCCGATCTCGCACTCTTGCGCCAAACGGGTGCTCGTGGGCTGCGCTCGATCATCGAAGAGGTGCTGCTCAACACGATGTACGAGCTGCCGGGCCGGACCGATATCGGTCGGGTCACCATCGACGAAAAGACCGTCAAGGACAAGGTCAACCCGACCCTTGTCCCACGCGAGCCGGTGCGCAACACGCGCCCACGCCGCGCCGCCAGCTGACCCGGTGGGTCTGCCCGATCTGAACCCGACCTCTGAAATGGTGGTGCCATGAACTTGGCCGAAGCCCTCGCGCATCTCGACGCGCGCGCCAACTACGAAAAGACCGGCACGATCACCGAACCCTCGCTCGAACCAATGGTCCGGCTGATGTCGGTGATGGGCGACCCGCAGCTCACATATCCGGTCATTCACATCACCGGTACCAACGGCAAGGGCAGCACGTCGCAGATGATCACCCGGCTGCTGATGGCCCATGGCCTCACGGTCGGCACCTACAGCAGCCCGCACCTCGAGCGGGTCAACGAGCGGATGACCTACAACACGGAGCCGATCAGCAATGAGGACTTCGCGGAGCAGATCGGGGCGATCGCCGATCTCGAACTGCTGGCCGGGATCACGGCGAGCTACTTCGAGATCCTGACGGCCGCAGCGTTCCGGTGGTTCTCCGATCTCGCTGTCGACGTCGCCGTGGTGGAAGTGGGCTTGCTCGGCCGTTGGGATGCCACCAACACGGTCGACGCCCAGGTTGCCGTCATCACCAACATCGCCATCGACCACACCGAGTTCGCCGGGCCGACGCTGGCCGACATCGCCCGTGAGAAGGCCGGCATCATCAAGCCCGGCTCAGCCGTCGTGGTGGGCGAGACCGATCCGGAACTTGTCGCGATCTTCAAGGCCGAAGGTGGAGCGGTGGTGCTCGAACACGGCGAGGACTTCGACGTCGTCGAGAACGACCTCGCGGTCGGTGGACGTGTGCTCGATCTCCGCACACCCACGACGGTCTACACCGACGTGTTCCTGCCGCTCAACGGTCGCCATCAGGGCGACAACGCGGTGCTGGCGTTGACCGCAGTCGAAGCGTTCTTCGCCGGGCCGGTCAGCGAAGAGATCGTCACCGAGGCATTCAGCGAGGTGGTGATGCCCGGCCGGTTCGAGGTGCTCAACCACCTGCCGCTCGTCATCGTCGACGGTGCCCACAACCCAGCGGGTGCCGATGTGTGCTCCGAGGTGTTCTTCGAGGATTTCCATCCCGAAGGCGACCGGATCCTCGTTGTCGGCTGTCTGCGCGGCCGAGATCCAGAACAGCTGCTCGGCGCCCTGAGGGCCGACGAGTTCGACATGGTGTACTGCTGCACGGCCCCCTCGGCCCGTGGACTCCCGGCGGCCGAACTGGCGGTCGCTGCCCGAGCGATCGGCTGCGACGACGTTCGCGAGTGCCAGACCGTGACCGAAGCGTGCGATCGAGCGTTGAACAACGCCGGCGTCGACGACGCGATCCTGATCGCGGGCAGCCTGTACGTGGTCGGAGCGGCCCGCCCGTTCATGATCAAACGCCGGATGGGCTGACCCGCCCGAACGCCCGCCCGAACGCCCGTCTCCGAGTGGCCACCCGCGCATCGCGCGCCTTGGGCGCGATGTGCGCGACCCGGTCTGCTCAAAACGCGCCCAAGGGCGCAAAGTGCGCGTGCCACCGTGTCGGATCAGCTGGGACCGGGTGTGAACTCACGGTCGCCGAGTTACGGTTCGGCGCGGCTTCCCCCAACGCAACGGTTGATGTGAGTGGAGGTCGTGATGGCCGAATTGTGGAAGCCAGCGGTGTACAGCACCGTTCGACGCCAGGTGGGCATCGTGTCGGTGGTCCAGATGGTCGATGCAGGGTGCTCCCGACGGGAGGCATACCGGTTGGTCAAGGGGGAAGAGTTCGAGTTGGTGCTGCCGGGGATCCTGCACAGCACGCATTGGCCGATGGGCCGAGATCAGTTGATGATCGCTGCGTGTCTGCGCAACCCGAACGCAGTCATCGGATTCACGACGTCGTGCCAGGACTGGCGGTTTCGAGGAGTTGTCAAGGACGACGACGTCCATATTCTCGTTCCGCACTCCTCCTCGCCGATACTGCCTGGCATCACCGTGCATCGGTGCCGTCGAATCGATCCGGTCGACATCGTCCATCGCTCGAACGGCACGAGGATCACGAGCCCGTCACGAAGTCTGTTCGACAGTGCCGACATGCTGGGCGTTCACCGCTCGACGTCGATCTTGGAACAACTCGTCGATCAGAACCGGGGCACCTTCGTCACACACGCCGGGACGTTCGCTCGACTCGCGGCACCGGGTCGGCCCGGTACTTCGACGATGCAGGCAGTGATCGCATCTCGGCCACCGTGGCGGGCTGCGATGCAATCGGAACTCGAGTTGATCGTTCTGACCGAGATCACTCGACAGCAACTCCCTGCGCCGGAGTTGCAATTCGTTTGGAATCGGCACGGAGGGGGTCGGGTTCGATTCGACTTCGCCTGGCCGAGCGTGAGGGTTGCGCTCGAGGTCGACCACCCATTTTGGCATGCCGGGTCGCAGCCCTCGGCGAGAGACAAACGACGAGATCTCGATACAGCTGTCGATGGTTGGTTGACAGTGCGGCTGACCGACTTCGACGTCAACGGCGGTCTCGCGACCGCAATCCACAAGTTGGGACTTGTGCTCGCCGGGCGCTGAACTGCGGTGTGGGTCTGCTCATTCCGCTCCCTTGGGCGCGCTCTGGGCAGACCGGGTCGATCACAGCGCGCCCGAGGGCGCGATTTGCGCGAGTGCGGAACAGCGCCGTGCATCACCGTGCGGCGGCGGCGGCCAGGACTGTCGCCGAGCGTGCGAACGAGCGTGCCCAGGCTGCGGGTGAGCATGCTGCGGGCGCGCAGGGCGGACTACGACCGATTTTGCTGCATCCGACTGCGGCGGGAGGCACGGGGACTGCGGGTGAGCGGGTGGTGATGGACGGTAGCGTTGGATCTTATGTCTGATCGCACTCTTGTCCTGCTCAAGCCCGACGCTGTCGAGCGCAAACTCGTCGGCGAAATCGTGTCTCGCTTCGAAGCCAAGAACCTCTCCGTCGTGGCGCTGGATCTGCGCAGCCTCGATGCCGACACCTTGGCCCGTCACTACGAGGAGCACGTCGGCAAGGGTTTCTACGGCGAGCTCGTCGAGTTCATGTCCCGCGGCCCGGTCGTGGCGATGGTCATCGAAGGTCCGGAAGACACGTGGGAAGTCGTCCGCACGATGATGGGTGCGACCAACCCGCGCAAGGCCGCACCGGGCACGATCCGTGGCGACCTGGGCATTTTGTTCACCGAAAACCTGGTCCATGGCAGCGATTCGATCGAGTCCGCCACCCGCGAAATCGGGATCTTCTTCCCGAATCTGTAGCAAACCAATGGTGCGCTACAGTGAGCGCACGTCGGTCTGCCGCATCGGGAAGGGCCCAGCATGGCACGCAATAATCCGCTCGCCCTCGGGCGAGACCTGGCCATTGATCTTGGCACGGCGAACACTCTGATCTACGCCCGTGGACAGGGAATCGTCCTCAACGAACCCTCTGTTGTCGCGCTCAACGTCAACGACGGCCGACCGGTTGCGGTCGGTCTCGAAGCGAAGCGGATGATGGGTCGCACACCGGGCCACATCAAGGTCGTGCGTCCGCTCAAAGACGGCGTCATTGCAGACTTCGACGTCTGCGAGAAGATGCTCCGCTACTTCATCCAGAAGGTCCACGCCAGCAAGTGGAGCAAGCCGCGAATGGTCATCTGTGTACCGTCGGGCATCACCGGTGTCGAGCAGCGAGCCGTCCAGGACGCTGCTGAATTCGCTGGCGCGCGCAAGCCGGTGCACATCATCGAGGAACCAATGGCTGCGGCGATCGGGGCCGACCTGCCGGTCCACGAGCCGAGCGGCAACATGATCGTCGACATCGGCGGCGGCACCACCGAAGTGGCCGTGATCTCCCTCGGCGGCATCGTCACGGCGCAATCCGTTCGTGTCGCCGGCGACGAACTCGACGACGCGATCCTGCAATTCCTCAAAAAGGAGTTCTCGCTTGCGGTCGGTGAGCGGACCGCCGAAGAGATCAAGCTGCACATGGGTTCCGCGTGGCCGCTCGACGAGGAACTCACCGCTGACATCCGCGGTCGCGACCTGATCAGCGGTCTGCCGCGCACCCTCGAAATCACCACCGAACAAGTTCGCGAAGCCATCGCCGAGCCCGTCGCTGCGATCATCGACGCGGTCAAGACCACGCTCGACAAGACCCCGCCCGAACTCGCTGCCGACATCATGCAGCAGGGCATCATGATCACCGGGGGCGGCGCGCTGCTCGCCGGCCTCGACCAACGCCTCGCCCACGAAACGGGCATGCCCATCCATATCGCTGCCGAGCCGCTCTACAGCGTCGTCATCGGGTCCGGGCGGGCGCTCGAGAACATCGACGCAATGCGTGGTTTGCTGTCCCAGGGTGGCGACGACTAGTCGCTCTCCGCACCCAGCATCGTGCCGCTCTACTCCGTCAATCGCCGTCGCGCGATCATTCTGCTCGTGCTCACCTCGGTGTTGCTGATCACCCTCGACGTGCGAGGCAACGCCGTCGTCAACCGGGTCCGGAACGCGTTCTCGCACGTGTTGTCCCCGTTCGTGACGGCCGGCGATGTGATTGCGACGCCGATCAAAAACGCCTGGCACGGAGCCACGGACTACCAAGACCTCAAGCGGGACAACGAACAATTGCGGCGACAGGTCGAACAACAGCGTGGTGACCAGCTCGCTGCGCGGGCGTTCGTCTCCGCCTATCAGGAGTTGTTGACGCTCAACGGTCTGATCGCCAACTATCCCCGGGTGACGGCCCGAGTTGTCGGTCCGCGCACCAGCAATTTTCGCCAGACGATCGAGATCGACCGCGGCACGAACGACGGAATCCTTGTCGGAATGGCGGTCATCAGCGCAGCGGGCCTGGTCGGCAAGATCACTCAGGTCTACGACAACCGCAGCGTCGTCCTGCTGGTGACCGATCCCGAATACGTGATCGACTGCAAGGTATCGGGAGCCGAGATGCCCGTCGTCGGCGGCGGAGCAGATGGCGATGCGACCCAGGAGACCACGGCGAGTGGCATCAACGTCTCCGACCTCACCTCGACGACCACGACGAGTACCACCATCGCCCCGAGTACCGAGAACACCGTTCTGGACGGCCAGACCACCTCGACCGCGTCTCCGCCCGCCATCAACGCCGCCGCCGACGGAACAGCCAGCGCGACGTCGACGACGGAGTCGGCAACGACCACCACTGTGGCGATCGTCGAGCGCGAGACCGGTGGCTGCGAAGGCCGGGGGCCGAACTCACTGCCGGCGATGAAGTTCGTCACCGAGGACCCGCTCTACGGCGTGATCGAGGAGGGCGACGTCATCGCCACCACCGGAGGCTCGGACAGCCTTGCCCCGCCGGACATCATCATCGGCACGGTGATCAACAAGATCGAGCGGGCCAGTTCGTCGGGTCCGCTGCTCGAGATCGACCTGAGCGCCGACCTCGACCATCTCAATCTCGTTCAGATCGTCAAGTACCGACCCACGTCGGAAGTCCCCGGCTGAGGTGGGGTCGTTCCTTCGACGGCCGATCTTGCGCATCGTCCCGGTCGGGTTGGTCGCGCTCTCCGTGCAGATCTCGTGGTTCGGCTCGGTCCAACCATTCCAGGTCGTGATCGAGGTCGTGTTGTGCCTGGCGGCTGCTTCGGGCGTTCCTGGTGGGGCCGAACGTGGGGCCTGGATGGGCTTCGTGCTCGGGATCATGTTCGACCTGGGCACCGGGGCGACGCTCGGCCAGCACGCGCTGGCGTATGGACTCGCCGGCTTCGTCGCCGGATTGGTCAACGTCGTCGCGGTCGATCCGCACTGGTGGCTGTCGATGTTGTTCGTCTCGCTCGGCGCAACCGTTGGCGAGCTGTCGATCCCGGTGGTCGACACGTTCATGAGCAGCGGTGGAGGCTGGCAAGGGGAGCGGTTGTCGCGAATCCTGCCGGTGATTGCTGTCACCAGCGCCCTGTTGTCGTTCCTCTTCATCCCGTTGAGCCGCTGGTGTCTTGCAATTCGCAAGAAGAAGTGGAAGGTGATGAACCCGTGACCCGCGTCCTGCCGCGCCACACCGGCTGCCGAGAACAAGCACAATGGTCGCATGGCCGTTGACAAACGCGCCGCCCGTCTGGGCGCGCTCGCACTCGTGTCGGTGATTCTGCTCGGCTTGGTCGGCACCCGACTGTGGTTCTTACAGACCGTGCAGCGCCAATCCGTCGTCGACAGTGTGTCGCGGAGCAAGACCCGCACTCAGGTGTTACTGCCCGAGCGGGGCCGAATCTTCGACGTCTATGGTCGAATCCTGGCCGACAACCGGCGAGTGCTGACCGTCACCGTCGACCGTGCGGTGATCCGCCGCGAGAGCCAACGGCTGGCGTTGTTCACTCGGCTGTCGGGCATTGTCGGCGTACCCGTCGAGGAGATGCAAGCCCGCTACAAGAGCGGCCGCTACAGCCAGTACCTCCCGCTCCCGATCGCCGAGGACATGCCCGAAGACGTGGTGTTGCGGCTGGAAAGTCGGAGCGAAGATTTCCCGGGTGTCCGCGGTGACGAGGACTGGGAGCGCGTCTATCCGTACGCCCCGCTGGCCAGCCACGTCATTGGATACCTCGGCCTGATCCTGATGAACCAGGCGGCCGAATACGACGCCAAGGGCTACCTCAACAACGAGACGGTCGGCCAGTTCGGCGTCGAGAAAAGCATGGAAGACGTGCTCCACGGCGACTGGGGGCAGGTGGTCTACGAGGTCGACAGCGCCAACCGGGTCGTGCGCGAAATCTCGCGACGAGAGCCCACACCGGGCAAGGACGTGCGGTTGACCATCGACCTCACGGTTCAGCAGTACACCGAGCAGATCCTGCAGACACGCCTCGCCGAAATCCGCACCCAGACCGACCCGAAGGGTGGTCTGATGGCCAAGAACGCAAAGTGGAAAGACCCTCTCAATCCGAGTGCAGGGTTCGTGTGGAAGTTCACGGCGGCCGATCTGCCAGAAGGCCAGTCGTTCACGGACTACCAGAATCCGAAAAGCGGCAGCTTGGAACAGTATGTGCCCTACTTGGCGCCGGGCGGTTCGGTGGTCGTCCAGAATCACAGCGATGGTCAGATCGTGGCGATGGCCAGCTACCCGACCTTCGACAACCGCTGGTTCACGGTCGGGCTCAGCGGCGAGAAGTTCAAGGTCCTGTTTCCTGAAACCAAGAACCCAGACAAGTCGATTCTGGTGAATCGCGCCATTCAGGGCCAGTACAACCTCGGTTCGACGTTCAAACCGATCGTGGCCTACTCGGCGTTGGCGACCGGAATCATCGATCCCGGCTACACCTTCTCTGACAACGGGAGCTACGTCCTCAACATCGACAAGAAGAAGTGCAGCGAGGGAGTGCGCTGCGAGTACTTCAACGCCCTCGGGCCATTCGGTACTCCGAGCGAGTATGGACAGGTGAACGTCACCGATGCGCTCGCTGTGTCGAGTGACGCATTCTTCTACCGAATCGGGGAGAAGATGTTCGAGGCAACCGACGATCGGCAACTGCTCGCTGACGAGGTGCGGCTGTTCGGATTCGGTGCCGATACCGGTATCGACCTGCCCTACGAGTTCGATGGACGGGTGCCATCTTCGGAATTGAAAGCTCAGCTGATCGCGAAGAAGGTGCTCGAAAAGGGCGAGAACCCCAAGATGCTCGTCGGCGACAACGTGCAGCTTGCAATCGGGCAGGGGCTGCTCGCCGCCACTCCTTTGCAGCTGGCGGGTGCGTATTCGACGATCGCGAACGGCGGCTTCGTCTATCGCCCCCACATCATCGCATCGATCTACCGGAGTGGAACGCCGGATGACTCGCTGACGGCCGGGGTTGTCGATCTCAGCAAGGCAGTGCTGCTGACGGACTTCAGCACACCCGAACTGGTTCGTCAGTTGGACATGCCGGGGTCCATCCGTGATGCGATCGTGGAAGGGCTGCGACGAGTGATCACCGGCCCGGGAGTCGAGTATCCGGCCGGTCGGTATCACGCGACAACCGGTGAATATTTGTTCGACAACTACGACTCGATCCCGATCGCTGGCAAAACCGGCACGGCGCAGGGTTCCAAGAGTAAGCCGTGGTTCGACTCGTCGGTCTTCGCTGCGTTTAGCGTCGACGAGGCGTCGCCGTACACCGTCGTGTCGTACATGGAGAAGGCCGGCTACGGAAGCAAGGCCTCCGGGACGGTCGTTAAATGCGTGTTCGAAATGCTCGGTGGTCAGGTTGCAGCTGGACCAGTGGCGCTGTCCGATCCGCTCGATCAGACCAATCTGGTTCCCTCCCTTCCGAACCTCACCGAAGACACGGCCTGCACGTTCAACCGGTATACGGACACGATTCGCGACTGATGGCATTCTCGGTCCTCAACCGTCGCCCCGATTCGGGCCTGGGCAATGTCCGCTCCAGCCCCGGCGACCCGAGCCGGAACATCGACTGGCTGTTGATGGTCACCCTCGCCGCGCTCGCTGTCATCGGGTGCATGACCGTGTACTCCGCCTCGCGCACCAAGATCGGCACCGGTTCGACCCTGGCGTACGGGTACACCTTCGTGACTCGCCAAGTGGTGTTCGTGATCATTGCCAGCCTCGCGATGTTGTTCGTCATGTCGTTGGACTATCAGTGGTTGCGGGAGAAGGCCAAGTTTCTCTACGGGCTGACGATCGTCGCGCTGGTCCTGATCTTCCTGCTCGGCAAAGTCAGTGCAGGTGCGCAACTGAGCTTCGATGTCGGCCCGATCAACATCCAACCTGCGGAGTTCGCGAAAGTCACCGTGATGCTGGCCTTGGCCTCGTTCCTGAGCCAGGAGAATGCCGACTCGGTGTCGTACGAGCGGTTCATCGGCGCGCTGTGGCTCGGCGGTGTTCCGACCGTCCTGATCATTCTCCAGCCTGACCTGGGCTCGTCATCGGTGCTCGTCGCACTGATGATGGGCCTGTTGCTCGTGGCAGGCGCCAAGGCCAAATACATCTTCATGATCACCGTTCTTGCGGTGAGCACCGTCGGCGCCGCCGTGGTCGCTGGACTCGTCGACAGTTACCAATTGCGCCGAATCGATGCCTGGCTCAATCCGAACTCGACCGACCCCAAGATGCAGGAGTTCATCTACCAGGGCCGCAACGCGCTGCGCGCGACTTCGCTCGGCGGCATCACCGGCGAGGGCTGGTTGCACGGGACGATGACCAACACCCGTGGCGACATTCCCGTGCAATGGGCCGACTTCCCGTTCAGTGCAATTGCCGAGCAGTTCGGACTGATCGGCTGCGGCGTGGTCCTCGGCCTGTTCGGTGTCGCACTGTTCCGGATCTGGCGGATCGCTCACCTGTCCAAGGATCTGCTCGGTACCTACATCTGTGCCGGGGTGTTCACGATGGTCTTGTGGCAACTGTTTCAGAATGTGGCGATGACCCTTGGACTGATGCCGATCACCGGTCTCCCGATGCCGTTCATCTCCTACGGCGGCTCGGGAATCGTGACCTTTTTCGTGATGTTCGGCCTGGTTCAGAGCGTGCACATGCGGCGCATGCGCTGACAGAACGAGACCGCCCCACCGGTGGACGCCTGTGGACAACCGTTCTGCAATCGGTACCGTGGCGGGTTGAACAGCAGAGCATCGACGTTCAGGTGCCGCGTCCGGCATCTTGCCGGGTCGTAGTGTGAGGTGCCTGGTGTCAGATGACACAGGATCGATGGTGAAGGCGCCAGTTGGATCGAGGTCCGTCCTCGGCTGCCGAACCACAGGAAGGAACGACGTCCGTGGACGAAATCAACGAGCAGGCTGCAACTCCGGTGGAGCGCGGCGCCAACCCCGCTCTCGCCGTGGCACCGGCCCCGCCGCCAGTCGCCGAAGCGATCATCCAGCGCCCGACGCGAGCGCCACGGGCCGCACCGTCTGCATCCCCTCCAACGCAAGCTCGGTCGATTCGCCCGGGCTCGGCCGTTGATTCCGCACCCGCCGGTGACGGCGATGGATCGATGGGTGATTCGGCCGACGATGACGGCGCTACCGACGACGGTGGTCCGAATCGGAAGCGACGCCGTGGTTCGCGCGGCGGACGCGGCCGATCGAAGCCGGCCGGCAGCGTCGACGAGTCCGATGATTCGGCTGAGTCCGGCGATTCCGGAGACTCCGATGAGAGAACTGCGGACGGCACGTCCGGCCGCGGCACCGGCGTCGACACGCCCAGCGATGACACAGGCTCCGCCGCCAATGCCGGTCAACCCGCCCTGAAGGTGTCGGTCCCGCGGGCCCCCCGTCCGCCACGGAAGCCAAAGGCTCCTGCAGTCGAGACTGCCACCGACGACAGCAGCGACGTCAATGCCGGTCCTGATGCCGATGCGAACGAGAGCGAGTCGAAGCCCGCCCGCGCTCCTCGTCAGCGCGCCCCCAAGGCGGAGCCGGTCGAGCTGCCGGAGCGGATCTCGGAGGGTCGGGCAACCGGCGAAGCCGCCGAGTTGGCGCTCGTGAGGCGTCCGCAGATCGGTGACACTCGGCCGCAGATCGGTGACACCCGACCGCAGATCGGCGACGTCCGCGCCGTCCCGCGCCCGGCGATCCCACCGCCGTCGCCGGCCGCGATGCCCGGGTCCGTCGTCGATGATGCCGACTCGGCCAACAAGAAGAAGCGCAGTCGCAGCAAGTCGACCAAGACCAAGGGCGGCCAAAATGGCTCTGGTGGCCAGGGTGGTTCGGATCGATCGCCGGCGCGTGGCGAGAGTCGCTCGGCTGCGTCGCAGCTCGATCCCGACGTGCTCGAGAAGCGTCGCGGTCGCGAGCGCAACGGTCGTCCGATCGGCCGTTACCTGATGTGCGTGCAGGTGCGCGACAACCTGACCCAGGTCGCGGTGTTGGAAGGTCGTCATCTCGTCGAGCACTACGTCAGCCGCCCAGCCGACGACGTCAGCCAGATCCACGGCAACATCTACGTCGGCAAGGTCCAGAACGTGCTCCCCGGTATGGAAGCCGCATTCGTCGACATCGCGACGCCGAAGAACGCAGTGTTGTACCGCGGCGACGTGCAGTACGACCAAGAAGACATCGTCGAGCGCGGCGCGGGCGCCGGGGGAGCGATCGGCAAAGACGCCCGAATCGAGAACATCCTCAAGGCCAAGCAACTCATCGTCTGCCAGGTCACCAAGAACCCGATCGGCGCCAAGGGCGCCCGGCTGACCCAAGAGGTGTCCCTGCCAGGACGCTTCGTGGTGCTCATCCCGCACAGCAATACCTACGGCATCTCCAAGCGGCTTCCCGACGACACCCGCAAGCGACTGCGCAACATCCTCGACCGGGTCAAGCCGGCCGAGCACGGTCTCATCGTTCGCACCGCCGCCGAGAACGCGACCGAGCACGAACTGCGGGCCGACATGACGCGCCTGCTCGACCAGTGGAATCGGATCGAGACCAAAGCCAAGAAGATGCAGTCTCCCGGGCTGTTGTACCGCGAGCCAGAGCTCGCGGTGCGGGTGATCCGGGAAGAGTTCAACGCCGAGTACCGCGGTGTCGTGATCGACGACAAGCGGCTGTTCGAGGACGTGCGCGACTACATCGAAGCGTTCAACCCCGAACTGGCCGACCGGGTCGAGTACTACGACCGAGAGGCTGAGGGGCTGCCGATCTACGAGCAGTTCCACCTCCACGAGCAACTCCACAAGGCGCTCGACCGCAAGGTTTGGCTGCCGTCGGGCGGTTCGTTGATCATCGAACACACCGAGGCTCTGTCGGTCATCGACGTCAACACCGGCAAGAACGTCGGCACCTCGAACAGCAACCTCGAAGCCACCGTCTTTCACAACAACCTCGAAGCTGCCGACGAGATCGCTCGCCAACTGCGCTTGCGTGACATCGGCGGCATCATCGTGATCGACTTCATCGACATGGAGATCCGCGAGAATCGCAAGAAGGTCGTCGATGCGTTCAAGCAGGCGCTGGGCCGTGACAAGACTCGTACCCAGGTGTTCGACATCACCGATCTCGGTCTCGTCGAGATGACCCGCAAGCGCATCGGCGAGGGTCTGTTGACCAACTTCGCCGAGCACTGCCCCAATTGTGACGGGCGCGGTGTCATGGTCGACCTCGCCCTCCTCGAATGAACGAGGAGGCGATGTCTCATGTCGCCGTTGGAATGACCAATGACAGAGGTAGGATCGATTCGCTATGTACGCAGTAATCGCAACCGGCGGTAAGCAGGAACGTGTCGCAAAAGGCCAGCAATTGCAGGTCGAGCTTCTCGGAACTGAAGACGGCGCCGACGTCTCCTTCACACCCATCCTCCTCGTCGACGGCGACGCTGTGCTGGCGACCCCGGCAGAGCTCAAGGGCGCCTCGGTCACCGGCAAGGTCATCGGCACTGTCAAAGGTGTCAAGATCGACGGTTTCACCTACAAGCGGCGTACCAACCAGCGCAAGCGTTGGGGTCACCGCCAGCAGTACTCACTCGTCGAGATCACATCCATCGCAAAGGGCTGACTCATGTCAAAGACTAAAGGTGGCGGTTCAACCCGCAACGGTCGCGACTCCAACGCACAGCGTCTCGGAGTCAAAGAATTCGGTGGCACCGCTGTCACCGCCGGCAGCATCCTGGTTCGCCAGCGCGGCACCCGGTTCCACCCCGGCAACAACGTCGGCCTGGCCAAGGACGACAGCCTGTTCGCTCTGAAGGACGGCGTTGTCGAGTTCGGCGAGCGTCGTGGCCGTCGGGTCATCAACGTCGTTGCCGACGTCGCAGCCACCTGACCGTCATACCCAAGAATTGAGAAGAGCCCCGGCCGAATCGGCCGGGGCTCTTGCGTTGTCCGGGTACGTGGCGGCCGAGCGCCGGGTGGCCGCTCTCTCGCGCCGTCGTTCGCTCGCTCAGTCGCTGACGCCGATGCCCTGCGGCAACCGTTGCGGTCCCCAGCCGAGCAGCATCATCGCTTGCCGGCAGGCGAACCGATCGGTCATTCCGCTCACATAGCGCACGGCTTCGTGGAGGGCTTCGGGGCTGCCGGCCTGGAGTCCGCTGATCGGCAACTCGGGAACATACAGATCGGGCGACGTCGGCAGCAGATTCGGCCGATCGGCGTAGTGCTCGACCAGCGCTTGCAACAGCGCGATGACTGCGTTCGCTTGCGCTGTGGACGCCGGCCGGAGGTAGACGTTGGTGTAGTTGAACGATCTGAACGCAGCGAGTGCCTCGGCTGCGTCGTCGATCATCCCGATCCGGCCGGTCGTGGCTGCGGCATCGACCATTGCGTGGACGAACGAACCGAGTTGGCGGGATCGGGCTGTGCCGCACCGATCGCGCACGAGCGTCGGCAGCATGTTGGGCGTGACGATGCCGGCCGCGACCGCGTCTTCGAAGTCGTGGCAGACGTACGCGATGCGGTCGGCCCACGAGACGACCTCGCCCTCGGGGGTCATCGGCGCCGGTCGTGACCACGAATGGTTGCGGATGCCGTCGAGGGTCTCTCGGCACAGGTTGAGCGAGACGAGCGTGACGTCGGCACCCCACAACGCGTGGTCGTAGCCACCGGGCAGATAGGGGCTGAGCGCGTCCTCGCTGGCGTGGCCACCAGGGCCGTGGCCGCAGTCGTGGCCGAGTGCGATGGCCTCGGTGAGCGCGACGTTGAGACCGAGCGCACGTGAGATCGACACCGCAACCTGGGCAACCTCGAGCGCATGCGTCAAACGGGTGCGCTGGTGGTCGTCGGGGAACACGAACACCTGGGTCTTGCCGGCCAGCCGCCGGAATGCCGAGGCATGCAGGATCCGGTCTCGGTCGCGTTCGAAACAGGTGCGATACGGATCTGGTTCCTCCTCGATGGTGCGGTCGCCGCCACCGTCGCTGCGGGTGGCCAGGATCGCCATCGACGTGTCTTGCTGCTGTTCGCGGGCAAGCCGATCGACGACAGCGTTGCTGCCCGGACCAGCCCATGAATCTGCGTGCGCGAGATGAATGCCGGCCACGTTGTGACCGGACATCGTCGATGCCCACCGTTGGGCTCGTTCCTCGATCGTGACATCGCGACCCGGCTCGTTCATCACTCGCAGGCTACGTCAACGGACTCGACAGAGGAGTTGCAGATAGCCTGCCAATCGCCCTATGAGTGGATTTGTCGACGAAGCCCAACTGAATGTACGCGGAGGCGACGGTGGCGCCGGATGTGTGTCGTTCCGCCGAGAGGGGCCCGTCGCGTTCGGCGGACCCAATGGCGGCGACGGTGGTGGCGGCGGCGATGTCTGGCTCGTGGCCACCCGCAACGTCGCATCGTTGCTCGCGTTCCGCGACCACCCCCACCGTCGAGCCAAAGACGGCGTGCACGGGAAGGGTAAAGATCAACACGGCAAACGTGGCGAGAGCATCGAGATCATGGTCCCGGAAGGCACCGTTGCTCGCGACATGTACAACGGTGAAGTTCTGGCCGACCTCGTCAACCACGGCGACCGCTGGCTGGCCGCTCCGGGCGGTCGCGGCGGCCGCGGCAATGCCAAGTTCTGGTCGAACCGCCGACGCGCACCGATCTTTGCCGAGCAGGGCGAACACGGCATCGAGAAGTGGCTCAGGCTCGACCTCAAGTTGATGGCCGACGTCGCGCTGGTGGGATTCCCCAATGCCGGCAAGAGCACCTTGATCAGCACCATCAGCGCAGCCAAACCAAAGGTCGCCGACTACCCGTTCACGACGCTCGAGCCGCACCTCGGCGTGGTCCGTGTCGATTCGAACACCGAGTACATCGTCGCCGACATCCCCGGTCTGATCGAGGGCGCGAGCGAGGGCAAAGGACTTGGTCATCAGTTTCTGCGCCACATCGAGCGAGCCCGGGCGCTGTGCGTGTTGGTCGATCTCGCCGCGACCGATGGCATGAGTCCATCGGAACAGGAGCGGATCCTGCTCCACGAACTCGAGAACTACGACCCCGAAATGCTCGAACGGCCACGCGTGGTCGTCGGCACCAAGAGCGACATCGGTGGCGACGCCGATTGGGACGGAATGCGGATCAGCGCGCCCACCTACCAGGGGGTGCGCGAACTGGTTGCCCACATGGCGACGCTCGTCGGCCAGGCTCGGTCTGCGCAGCCCGACCGTGAGGGTCTCGTCATCATCCGCCCCGAGGTCGACGGCAGTGTCGTCGAGCGGGTCAAGGAAGGCGAGTTCCGAGTGCTCGGCCGTGCGGTCGAGCGCGTGGTCGCGCTCAACGATGTCACGTCGCCAGAAGCGCTCAACTGGATCGACGAACGGTTGAAGAAGATGGGCGTCGATCGTCTGCTCAGCCGAGCCGGTGCGCAGGAGGGCGACGTCATCTGGATCGGCGCGTTCAGCTTCGAGTACGAACCAGACCTGTAAGGAATCTGACCTCATGCGCATTGTGGCAAAGGTCGGCACCTCGTCGCTCACCGACGGAGCCGGCGTGATCCAGCGGGATGTGATTGCTGCGCTGTGCGATCAGATGGCGACGCTGCGCTTGCAGGGACACGAAGTCATCCTCGTCAGTTCGGCGGCGATCTCGGCCGGTGTCGCTGCGCTCGGTCTGTCGGCTCGGCCGAATGACGTACTGACGCTGCAGGCTCTCGCTGCCGCCGGTCAGCCACGGCTGATGGAGGAGTACAACCGCGCCCTCGGACGCCATGGTCTGGTCGGTGCACAGGTGCTGCTCGTGCCCCACGACTTCGCCGACCGTCATCAATACCTCCACTCTCGCAACACCTTGGCTCGGCTGCTCGACCTCGGCTGCGTACCGATCGTCAACGAGAACGACACCGTCGCCAGCGACGAGATCCGCTTCGGCGACAACGACCGCATCGCTGCACTCGTTGCCCACAACGTCAG
The DNA here is from genome assembly GCA_039920665.1 of Ilumatobacteraceae bacterium. Lineage (GTDB taxonomy): Bacteria > Actinomycetota > Acidimicrobiia > Acidimicrobiales > Ilumatobacteraceae > WLMZ01. The sequence continues at coordinate 22,630 of JBDSDH010000065.1, forward strand.
CGCCCATCTGCTCGTTCTGCTCACGGACACGCCCGGGTTGTACACCGCCGATCCGCGTTCCGATCCCACTGCGGTGCTGATCGCCGAAGTCGCCGCCAACGATCCGCTGCTGTCCGTCTCGGCCGGCGCCGAGGGCACCTCGCGGGGGAGCGGCGGGATGGCCTCGAAGCTGCAGGCGGCCCGGATCGCGAGTTGGTCGGGGGTGCGCGCGGTCATCGCCCAGGCGCTGCGACCCGATGTACTCGTCGATGCCGTTGCCGGTGTTTCGGTCGGTACGGCGTTCGCGCCCAACGACCGCCGGCTGTCAGCGCGCAAGCTGTGGATCGGTTTCGCCAGCCACAGCCAGGGGTCCGTGACAGTCGATGCAGGTGCGTATGCCGCCCTCGTCGATGGCGGCCGCTCGTTGTTGCCGGCCGGCGTGATCGGCGTCGCCGGCGACTTCCTCGAAGGCGCGACCATCGAGGTTTGCAATCCCGATGGTGTGGTCTTCGCCCGCGGGATGGCAGTGCTCTCGGCCGACATCGTGCAACAACACGCCGGTCGAAGTACCCGCGATCTGCCAGCCCGCATCGCTCACGAAGTCATCCATCGCGACGACCTCGTCCTGCTCCCGCATTGACCCAAGAGTTCGGACAGCGTCACCCACATCGATGGTGTCTACGTCACCACGTACCCCGGATTCGGGATATGTGGTGACACACAGCAGGTTGCAGGAGTGCGAAAGTTTTGGGTCTCAGCCAGCGGAGGGGCGAGGCTGTTCCTGCGCGATCTGCGGCGCCGGCAGCGGCGTACCGCCGGTGAGCTCTTCAGGCGTCGGCGCAGCGACGGCGGCCTTGGCCGGATTGAGTCCGAGTTCCTCGCGGAGCTGGCTGAGTCGACCCTGGGCCTCGACGTTGGCAGTGGCCATCTCGACCTCGTGGATCCGGCTGGTGACCGAGGTCTCGCCGAGTTCGGTCGAAGCTTTGGCCCGGGCGTAGCGAGCTTCGATCTTGTCGCTGACTTCCTTGAGCGTCGGCACATCGGCCCCGACCGTCTCGTTGAGCTGGTCCATCGCCTTGCTCATCTGCTCTTGCATCTTGGCCTGCTCGAGCTGGCTGAGCAGCTTGTTCTTCTCGGCCAGTTTCTGCTGCAGGAGACGGCTGTTCTGGGCGACGGCGGCCTTGGCCTGATCGGCAGCTTGGGTTGAATCCATCACCATCGACTTGAGACCGTCGACGTCTTTCTCGACCGTGATCAACTGGTTGGCGATGGTCTCGGCGGCCGAGTTGTACTGGGTGGCCTTGATGGTGTCGCCGGCTGTGGTTGCATCGGCGGCCATGATCAGCGCCTGGCGAGCGTTGCCATTCAGCTTTTCGAGCTCTTGCATCTTGGCGTTGAGGCGTAGCTCGCTCTGCTTCTGAGTGGCGATCACGTTGACCGCTTGCTCCTTCAGTCGCTGGTGCTGTGATTGGGCCTCAGCGAGCGCCTGCTCGAGTTGGATCGCCGGATCGGCACGATCGTTGAAGTCTTTGTTGAACTTCGCGCCGAGATACTTCCACCACTTGCGGAACAATGAGAACATGGCGCGAGCTTAGCTGGCACGCAATACCCGTCGCATTCGGATCCGGGCAGACACTCAGGTCGATCCAACAGCGGTGTCCTCGTTCGCTGCGGGATCGTTCGGACCCTGCCGACGACCGGGCAGCTTGGTGCGGAGCAGTTCCAGCTCTGGCGCGTCGAGGACGAGCAACACCGCCACGTACGCAGCGGTCCCGGCGATCGTGCCGACGATCACTCGGATCACAGCGCCGGTACCGGAGTTGGTGCCGATGTTGTGGCCGACGAGCCACACCACTTCGGCCATCACGACAGCCGCCAGCAGCATCCGCCACAGGCTGAGGTAGATCGCACGAAGCGAGAACCCGGGAACCTTGTAGCTCAGCACCAACAGCGCCCATGCTGCGCTGATGAGATAGGCGATCCCGAACGACAGACCGAGCCCGAGCACCCCGTATCGGCCGACGAGGAACCAGGCCAGCACGATGTTGAGCAGGTTCTCGACGACGTTGATGATGAACGGTGTGCGGGCGTCCTGGTGGGCGTAGAAGCCGCGCAGGACAAAGAGATAGACGCTGAACCCGACCAGGCCGAGCGCGAATCCGCCGAGTACGCGACTCGTCGTCAGTGCGTCGGCAGCAGTGAAGTTGCCGTGTTGGAGAACGGCCCCGATGATCGGCCGGCGCAGGACGAACAGGCCGAATCCAGCGGGCAGGGTGAGGAGCGCAACCATTCGGATTCCGAGCGACGCCCGATCGATGAATGCGGTCTTGTCACGACGGGTGACGAACCGGGCCAGCTCGGGCACGAACGTGGTCGCGATCGACACCGCCAGCAGGCCGTGGGGCAGCACGAAAAAGGTGAACGCCTTGTTGTAGGCATCTTGTTGACCCTCACCGCGGCTCAGCGCGAAGTTCTGGATGAAGATCACGGCGACCTGATTGGCAGCCGCGTATCCAAGCGTCCAGCCGGACAGGCTCAGCAGCTTCCTCACCGCCGGATGGCGGAAATTGGTGGTGAACCCTGTCGGCGCACCAGCCCGCTTGAGCGCTGGATAGAGCGCGAGCGCCATGACCGCGATTCCTATCGTCGAACCGAACCCCAGGGTCAGACGCAGTGTGCTGTTGTCGAGCACGTCGCTGAGACCGACGTCTTGATGATCAACGATCGATGGCACGGCAAGCAGGCTGGCGATGATGACGAGGTTGGAGAGCACCGGCGCCCACGCCGCAGCGAAGAACTGCCGACGCGCATTGAGCATCGAGGTGCCGAGCGATGTGAGTCCGTAGAAGAAGATCTGGATCAGGAAGATCCGGGCCAGAAGCGTGCCGACGTTGCGGAACTGATCGGCGTCGACGGACTCAGATGGACTGATCGAGTAGAGGTGGAAGATCCACGGCGCAGCGAGCACCGCAGCCGCCGTCAGTACGCTCATCGCGACGACCGACGCGCTGACGACCGCCGTGGTGCCTTCGTCGTCGCGTTGCTCGGTGAGTTTGGTGAACAACGGCACGAGGCTCGCGCTGAGCACGCCGCCGAGCAGGAGTTCGTAGATCGCGTTGGGACTGCTGTTCGCGGCGTTGTACGCGTCAGCCAGCGCGGTCTGGCCAATGACGAACCCGAGCACCATCACTCGGATCAACCCGGTGACGCGAGACAGTGCCGTGCCGAGCGCGACGATGACATTGCTGCGCAACATCCCGCCCGGCGCAGCGATGGTCACCGTCACCGGGGCCTCCTGTTCGCCGGCAGCATCGAAGTCGGCGACGTCCGGCCCGCCTGCTGTGCGGCCGGTGACTCGGCTCACTGTCGGGGCCGGGTCTGCGGCTTCTCGACGGGTGCTGCCTCCGGCGCTTGCTCCGCTGCGCGTTCTGGCGCAGGCGTCGATGCTTGCGTCGGGAGATCGAAGCGCACCGCCGGCGCACTGTTGTTGTTGGACTCCTCGAGTGCGAGGCGGAGTCCTTCGAGCGAGGTGACGAGATCGTCGACGTCGTTGCCGAGCACGCCACCGTCGCCGGTGCCGATGCTGACCTCGGCGGCCCGGGCGACCAGTTCTTCGAGCCGGGTGTCGAGCAGTTCCAGCTGACCGCGGGTGGAGGTCGACACAGCCTGCATCCGTTGTCCGGATGCGATCGTTGCCTCCAGCGACGCGATCGCTGCGGCGTGATCCGCCCCGACCGTGGTCCCGGCCGCGTGCGCGCCTGTGTCGGCACGCAGCCGCTGCAGTTCGGCATCGGCCCGTTGTGGGTTGAGTTGGCCCAGGGCGGCATCGATTTCGTCGCCCTTGACCGCGATCCGCCACGATTCGTTGACTGCCCCGTCGAGTTTGGCCTCCAGTTCGACGAGCCGATCTTTGATCGGGCCGCCGCTCGTTGCCCGCACCGTTCGGTCGAAGCGACCCTTGGCCGACAATGCGCTCTGCACGTGCCGTCGCCACGGCTCGCTGAGCACGAATGGATCGATCCGCCGAGAACGATCGCGGTTGGACATCGACACACCGATCCGTGCGGCGTAGGCAACGAGTCCGATGCCGATCGCAACGCCGATCGGAAGTCCGAGGACGATGCCGACGGCCGTGACGACCGCCAGGAGACCGAGGCTGATCGGCGACCAGATCGCCTTGAAGACTTTCGGCGTGAAGAACCGGTCGCGAAAGCTCATGGTGCTCCGACTGGCGGCAGGTCGTCGGCGATCAAAGTCGTCAACTGTTCGTCGGTCGGCTCCTCCCACGATGCGAGCCGCTGCGCTTGACGCCCAACGGCCTCTTCGAACAGGTTGCGGATCAGGCGCGCGTTGCCGAAGCCTCGATCGCGCGAGGTCGCTGCGAGGATGGCGCGCAGCTTGAGTCGGGCGTCGTCGGTGAGCGCATAGTGGTTCTTCTCACCGAGATTTTCGAAGATTCGGATCAGCTCGTCGTCGGTGTAGTCGGCGAAGTTGATCGTCTTCGTGAACCGGCTCTTGAGGCCTGGGTTGGTGTCGACGAACTCCTGCATCTCGGTCGGGTAGCCGGCCGCGACGATGCCGATGTCGTCGCGATGGTCCTCCATGAACTTGACGAGCGTGTCGATCGCCTCTCGTCCGAAGTCGTCGGCCCCACCGCGGGCGAGGCTGTACGCCTCGTCGATCAGCAGCATTCCTCCGAGCGAACTCTCGAGCACCGTCATTGTCTTGGTCGCTGTCTGGCCGACGAATCCGGCGACGAGGTTGGAGCGATCGGTCTCGACCAGCTGGCCCTTCGACACCACTCCGACCGCGCGATAGATGCCGCTCAACAGTCGCGCGACGGTGGTCTTTCCAGTGCCGGGGTTGCCGGTGAATATCAGGTGGTGGCTGGTCTCGATCGTGGGGAGGCCGCGGTCTTTGCGCAGCGCCTGGATCTGGAGCAGGCTCGTCATTCGGGCGATCTCGTCCTTCACCGTGTGGAGCCCGACGAGCTGATCGAGGTCTGACATCAACTCGCCGATCGACCGGGCCGGCGGTAGCACGGGTTCGGCCGACGTCGGAGCGACCGCGATGTCGGTGGCCCTGGCCGGTTGGCCAGACGCAGTCCGATCGGTGACGGGCATGACGGGCTCGGCGTCGGTGGCGTCGGCTGCTGGGGTCTTCGGGGGCGTGGCGGCATTCGGTCGAATGACCGCGGCGCTGTTCGGCGAATCTGTGGTGAGTGGCGGCAGCCGACCGATGCCTGGACGGGCGACCCCGGCGGCGTCCATTGCCTGCAGCATCGTGTGCCGAAATGATTCGATGTGGTCGAGTTCGGCCGGTGTCGAGACCAAGTCGACGGAAGCGCACGCTCTGGCGAGGCGCAATGCCCGGTCGTGGTAGCGGTGGCTGCGGGTTGTGCCGTCGCGCGCGTCGGCGCGACAGAGCAGGTCGAACAGCACCGATGGCGTCTCGACCCAGCGCGCTTTGCCCGAGAGCACGCCGCTGACCCGCAACTCCGATGGGGTGCCGATCAGCGGTGGCTCGCTGATCGCTCCGATGCCCGAGACGTATGCCCATGACTCGTCGTCGCTCAGTCGTCCGTCTGCATCGAACGCAGCAGCCATCAGCGCAGCCGCTTCGATGATGACGTCAGGTCGGTGCGATTCGCCGGTCTGATGCGACAGGTCGGCGAGGTCATCGCACACCGCATCGATAAAGCGGTCGATGTCGTTTCCCAGAGGCCCGCGATCCACGCTCGCATCGTACGCGTCCCGCACCGCCATCGAATGGCAAGCCGCGCGTCACATTGATTCACATTGATTCAGATCGGGGCAACTCAGTAGAAGAGATGGAACGACCGACCGGTAAGGTTCGTTTTCGTATGGCACCTCGTTTTGAATCCGTTCAGGCTGTTCGCGATGGACTTCGCGACGTCAACTACCTCGCCGACGAAGGAATTGCGGGTGTCGTGTTTCTTGCCGATCGCCTCGGCAAGCCGGTGCTCGTCGAGGGTCCTGCCGGCACGGGCAAGACCCAGCTCGCAAAGAGCGTCGCCGAGATGAGCGGTTCACGCTTGATTCGTTTGCAGTGCTACGAGGGCCTCGACGAGTCCAAGGCGCTCTACGAGTGGAACTACAAGAAGCAACTGCTCCGGATCCAGGCCGACAAGAACAGTGACTCGTGGGGCGATGTCCACGACGACATCTTCTCCGACGAGTTCCTGCTGACCCGTCCGCTGCTCGAGGCGATCACGTCCGAAGAGCCGGTCGTGCTGCTGATCGACGAAGTCGACCGCGTCGAGGTCGAGACCGAAGCGCTGCTGCTCGAGATCCTGTCCGAGTATCAGGTTTCGATCCCCGAGCTCGGCACGATCAAGGCCAAGCAGATCCCGATGGTGTTCCTCACATCGAACAACACCCGCGAACTGTCCGAGGCGCTCAAGCGTCGGTGCCTGTTCCTCCACGTCGACTACCCCGACATGGAGCGTGAGAAGTTGATCGTGACGACACGCGTTCCCGGCGTCAGCGAGAACCTCGCCGACCAGA
>JBDSDH010000066.1:0-6553 GCA_039920665.1 Ilumatobacteraceae bacterium
CGATCCCGGCCGAACACGACGCCAAGCGGCTCGATCAGATCCGGTTCCAACTCTGGTTGCGCGGACTACGCGATGGGATTGCGACCATCCCGGGTCGAGCCGACCGCGAGGTCGCCGATCTCGCCGGGTCGTTCGACGTACTCGGGCTGATGGTGCGCCACGAACGCGACACACTCGGGCTGCTCCACCGCGCCGCCGAGCAGATCGAACTGACCGGCAAACCCATGATCGTCACACTCGCCACACCGTCCGGCACCGATGCCGACCGTGAACTCGTGATCGAGCGGTTCAACGAGCAGACCACCGAGGCCGCGGCCGGATTGCCGTTGCACACCGTCTTGGTCAACCCGACGTTCGACATCACCGGCGACGAGCGCGGGCTGATCACCCGTGATCGAGATCTCAAGGACAGCGGTCGAATGTTCTTCGGCTCCCCCGAAACCGGCTGACTCTCACAGAGGAACTCTCGACCGAGGCAATCTTCACCGGTGCTACGTTCGCCGAGATGAGAGAACCGCTGATCCTCGGGTTCGTGCTCGATCGTGCGATCGTCGGACCGCGGGTCACCCTGCGAGCGATCGCCGAGGACGACTTCGAAGACATCCACTCGTATATGGGCCGCGACGATGTCGCGATGTATCTGTTGGAGGATGCCTACTCGATCGAAGAATCTCGGAGCAGCCAGACGCACTACACCAGGCTCATCCGGCTCGCCGCCGATGATGACCTGATCCTGTTGGCGATCGAAGTCGACGGCGAAGTGATCGGCCACCTCGACTGCCGGGCCGTGAGCATGCTCGACGGGCTGGTCGAGATCGGGTGGCGGATGCACCCCGACCACCACGGCAAGGGATTTGCCGCGGAAGCAGCTGGGTTGCTGCTCGACCTCGCGTTCGGATCGATCGGCGCTCGTCGCGCTGTTGCCCACCTGGATCCGCGCAACGATGCGTCCGTGCATCTGTGCGAACGGCTGGGCATGCGCCACGAGGCGCATCACGTGCTCGACATGTGGTTCAAAGGTGAGTGGGCCGACACCGGCACCTATGCGATCCTCGCCACCGAATGGGCTGCTCGTCGCTGAACCGTGGCTCAGTTGTCGATCGCGGCTCGATACTCACTCAGGTCGATCCCGTGTGGGGCATAGCGCTGGCCGACGGCGTCGATGGTTGCCGTCGTCCAGGAGCGGTGGCCAGGTGCTGGAAATCCCAGCACGGTGCGCTGATCGACCGAGCAGCGCGCGATCAACCGCTCGAAGCTCTGGCTGCGCCGATACGCGGCCCAACTCCAGCCTTGGTGAACCGTTGAGATCCATTCGCTCTCGGCTCGCCGGAACGTGATGTTCTGCACGACCCGCAATGCCCCCGGCACGATCGGCGTGCCCCGGTGCCAGGTGTCCAGTCGGTACAGCAAGACGGTGCCCGGTGAGTAGTGCACCTGCTGCTCGCGTGCGTAGAGATGCGCCGCGCGCCAGTCTGCGGCCGATTGGTCGACGGACAGCATCAACTCCTCGGCCCGGCCTCGATCGTTGACCCACGGGTACGGACCCACCCCGGGGGTGTCGATGATCGGGTATGGGTACGCCGGATCGTCGTCGCCGGTTCGAACCACGACCCCGGTCGCTCCCCCGCACCCCTCGACCCGGTCCATGTAGATGATCATCTCGACCGCTTCCGGAGCGTCCCAGGTCGGCGGATGAGTGAGCATGTGGTTGGGGTAATCGACGTGGATCCGTTGGTCGTTGTTGTCGTACGGATCGTCGACCGGCTGCGATCGGCCCCACTTCGCCCACAGGTCGGATTGGGTCAGGCGCAGTTCTCTGACTGGGCAGCCGAGCAATTGAGCGACCGCTGCGAGCAGGCGCGGGTGCAGCGTGATCTCGTTGACGTGGCCACGATCGGCGGGGAAGACGAGTTGTCCATCGCTTCCAAAGTCACCCGGACCGTCACGATCGATCGTTCCGTAGTGATCGCGCGCGTCGTTGCCGGCAGCAGCGATCAGCGCCGGTGGGAGCAGATCCTGGACCACGCTCGCACCCCCGGTGCGCCACTGCGCAACCTGCTCATCGGTCAGCGGCCGCGCATCGTCGGCGGTGGGTGGCGTCGGATGGATCCAAGCTGGCGCGGTCACCGCTCAACGGTACGTCATCCGGATGCCGAGACAGCGAAAACACGTTGTTCATCGCCGCGTCACGCTGTGCGGGGCCACATCTGTCAGGCTTGCCGAGGCAGCGGGCGAAGAGACGTTCAAGGCGGGTGAGACATGGGCGATGGACACACGATCGAGACGAGGCGACCGGCACGACGCGGCGTCGCTCGATTCCTGCACGACGAATTGCTCGAGACGCTTCCCGCCGGTTACGACCGGGCCGCGCTGCTGGATGCCGAGCGAGCCACCTACGTGATCAGTCAGTCGGTGACCTACACCTACGACAAGCCGGTTCGCGACCTTCGCCAACGGTTGGTCCTGCTGCCTCGACGACTGCACGGTGATCAGCGCCGTGTCGCCGATCATGTGTCGGTGACAACGAGTAGCGATGTCGGCGCTGCAATCCACCGTCGCTCCGACCGTTTCGGAAATACCATGGTCCGAGCCGACGTACCGAGGGTGAAGCAGCGGATCGAGTTCCGCAGCCGAGCGGTCATCGTTCGGGACACCCTGTCATCAGTGGATCCGCCCTGGCGCGACGAGGTACCTTCATCCACGGCGTTGACCGTTGCTGATGCGGCGATCACCGACGCAGCCCGATCCCTCGGCCGAATTCGCGACGTGTGGGACACCGCCGACGCGATGTCCGACATGATCCGCTCGGCGTTCGAATACGCCCACGACGTCACCGGTGTCAGGACGACGGCGGCCGAGGCCTGGGCCCTGCGCCAGGGGGTCTGTCAGGACATGGCCCATGTGATGATTGCGATGTGCGCGAGCGTCGGGATCTGTTCGCGGTATGTGTCCGGCCACCTCGTCGGCGATGGCGCGAGCCATGCCTGGGTCGAGGTCTTCGATCCGAAGCGTGACGCCGTCGTTGCAATCGACCCGACACATCGCCGACGCACCGATCTGCGCTACATCACCACTGCGACCGGGCGCGACTACCGCGACGTCGCGCCGACGAGCGGAACGTACTCCGGTCGCGGTCGAGGCACGCTGCACGTGCGCAAGATCATTCGGTTGGCCGAAGTCGCCTGACGACGCGTGCGAGCAGCGAACTGGGCTACAACTGAAAGCCGTGAAGGTCGTTGGCAGAGTCGTCGGGTTGTTCGTCTACCCGGTCAAGTCGTTGCAGGGCATTGCGGTCGAGTCGAGTGCGATCGGTGAGCGCGGCCTGGTCGGAGATCGCAGCCGAGCGTTGCGCGATGTCGCCACCGGCGTCGTGCTCACCGGTCGCCGTGACCCGTCGCTGCTGATGGCGGCCGCGGTCCGCACGGTCACCGGAGCAATCGCCGTCCGCCTTCCGGACGGCTCGATCACAACCAACGACGCCCACCTGTCGACCTGGCTCGGTCGGCCGATCGAACTGATCGACGCGATCGATCGAGCGAGCACGTACGAGATCAATCTCGACTTCGAGGATGACGACAGTGAGGTCGAGCGTTGGCAGGGGCCGGTCGGTTCCTTCCACGACTCAACCCGGACCCAGGTCAGCATCATCGCCACCGGCGACATCCGCGACTGGGACGTGCGCCGGTTCCGCCCGAACGTCGTCGTCGAGGCCGACAGCATCGATCGCCTCGTCGGCCAACGGATTCGGCTCGGCACGGCCCAACTCGACATCGTCAAACCGATCGACCGCTGTGTGATGGTGACCCGACCTCAACCGGGGGGCATCGAACGCGACCTCGACGTGCTCCGCACCATCAACGCCGAACGCGATTCGTTGCTCGGCATCGCCGGTCTGGTTGGCGCAGCAGGCTCCGTCGCGATCGGCGACGAACTCATCGTCGACTGACGCGTGATGGTTGACCCCGCTCCCGATCGGGTCGATTGCTCCGAACCCCGCCTCAACGGGAGCGATATGTGCTCTGCGAGCCGGCGCTGTCCTTGTTGAGTCGCTTGGCGAGATGGAGACCTTCGAGCACGAACTCGACCGCTGCTGCGACGGCGGCCGGTGACTCGTTGCCACCGGTGAGGGCCTGGACGGGAGCCGCGAGCGCAGGCACCGAGCTGAGCAGCGCGACGAGCTCGGCGGACGAGATGTCTTCGCCGGTATGGGCGATGACGCCTTGTTCGTCGAAGGCCGCAATCACGTCACGGACCTGATCGGGTGTGATCCGCTGCTTGTAGACGGTGAGCACGGCGCTGCGAACCAGGTTCTGGAGGATGGCACTCTCGCGACCCTCTTCCATCGACTCGATCTCAATCTTGCCGGAGGTCGACGCGGCGATCGCCGCGAGGTCGCACACGCGCGGCACGACATCGCGTTCGCCAGCGCGCAGACCACGGCGCAGGGCGTTTGCCGAAAGGACCTCGCCGTTGCTGACCGACAGACGTACCGAGACACCGCTGCGTTGGTTGACGTGGCTGCTCTCGCGAGCGAGATGGCTGAGGGTTGCGATGACCTCTTCCATGTAGTCCGGCATCGTGACCGTGACGTCACCGACGCTGGCTGCTCGCGACTCCTGACGCATGATCGCGACCTCGGTCTCGATCTCGAGCGGGTAGTGGGTCCGGATCTGGCTGCCGAATCGGTCCTTGAGCGGCGTGATGATGCGGCCACGGTTGGTGTAATCATCGGGGTTGGCCGATGCGAGCAGCATGATGTCGAGCGGCAAGCGGATCTTGTAACCGCGCACCTGCACGTCGCGCTCTTCGAGCACGTTGAGCAATCCGACTTGAATCCGCTCGGCGAGGTCGGGGATCTCGTTGATCGCGAAGATGCCGCGGTTGGTGCGGGGCACCAGGCCGTAATGCAGTGTCAGCTCGTCGCTGAGATAGCGACCTTCCGCGACCTTGATCGGGTCGACCTCGCCGATCAAGTCGGCGATCGAGGTGTCGGGAGTGGCGAGCTTCTCACCGAATCGCTCATCACGGTGAACCCAGGTGATCGGCGTGTCATCGCCACTCTCGGCGACGAGATCGCGGGCATGTTTGGACACCGGGTGGTACGGGTCGTCGTTGATCTCGCTGCCGGCGACGATGGGCATCCATTCGTCGAGCAACCCGGTGAGCGACCGGATGATCCGGGTCTTGGCCTGGCCCCGCTCGCCGAGGAAGATCACGTCGTGACCAGCCAGCAACGCGTTCTCGAGCTGCGGCATGACCGTTTGCTCATAGCCCATCACGCCATCGAACAACTGCTCGCCCGCTGCGATCTTGACGACAGCGTTCTTGCGGATTTCTTCTTTGACCGGGATCGACTCCCAGCCGGAAGCCTTGAGTTCGGCGAGTGTCGATGCCAGCTGCGCAGGGGCGTGGGTCATGGATCGAACATAGCCAAGAATCCCCCAGATCCTCACAGCGGCGCGACGAGCAGGTTCGCGGGCTGGACATCGGGCTCATAGGATCGGCGCGATGGAACTGACCGGTGTCTGGCGAGCGGCGGCGGCCGACGATCAACTCCGGCGGACCGCGGTGGGGCTCGAGTTCGACGACGACTCATGGACGCCGATCTCTGTTCCCGGCCATTGGCGCAACGAGCCCGCGTTCGCCGACAGCGACGGACCGCTGCTGTTGCGAACCCACTTCGATTTCCCCCGTCCGACACAGAACGAGCGGGCGTGGGTGGTGCTCGACGGGATCTTCTACCAGGCCGACGTGTGGTTCGACGGTGCCTACATCGGCGACCCAGAAGGCTACTTCTTCCCCCATTCGTTCGACGTCACCCAACTTGCCCGACTGGCAACCGAGCACGTCCTCGCAGTCGAGGTCGCCTGTTCACCGAATCGCTCCCACAAGGGCCGTCGCAACATCACGGGCGTGTTCCAGCAGTGGCACGCAGCCGACCAAGATTGGAATCCGGGCGGCCTGTGGCGACCGGTGCACATCGAGACGACCGGTGCCGTCCGCATCGATCGCCTGCGGGTGCTGTGCCGCGACGCCAACGATGCGCGCGCCCATCTGCGGCTGCACGGCCGACTCGACAGCGACGAACCGCGCCGGGTGCGGATTCGCACCACGGTCACCAGCCCGGGACGTCCGGGCGAAGTGTTGTCCGACGTCGAGCAGTCGCTCGCCCGTGGCGTCAACGAGGTCAGCTGGAACCTCGACATCGAGAACCCCCGTCTGTGGTGGCCGTGGTCGCTCGGCGAGCAACCGCTCACCGATGTGCAGGTCGACGTCATCGTCGATGACGAGGTCAGCCACTCTCGCACCCATCGCACTGGGCTGCGCGAAGTGGCGGTGCACGACTGGATCTTCTCGATCAACGGCGAGCGACTGTTCCTCAAAGGTGCCAACCTTGCGCCGACGCGACTCGACATCGCGTCGGCGACACCAGCGGACTTGCGTCGCGACGTCGAACTCGGTCGAGAAGCGGGCCTCGATCTGTTGCGGGTCCACGGCCACATCAGCGCCCAGCCGCTGTACGACGCTGCCGACGAGTTGGGGATGCTGCTGT
>JBDSDH010000067.1:0-2674 GCA_039920665.1 Ilumatobacteraceae bacterium
GGGGTGCCCAGCTTGCTGGAGTCTCGTCTGCCACGTCTCGCCCTCGCTCATCCACCCGATAGCGAGGCCCGCCTGAGGCACCGCCCAAATACTCTATGTCTCGACCGACGCCAGTACCTTCGGCGAAGGGCCCAGCTCTCTGCTCAACTGTCGCGCACCCTTCGTTCATACTGCTCCTCTCGGGTTCGCATGGTTGCGGCTGGTGAAGGCAGGGACGGGACATGGCAGAGGGCGCAGAGATCAAAAAGTCAGTCGGCCGCAAGAAAGTTGGCGGAACGTGCACGGCGTGCCGGGAGATCCGGGCCGTCCGCCGCCCTCAACAGAACTACGTCGTCACCCCATCCGTCGGCGGCGGCTGGCAGATGTGGAGCGCAGCATTGCTGCGACTGCTCCGCAAGGTGGGTCACGGGCCGACGCTGGCAGTGATCATCGGCCAGCCCGTCAGCGGCAACCGCTACGTACAGATGCTGATCGGACATGGCATCGCCCACGTCGAAGCCAGCAGCAACGTCTACCACTTGGGCGAGGCAGCGCTGTCGGATGAGCAGCACGAACTGCTCGCTGCGCTCGGCTGGAACCCACCCTGGTCCGACACCGACGATCAATCGGCGATGCCATCCAACTGGACGTTGCCCCTGGTACGCGGAGACTGGGGCTACGTCGTCGAGATGCTGACCGCCACGATGATCGGAATCTTCGAGTTCAGCGAGCATCTCCCCGTCGACGTTCACAGCTTCCTGACCGACAACCCGTGCGCAGCCTGCTCATGGCGGGACGAGTTGGATCTCACCCAGGACTCGGAGGCGTCGTGAGCAACCGTCCATCGAACGGCTACACACAGCGCGCCATCGGATGCATCGTCGGGTCTGCGGTCGGCGATGCGCTCGGTGCGCCGTTCGAGTTCGGTCCGGCCGGCCAGTATTCGAAGCGGTTCCCTCGTGCAGTCCACGGCGGCATCGGCGAGATGGTCGGCGGCGGCGGGTTCGGGTGGGCCCCTGGCCAATTCACCGACGACACCGAGATGGCCGTCGTCGTCGCCGAGAGCCTGCTTGCGTGCGACGGACTCGATGCCGACGACCAGCTCGCGCGATTCCGAGCATGGGGGGCAAAGGCCATCGACGTCGGCAACCTCACCCGCACCGTGCTGATGTCCGGCCTGCCCGCCTCGGAAGCGGCGCAATCGGTTGTGCGTTCGCGACACGGACGCAACACGGCAGGCAACGGGTCACTGATGCGGGCGGCGCCGGGTGCGGTGTACTTCGCCGGTCGAGGCCAACAGGCATCCGCCGAGGCTGCCGTCGCACTCAGCGTTGTCACCCACGCCGATCCGCTGTGCCAGTGGGCGGTTTCGATCCAGCACGAACTCGTTCGCATCTTGCTGAGTGGCGGGACGCTCGAGACAGCGTTGCACTCGGCATTGGGTTCGTTGACGCCGGAGGCGCTGAGCGTCTACACGCCGTTGCTCGATCCGTCTTGGCGCCCGTCTGCTGATGCACCTGGCAATGGGTCCGCCATGGGGGCGCTCGCCCAGGCCGTGTGGTCGATGCGCCGGGCAACTTCGTTCGCTGACGCCATCACGACCGTCATCGATCTCGGCGACGATACGGACACCGTTGCTGCGGTGACCGGCACCCTCGCCGGCGCCCATTTCGGCATCCAGGCAATCCCCACCCGTTGGCTCACCTACGTCCACGGCCTCGTGACGCAGCTCGACGGCACCGCCCGGCGCTACGACCACCTCGACTTACAGAACCTGGCGATGTCGTTGATCGGACGATCCCCTGCCGCTGACGTCGCTGACGAGCCGTCACTCGCGATGTCCGAAGTGTCTGCCGGCCTGTGGGCAACGAACCGTGCCGGGGCGCGGTCTGCGCCGGCCGACGCAGCATTGATTTCGCTGTGCCGAATCGACGACTCGATGCGACACCCTGTGCGGCGCGAGATCTTCCTGATCGACAACGACGCAGAGCACAACCCGTCGTTGGCTGTGGCCGTCGACGATGCGCTCGACTCGATCGATGCACTGCTCGCCGAAGGACGTCAGGTCGTGGTCCATTGCCACGGCGGTCGCAGTCGCACCGGTCTCGTGCTCGCTGCGCACCTGATGCGTCTCGGCCATTCGCTGGAAGAGGCGACCGCGCTGCTCGCCGATCGGTGGCCCCACGCCCACACGAACAACAAAGCGTTCGCGGCCGAATTGCATCGACGCTCGAAGTAGACGGATCTCACGGTCGACGTGAGCGAGCAACGGTTGCAAGCTGTTTCGAATACAACGTCGACCGATCTATGAAACGCGTTCGATACAGCACTTGCGAGCGATGTTGCGCCGACGAGACTCTAATCCGTCTGACCCGCTCACGTCCGCCGTCAGCCCAGAGGGGCGGTGCACCGTGAGCCGGTCACGTCGGATCAATCGATCGAAACCGCTCCCGAAACACCGTTGCTCGTTCGAGCGCGAATCCGTCGGGCCCGAACGTCACGGTGAAGGCATCGAGGAAACCGGCTTGACCGAGCAGGACTGCCGTACCCTGCATCGGCCACGGGTCCAGTACTGCCACGACACCTCGCCAAGAAATCGGCACATCGGCGTCGACTCCGTGCGGCGGACGAACCTCGAGCGTCATCTCGTAGATCGGAACCTGGTTCGTCGACCCGCCGAGTCGGAGCAGCATCG
>JBDSDH010000068.1:0-28099 GCA_039920665.1 Ilumatobacteraceae bacterium
CAAGGCCGAGTTGCTCGATCCGGTGCGATCAACGGTGTTCGTTGCCGAGCCGGGTTCGCAAGCAGGCGTCTGGAGAACTGCTCGCGGTCATCCGCGTGAGGCTCATCGTGGATGAACTGCCGGGGGCCGCCAAGGTCGGCCTGCCGCTCGAGGGCATTCACGCGCCGGTCGCTCACGACGCGGGCGAGCTCAGCGAACGGGTCGATCGTGTTCACGATCCGGGTCCAGCAGGCGCCGCTCGGCGTGCTCCGCGACCGGCCCGACCTGGCGGCGAGAATGCTCGCTGCGACGCAGTCGTGGGATCGGGAAAAGCGGATGTACACCTCGACTGGCGGCATGATCGACGAGCTGATCCACTGGCTCCGTGCAGGTCGCCGCCAGGGCGTGACCAGTGGTCACAATCTGGTCCGGTGCCGGCGCGATCGACCCGGAGTTCCCATACAGTCACCGGATGCGAGTTGAGCTGAATTCGGAACGCTGTCAAGGTCACAATCGGTGTTATGCCCTGGCCCCGGAAATCTTCGACGTCGACGACTACGGCGCAGCCTGGGTGCTCAACGACGGCGCCGTTCCCGAAGGCCTCGAAGACAAGGCGCGCCTGGCGATCGCGAACTGTCCGGAATTCGCGATCTCGATCTCAGCCGACTCGTCAGACCCGGCCGAATCGTCAGACGGAAAGGATGCGACCTGATGACATCCATCTACGGACCCGTCGAGGACTGGGCGACCGATTTCGATCACGCCGAACCGTCGTACAACGAGCACATCCACGACGTCTGGGCCGAGTTGCGTGAGACGTGCCCCGTCGCCCATACCGATCGCTACAACGGCGCGTGGCTTCCCGTCACCCACGAACTCGTCTCCCAGATCGCCTACGACACCGAGCACTTCACGTCGCGCTCGGTGGTCGTGTCCGCGTTCCGACCGCTCGCCCAATCGCCGATCGGCAACGCTCCGCCGATCAGCAGCGACCCGCCGTTCCACCACGATGCGCGCCGCCTGCTGCTGCCGGCTTTCTCCCCGAAGGTGATTGAAGGCTGGGAGAAAGACATTCGTGCGTTGTGCCAGCAGCTGCTCCGCGACATGGGCGACTCGCCGACCATTGATGCAGCGGTGCAGTACGCGCAGCACATTCCCGTCAATGTGATCGCGCTGATGCTCGGCTTCCCGCTCGAAGACGCCGACCTGTTCCGTGGCTTCGTCCATGGCGTACTCGAGGGTGTCAACGTCGCGCTGGAGCAGCGGTTCGCCGTGTTCGAGCGGCTCGACAAGTACATCGACGCGCAAGTCGTCGATCACATCGAGAACCCTCGCGACGATCTCACCTCGTTTTTGCTCAAGGCCGAGATCTATGGCCAGCCACTCAGCAGCGAGCACGTTCGCGGCACCATCGTGCTGCTGTTGCTGGCTGGGATCGACACCACCTGGAGTGCGATCGGATCGAGCCTGATGCACCTCGCGTCGCACCCCGCCGACCGCCAGCGATTGACCGCCGAGCCGGAACTCGTCCCCACCGCAATGGAAGAGTTCCTCCGCGCTTATGCACCGGTGACGATGGCTCGACTCGTGAAAGAAGACGTCGAGATCGGCGGATGCCCGATGAAGGTCGACGACTGGGTGCTGCTGCCGTTCCCCGCCGCCAACGTCGACCCAGCGGCCTTCGACCGTGCCGATGAGGTACTGATCGATCGCGCCGAGAACCGTCATCTTGCTTTCGGTCTCGGCATCCATCGCTGCCTCGGCTCGAATCTCGCCCGGCTCGAACTTCGTTGTGCGATCGAGGAGTTTCTCGCCCACTTCCCTGACTTCGAGCTCGCGCCTGACACCGAAGTCGAGTGGAGTCGCGGCCAGATCCGTGGCCCGCGTCGGTTGCCGATCCAAATCAACCGCTGACGCGATCGGACGTCTCGCGACGTCATGTGGCATCAACCGGCAGTTCGACCGCGCTCGTGCGCGGTTTCAGTTTCCTGAACACCGTTCAGGCTCCCTTCAGGTCGATTGGTGCATGGTTCGGCCATGGCCCCGAGCAAGTGTTCTCACCGAACTCGCCGTGACGTTGATCGGGACCTCCTGCCACAACCCCGACCAAGAAAGTCCGAGGATCCCATGATCACCACCAGCACTCGAACGACAGCCGGCCACCACCGATCGCCCGGCCGAGCAGTGTTTGCAGCCACCGTCGTCAGCCTCGGATTCTTCGCTGCAGCGTGCGGCAGCAGTTCGACAACGGCCAAGTCCCCGGTCACGACGGTGGCCAAAGCTCCGACCACGACGGTTGCGAAGGCGCCGGTGACGACGGTTGCCAAGGTGCCTGTTACGACCATCGCGAAAGCTCCGACCACGACGGTCGTCAAGGCGCCGGTGACGACGGTTGCGAAGGCGCCGGTGACGACGGTCAACGCCTCGACGGCTTCAGCGATGACGTCGGCCCAAGTGTGCACGGACTTCGGTGCGTCGTTCACAGCAGCGCTCGCGCCAGCCAAGGGGTCGACCGACGCCACGGTCCTCACCAAGGCGCTCACGGCCGCCAACACATCCATCACCAAGGCAATCGAGGGTCTCAAGGCCGCCAAGACCGATGCCGCGATGCAGTCAGCGAACGCGAAGTTGGTCACGGATCTGACTGGCCTGCAAGGTGAGATCAAGACAGCGGAGGGCAGCCCGGCGCTCGCTGCCGGCTTCTTCAAGCAAGAGCCGACCGCCGTGAAGACCACGGTGGACGACATCAACAAGCAGTTGACGGACCTGAAGCTCACGGGGTGTGACATCACGTTCGCTTGATCTCGCACCAGCGTTGCTGCGACCATCTCGACGGGTCGGTTCCCGGGGCTTCCCCGGGGGCCGACCCGTCGTCTGTTCATCACTGAGTCATCAACAAGTGGCCGCGAACTTTCAGGTGTCGTTCAGGTGCAGAGTGAGAGGATCACCACGAGTCATGACCACTCGGCCGAACTCGACGACGAAGACGGACACGATGCGACTGCTGGTAGTCGAAGACGAAAAACGACTTGCGATGTCCCTCAAGCGCGGCCTCGAAGCCGACGGCTTCGCCGTGGACATCGCACTGAACGGCACCGACGGCAAGTGGATGGCCACCGAGACCGACTACGACACGATCGTTCTCGACATCATGTTGCCGGGTATGAGTGGCTTTGCAGTGTGCGCAGCATTGCGTGATGCTGGCAATTGGACTCCGATCTTGATGCTCACCGCGAAGCACGGTGAGATGGATGAAGCCGAGGCACTCGACACCGGTGCTGACGATTTCCTGCGCAAGCCGTTCTCACATCTCGTGCTCGTCGCTCGAATTCGCGCACTGCTGCGACGTGGCAAGCCGGAGCGGCCGGTCGAATTGGCCGCCGGGGGACTGCGCGTCGATCCATCCGAGCGCAGGGTCTGGCGCGACGGAGAAGAGATCGAGTTGACCGCGCGAGAGTTCGCGGTACTCGAATACCTCATCAGCAATGCCGGGTCTGTCGTGTCGAAGGCTGACATTCTCGAACACGTCTGGAACGACGACTTCGAGGGCGATTCGAATATTGTCGAGGTGTACGTGCGCCATCTCCGCAAGAAGATCGACACGCCGCAGCGTGCCGGTTCGATCCAGACGGTGCGGGGCGCCGGTTACCGGTTGGCCAGTACCACGACGTGATGCGACGTCTGAGCACCATCCGAGTTCGGGCGACCGGTGCCTCGGTTGGCGTGCTGGTGATCGCGTTCGCGCTCGCTGGCGCCGCGCTGCTCCATGTTCTGCGGATGGCTCAAATCGATTCGATCGATGCCGGGCTGAAGGACAGGGCGAGCGAGATCAGTTCGTTGATCGACGAGAGTGGCGGTGTCGAGGGGCTGTCGGTTGTCGGCGACAGCAAGGACTTCATTCAAGTCGCAGACCCTTCTGGCGAAGTGGTCACAGCGAGCGACAACGTGGCCGGGCAGCCGCAATTCGGCGGAGGTCGAGACGGCAGCACGACAACCGAACGAGCGCCGGGTCTCGACCGGGGCGACTTCCGTGTCTACGTCAAAGTCGCCCCGAACGAGTCGTACACAGTGATCGTCGGGACGACGCTGCAAGATGCCGACGACGTCGCTGTGGCGACGCGTCGTTCCTTGCTGCTCGGTTTGCCGGTCCTGGTGGGCCTGATCGCGACTTTGATCTGGTTCGTCATCGGTCGCGCGCTCCGTCCCGTCGAAGCAATCCGCTCCGAGGTCGCAGACATCGGCGGAGATGCCTTGCACCGACGCGTGCCCGAACCGAATGCAAACGACGAGATCGGTCGACTGGCACGAACGATGAACGCGATGCTCAACCGTCTCGAGCGATCGAGCAACGCCCAGGCGCAGTTCGTCTCGGACGCTTCGCATGAACTGCGGACCCCGATTGCTGTCATCCGACATGAGCTCGAAGTTGGGCTGCTGAGCGATGACGATGTGCAACTCCGCCAGATTGCAGGCGAGGTTTTGGAGGAGGGCGAGCGGATGCAGCGTCTGGTCGACGACCTGTTGCTGCTCGCCCGTCACGATGGGCGAGACGGCGAGGCGCTGCTCGCGAAACGGTCGTTGGTCGACCTCGACGACGTTGCGCTGCTCGAGGCGCACCGTGTCAGCACCACCAAATCCGTGGGCACGTCGGGAATCTCGGCCGGGCAGGTGCGCGGCGACATGGACCAACTGAGTCGGGTTGCGCGCAACCTGATCGACAACGCCTTGCGCCACGCGGTCGCGGTGATCGAGGTGTCGGTGTCGAGCAATCCGGACGGGTTGGTCGTGCTCGTGGTCGAAGATGATGGAGCGGGGGTCGAGGAGACCGATCGCGAACGGATCTTCGAACGGTTCGGTCGCCTGGACGTGGCCCGAGCCAGTGACGACGGGGGCTCCGGTCTCGGTCTTGCGATCGTCGCAGGGATCGTCGCTGACCACGGCGGCACCGTCACGATCGACGCCAGCCCGACCCTCGGCGGGGCTCGATTCTCCGTCACCGTTGCGGACGCCCGCACCTGACGTGGACCCTCGGCGCTTCATCGAATTCGGCTTTTCCACTGCTGCCGGACGACCAAACTGGGGCGATGACATCACCGCCGTCGCCGTCGCCGTCGCCTTCACAGCCGCCACCGAGCCAGTTCTATACGGGCATCGTCGCCGAGTTGTACCGGCATCTGCGAAGCGAGACTTTCGATCCTGCGCCGTACGCACGGTTGATCGAGCGATACGGCCAGCCTGCGCTCGAGATGGGATGCGGTGACGGCGACCCGATCCTCGATCTGATCGAACAGGGCTACGAAGTAGAGGGTCTCGACTCCTCGGCTGACATGCTCGCTCGATGTCGAGTCGCTGCTGCCGATCGTGGCCTCGATGTGAATGTGCACGAGGCGACATTCGAGTCGATGGACCTCGGCCGGCGCTACCGATCGATCTACTTCGCCG
The DNA here is from genome assembly GCA_039920665.1 of Ilumatobacteraceae bacterium. GTDB lineage: Bacteria > Actinomycetota > Acidimicrobiia > Acidimicrobiales > Ilumatobacteraceae > WLMZ01. The sequence goes on from JBDSDH010000068.1 coordinate 5,422, forward strand.
GGGCGACGTTCAATCTGATCCCGACCGATGACGGCGCCGAAGCTGCATTGGTGCGGATCGCCGCCCATCTCGAACCGGGCGGGGCAGTGTTGATCCCGTTGTTCGTTCCTGCTCTGGCGGAACCCGGCGGCGACGGCTGGGTGAGGGAATCGGCCGACAGCGACGGCTCGTTGATGCGGATGACCACGCTCGATTCGGTTCGCGACGAGGTGGAGCGAACGCAGCGAACCGGTCTGCGCTACGAGCGGCTCGTCGATGGCGCAATCGTCGACAGCGGTGACCGCAGTTGGCTGATCCACTGGCACACCAGGGAAGCCTTCGCCGAGATGGCTGCTCGTGCAGGCCTGCAGCCGATCCATGTGTTCGAGCAGTCCTCGACCGACTTCACGTTCCTGCTCACACCGACAACCTGATTGCGAGGTCGATCGGCGCGACCGGAGTGGCCACAAGGCTGTCGGTACACTCCTCGCGCGGACGTCGACCTCACCCGAGAGGGCCTTGCACACCGGTGGAGAATCTGAATGAGATGCAACGTCTGCCAGACCGAGAACGACGAGTACGCCCGCTTCTGTACGCAGTGCGGTCACGAGCTCGGCCAGCCTGCATCGGATGCTTCGGCGCCGCCGCCAGTCGCGCCATCTGGCGGTGCTGATCCTTTATGGGCGCAAACGGTCGGTACGGATCCCGGCGGACCTCGATGGACCGAGCCGATTCCGATCGATGAACTGCCGCCGCAAGAAGTTGCGTCGGCGAACTCCGACCCACAACCGACACTGACCGTTCCGACCCAGTCCCCGACCATGCTGACCATCGCCGGCGCCGCGGTTGCCCGACCCGCCGACTTCGCAACGGTGCAAGCCGAACTGCGAATGACGGTCGCAGCAGAACTCGCTGTACGGCGTCGTCGGCGAAAGGCATTGCTGATGTCCTTGGGTGCAATCGTCGTCCTGATCGGTGCCGTGGTCGCGATCGTGTTCGCAACCACCGGCGACAACGGATCGACAGCGACAGACAGCACGGGGCTCGCCGTCGAGACCACCACGACCGTGATACCGGCGACGACAGTCCTGCCGGTGGCCACAGTGATTCCGGTGACGACGCCTGCGACCGCGACGACCGTGTCGCCAGCCACCACTGTGGTCGCAACCACTGTGGCGGCAACCACGGTCGTCCCCACGACGGTCGTGCCCACAACGGCCGTTGCAACGACGGTCGTCGCCACGACGATCAACCCGACGACCGTTCCGGCTCCTCCGACCACAGTGCCGGTCACGACTCCCGAGACGACGCCCCCGACGGCAACCACTGCCGCCCCGGCGACGTCCGTGGCGGTGCCGGGCAACGGCGACCTCGGTCTCGATCGACCGATCTCGAAGCCTGCCTGCGACGGGCAGTTCATCACGCTGATCGGCTCGTCCGTCGACCCCAACGGGTACGCGATCCAAGTCAAGAGCATCCTCGACCTCTACCCCTCGGCGAAGTACCTCCGGACCGAACTGGTGTGCAGTTCGTTACGGGCCAAGTCGGCTGCCGGAGATCCGATCTACGTCGTGTTCTTCGGTCCGTTCGTCTCGAAGCAACAGGCCTGCGATGCCCGCCGAGACGGAACTGATGGCGCCTATGTGAAGACACTCGACAACACATCCAATCCCGGCGCCGGAGTCAACTGCAGCAACTGACGGGCCGAAATCGGAAATGTCGAGGACCCAACACATAAGCTCAGGCAGCCGATGCGACGGGATGACTCAAGTCGGCGGAACACGAGCTGTACAAGGGGGACGGGCATGTCGATGATTCGACACAGCGGGGCAGGCGTACCATCACACCGCGCGGTGGGCGCATGACGGCCAACGAAAATCAGCAGCCGGCGTGCCCACGATGTGGAACCCCCGGCGATGTCAACTTCCGGTTCTGTACGTCGTGCGGAACGCCTCGGGCCGAGGCGATTGCGCCGATGACCGGGGTACCAGCCGCAGCATTCTCGCCACTCGCGCCGCCACCGCCACCGCCGCCGATCTCGCCGCAGTTCGGCGCGACGGTGCCGACCGAGCCGACTGAACCGACTGAACCGAAGCCTTCGTCGAGTCACCGAGGCAAGCTGATCGTGGCGGCTGCGGTCGTCGCAGTCGTCGCGCTCGGAGTCGGGGCGGTGGTACTGCTCGGCGGTGGCGATGACGGGAAGTCGACCAGCAGTAGTGGTGGAACGATCCCCACCCTGCAGGGCGAGGTGGTCACCACGATCGACCTCAGCGGCATCAATTTGGACTCGTTCTCCTCGTTCGATGGCGGCGTCGTGGTGAACGAGTACGACTCGGACACAGGTGATGGCGCAGCAACGGCCTACGACACCTCTGGTCAGGAACTCGAATCATTTTCGACCACGATGTCCGTCGCGCCTGGCGGGGCTTTGCTCACCGGGCTCAACTCCAGCGATGGCGAGTTCCTCGCCTGGCGTCCCGGGTCCGACCCCGTGACCATCGACGTCGGCAGCCGATACGACACGTACTCGGTGTCGGACGAGGGCCTGCTCGCCGTCATCGACAACGAGGACATCACGGTCTCCGACATCTCGTCCGGCAAAGAGATCTGGACCGGTCGATTCAGAGACGTACCCTCCTTCGGCGTGACGTGGAGCGGAAAGCTGCTGGCAGGTATCGCAGACGATGGCTCGTTGCAGATCGTCAAGGTCGGCACAGACGAGACCATCGACGTCTCCGGGGTCGACGACCTCAGCAATTTCGTCGACGCGTACAGCGTCGATGACTCCGTCGTCTCGAGGTCGACGCTGTACGCCTCGAGCGATCGCGGCGACCTCATCGCAATCGATCCGGCCAAGGGCACCCAACTCTGGTCGCGTGGATTGGGCGACAACGGATCGTCGTACAGCGTCGCGATCGTCGACGACCACCTCTGGACTGGCGACGCGCTCCTCAACCCGACAGACGGAAAGCGAATTTGGGCGACGCCGAGCCGATACAGCTACTGCAGCCCTCGGACATCGGTCATGGTGTGCAGCGACGAGAACGACAACGCCGAAATCATTCCGATCGACAAGCTCGATGCAGACGCCGTTTCGATCAAGGGATCGATCGTCGAGGTCGTCGGTGACACCGTGTACGTGCGGAAGGGGAAGAACCTGGACGCGATCGATATCGCCAGTGGCGATCGACAGTGGAAAACGTCCGCTCGAAACAGCGACGAGTGGGGCTACGACATCGCTGTGACCGACTCCCAGATCTTGATGCGGTCCAGCAACGACGACTTGGTCGCGATCAAGCGCAGCAACGGCGAAGAGATCGTCGACTGGAATGCCGATCTCAACAATGTGTACGACGCCCGCTCCGGGGATGGCCTCCTGTACGTGATCACCCAGCGTTACAACGACAGTTCGGGCGACACCGAGGGTGCACTCGTGATCGTGAAGTGAGCGAACGAAATACTTCGCCGTGTCCACGCTGCGGGGTGCCGGCGCCGATCACGAACAAGTTCTGCATGGCGTGTGGCTCACCCATGTCTCAGGTCGCTCCGCCGCCAATCCGACATGTCTCGCTGCTGGCGCCACCAGCGCAGCCGATGACGCCGATGACGCCGATGACGCCGATAACGCTCAGCCAGACGTTGTCGGTTCCCCCGCCGCAATCTCGGCCGGCTCCACCACCACCGGTCTCAGCAGCGGTGCCAGCGGCACCAACAGCCGGCAACTCGGTGATCGAGACAGTCGTTGCGGGTCAAGCTGTCGAGCCGATCAAGCGGGTGCTGTCGTGGGCGATCGATCTCGTGATCGTCCTGGTCGCGTCGACCCTCGCGGGGTCGGCCTCTGGCGCAGTTGGCGCGATCGTTCTGTTCGTCGGTGGGCCGATGTACTACCTCGCGGCCGTTGGCCACTTCGGCACCGGCACGGTCGGACACCGGCTGCTCGGCCTGCAGGTCGTCGATTCTCGCAGCGGCGGTGAGATCGGCTTGTTGCGGGCGGGGTTGCGGCTCTCGGTCGCAGTGTTGACCGTGGTGCCGTGGGGGATCGCCTCGCTGTTCAGCGCGATCGGCATGTTTCGAGGGGGGCGTCGGCTTGCGTGGCACGATCACGCCAGCCAGGCGGTTGTGTCCACCCGCCACCGAGCCGCTCGCTTCGCACCGCCGGTCAGTTCGCCGACTTGATTGCCGCCGTCAGCGCTGTCGGCCGAGATTTCGCCGGTCGACCGAGCGACTCGGCCGGATCGGCTCGAACAATGGATCGCCAGGCAAAGAACAGGGCGACGATTCCGAGGACACAGAGCATCGTGTACGACGTCGACCATGCCGCGCCTGTGTGATGCCACAAGACGCTGCAGTTGTCGGATGACTTGAGCGCTGCGTTGTCGCAGCCGCGCAGTGTCCAGTAGTCCACGGTGCTCGCTGCCCCGGCGAATCCCCAACGAGCCGTCGCAAACCAGCTGAGCTGTTGAATGCCGATGCCCGAGACGGGGAAGATCAGCCCGGCCAGCAGGAACTGAGCGAACAGCAATACGGGCAGCAACGTCATTGCCTTGTCGGTCGAGTTCACCACCGCGGACAACAACAGTCCGAGACACAATGCGCTCAATCCGCACACCGAGATCAGGATCAGCAGTTCGGTGATCGCCGGGAGTGCGAAAACTGCGTCGGTGGGGCCCTTCTGGCGCATCGTGCCGACGACCACCAGGAGCACGGATTGGGCGACAGTGATGACGCCGAGCGGGACGAGTTTGGAGCCGAGGTAGGCCGCGATCGACAAGCCGAAATTCTGCTCGCGACGCAGGATCGATCGCTCCTTGACAACCTCCCGCACCGCATTGGATGCGCCGAGCCAGACGGCGGCAAGCACGAGCGCCATCAGCACATTGCCTGCCTCCGGCTTCGGATCGAGGAAGGGGACATCGGGGATCTGCAGCTTGCCGGCCGGGAACACAGCGAGCATCAGCACTGCCATCACCGGCGCTTGCAGCGCAAGGATCAACAAGTTGCGTCGATCGCTCGCCAGCACCCGCAGATACCGCTCGGTGAGAATCCGGAAGTGTCGCCCGACCACCGCTGGGTCCGTGGCGCGGGCCCGACCGATGAGGCTCTGCTTCGCTCGTGGCTGGAGCACAACCGGCACCGACACCGTTCGAGGAAGACGCAGTGAACTCGGGTCGTCCATCGACTCGATCCGGGCGAAGACCTCGGCGAATCCTGTCGATGCGAACCGAGCCGGCAGCTCCGCCGGCGGTCCGTTGTAAATCGGCACGCCGCCCCGAGCGAGAAACAACACCTCGTCGCACAGATGCAAGCTCTCGATGCTGTGGGTGACGACGATGATCATCCGACCCCGATCGGCGAGCTGACGGAGCAACTCCATCATCAGCCGTTCGTTGCCGGGGTCGAGACCCGACGTCGGCTCGTCGAGGATCAACAGCGCAGGTTCGGTCAGCAGTTCGAGCGACACGTTGACCCGTTTGCGCTGCCCGCCCGACAACTGATCGACGCGCGCGTTGGCGCGTGCCGTCAGGCCCAGTTCGGCGATGACGGCGTGGATCCGGTCGATCCGGTCCTCGTCGGGCATGTCGGCCGGGAACCGCAGTCGGGACGCGAACTCGAGCGTCTCGAACACGGTGAGCTGCGGGTGGAGGATGTCGTCCTGGGGCACGTAGCCGATCTGGCGACGCACCGTGTCGAACGATGCGTAGACATCGAGTCCGTCGAAGACCACCGATCCCTCGGTGGCCGGGTCCGTGCCCGTGATTGCTTTCAGTAACGTCGACTTACCGGCGCCGCTCGTGCCGAGGATTGCGACGAACGATGTCGGCCGCAGCGTGAGGTCGACGCCGTCGAGTCGACGATGGCCATCCGTCTCGACGCCCAGTCCACGAACGACGAGCGAATGGGTCACGAACGGCGCGGGACGTTGGCAATCTGGGCCGGATCGCCCGCCAGCCGTGCATCTGCCAGCGCGCCGTAGGTGTAGCCGCCAGAGCCGGAGATGTACACCATCTCGATCTGGAGTCGGAGCACGCCGGCCACCGAGATCGCCTCGTCCGAGCTCTCGCCGAGACCGTACTCGCGTTCCCAGAGCTTGTTGCCATCGCCGTAGACGACGATTCGAATTCGGCCGTCCGCGGGGGACGAGTCGTCGAGGCCGCCGGTGAACCGCAACAACGAGGCCGACCGATTGATGTCATAGCTGATGGTTTTCGAAGAGCCGGGGCTGTAGTTGTTGCTGAACTGGCAGGAGACAGCGTGTGCGGACTGATAGGTGTTGACCTTGGCCGCACCCTGCGAACATTGCGGGCTGTCAGCCGTGGCGACCTCGTCGAGGAACAGTTCGGTGCCGGCCGATGAAACCGTGAGTGTGATCGCGGCGGGCATCAGCAGGGCGCCGTCGGCGACGGGATCGCTGGAGATGACGGTTCCGATGGTGGTCGCGGGATCGAACAACTCGATCACGGTGACGGAAGCGCCGTAGGTGTCCTGCAGCAGCGTCTTGGTCGCAGCAGCATCGGTCTGGGCGAGGGCGGGCATCACGACGGCCTGACTGATCTTGAGCTCGACAACAGACAGATCGAGTGAACCCGTCCGCGGCGATTGGCTGAGCACCCTGCCGGCATCCCCGGCCTGTGGCACCGGTGTGAAGACTGCATTTGTGATGTCAGCAGCCTCGAGTGCGGCTCTCGCCTCGGCCTCGGTGAGGTCGCTCACGTGAGGCATCTCGACCGGTGCGACGGTCGTGGTGGTCGCCGCCTCGGTCGTGGTGGCGGCCTCGGTCGTGGTGGTGGCCGCCGTCGTTTCCGTCGTTGCGCTGGTCGAACCCGACGACTCAGCACCAGCCGTCGTCGGCACGATCGCGGTGGTGCTGTTGCTGCCGGCATCGCCAATCGCATCCGGCTTGTCGTCGCCGCCGAGCAACACGATCGCTGCGATGACGAGCGCGACGACTGCGACCCCCGCGCCGATGAAGATGCCGATCGGCTTGTTGTTGCGCGGGCCGCCGGGCGAACCGGTGAACGCCTGGTCGAGCGGGATCGGCGCAGGGTCCGCAGACGATGCATACGATGCATACGATGCAGACGGGGGCGGAACAATCGGCGCCGTCGGTGTCGGTACGGGCGGTGGCGGCGGGGGAGGCGGCGAAGGTCGTTGGGCCGCAGACGGCGTTGAAGTCCCACAATTGCCGCAGAACACAGCGTTGTCCGGCAGCGTGAACGAACAGTTCGCACAGATCATTTGTCCCGTCCCATCTTGATGCTCAGCGTGCTGCTCGACGTGTGATTCAGCAACCCGCTCTTCACGTTCCGCTCGGAGTCTATTTGACCGCCGGTTACCGGACTGACTCCGACACACCGAAGCCGAGTGCAGGTTGCGGGCCTGCATCCGACTGCCGGGTCGTCCCCTCGGCGTTAAGGTCCTGGTCGTTGTAGGGCGACATGATGTCGACGAGCGGGCGGGAACATTTGCGATGAGATGCACAGCCTGTGCGACGGACAACGTCGCTGGAGCCAGTTTCTGTGGCAATTGCGGGATTGCGATGGCTCCGGCGGGTGGGATTGGCGTGCCGCCACCTCCTCCTCCGGCTGCACCCGACCCTGCCTGGGCAGCGACCGTTCCTCATTCCTACTCGCCCTTCGAATACGAAACGGCAGCACCGCCTCCGCCTCCGCCGCCTCCGCCAGCGTCGTCGATCTCGTCGTCGACCAGCCCCACCGGCTACCTGCCGACCACGGTGATGATCACCGGTGACCCTCCGCGAGAGCGCAAGTCCGCCACGATGCTCTGGATCGTGTTCGCCGCCGTCACTGTTGTCGCGTTTGCAGTCGTCGCCGTTGTCGTGTTCGGCGGCAGCTCGAAAAAGGACGCGGCGACGCCGGGCGATTCGTCCACGATCGAGGCGCCGGCTGATTCATCCGGGTCGGTGGGGACTGCGACCACTCGGGTGGAGGGTGCCGCGACGACGGTGCCGGTGACTGCGACGACTCCGGATGCGGGTGCGCCGGCAACCATCGTGACGGCAACCGTTGCGCCACCGGCGACGGTTGCGCCTCCTGCCACTGTTGTCCCCGCAACGGTGCCGCCTCCTGCGACGGTGCCTCCAGCGACGACCCAGTCGGCGCCACCGCCGACGACGGCTGCGGTCCTCGAAGGCGATCTCGGCCTCACCAACTCGATCACTCGACCGGCCTGCGACAGCAGCTACATCACCCTGATCGGCGGTGCCGTCACCGCTGACGCGTATGCGTCCCAGGTGCAGGCGACACTCGACCGATACCCCGAATCGGAATACCTGCGCGCCGAACTGGTATGCAGCTCGCTTCGGGCGCGTACACAGGACGGCAGCGCGATCTACATCATCTACTTCGGACCGTTCACCACCGCGAGCGAGGCGTGTGCGGCTCGTTCGTTCGGCCCGAGCGACGCCTATGTCAAGATCCTCGACAACGTCGCGGATCCCGCGACTGTCGTCGGCTGCTGATCCGCCGTGTGTGATCAATGCCTGCCCTCCCAGACTCTGCCGTCGGGATTCAGTCGGCGCTCGATTTTCCGCGCGTTTGGTGCTGGCTCGATATTGCTCGCCGGGCAGCGACTGATCGGGCACCGGCCGCTGGGAGCTCGCGCTGATCCGGCAGTTGCAACCGAGGTCGCGCCAGGACTCGAAATTCTGCCGAGGACTGCATGGGCGGGTGACGGCAATCAGCCGGTCCGGGAGATGGCTCCCGAAGAGGTCCGGTTCCTGCTCGTCCACCACACCGCGAGCTCGAACAAATATCAACCGGACGGCGTCGCGTCGATCCTGCTCGGGGCCTACCGGTTCCACGTCAGCGCCGAGAAGGGTTTTGCCGACATCTGCTACAACTTCTTGATCGATCGGTTCGGTCGGGTGTGGGAAGGTCGGGCAGGAAGCATCGACGGACCGGTGACGGCCGACGCGACGGGAGGCAGCCAGGGTTTCGCTCAGTTGGTGTGCCTGATCGGTGATTTCACCTCAGAACTCCCGACGCCGGAGGCGCTCGACGCGCTGACGCGGATTCTCGCTTGGATGGCCGACCGGTTCGGTGTCGACACGACCCCCGGCGCAACAGTCGAGTTCGTCTCTCGCGGTTCGAACCGGTGGTCAGCGGGAGAGAACGTCGTTGCTGCGACGGTCTCGGGGCATCGGGACATGAGCGCGACTGCATGCCCTGGTGATCTGTTCTACCCAATGGTTCACGACGACATCCAACAGATCGTCACGACATTCCGCAGCACGAACGTTGCCGCTGCTCCGTTGCCGACGCCGGTTCCGGTCACGGTTCCGGTCACGCTGGCGCCGACAACGGTCGCGCCAACGGCCCCGCCGAGCACCGCCCCCACCATGGAACCGGCGCCGACCACCAGTTCCGTGATGTCCTCGACTCCAGCGTCTGCAACAACCTCTGCAGCCACAACGGCCGCTGCTTCCGCGTCGACGACGGGAATGGTCTCGCCGAGCACACTTCCGCCGGCGCCGCTCAGCGCCGTCGGCACGACAATGCCAACCCCTGGCGGCTCGGGCGGCTCCGGCGGCTCCGGCGGCGATGGATCCGTCATCGGGTGGGCAGCGGGGGCGGTGGGGGTGATTGCAGTGGCAGCGGCGGTGACGGTGCTGCGCCGTGGACACGCAGAGCCTGATCCTGTTGATCCTCCGGACTCCTCCCAGCCCTGAGCGTCAGGTCCGACGCCTCCATCGCCGGGAGGCTGTCGCACCCCTCCCGTAGACTCGGCGATGCCATGTCGCTCTTCGATCACCACGATGAACTCACCGATGCCGAGAGCACAGCAGGATCCCTGCTCACGGGGTTGAACCCTGACCAACTCGATGCCGTCGTGCACACCAACGGGCCGTTGCTGGTCGTCGCCGGCGCAGGTTCGGGCAAAACCAGAGTGCTCACCCACCGCATTGCCCACCTGATCGAGAGCGAGGGCGTTCATCCGCAACGCATCCTCGCGATCACGTTCACCAACAAGGCCGCCGGAGAGATGAAGGAACGGGTCGGCCACCTGGTCGGTCCAATGGCGAAGAACATGTGGGTCAGCACGTTCCACGCGGCATGTGTGCGCATCCTGCGAGCCAACGCGGAGGTCATGGGCTACCCGCGCAGCTTCAGCATCTACGACCAGTCCGACGCACAGCGGCTCACTGGCTACGTCATCCGTGACCTCAACCTCGACCCGAAGCGGTTCACCCCGCGAGGCGTCCACAACGTGATCAGCAAGTGGAAGAACGAGCTGCTGTTCCCTGCCGATGCGCTCACCACGGCCGCCACGCCGATGGATCGCAAACACGCCGAGATCTATCAGGACTACCAGTCCCGCCTGCACAAGGCCGGGGCGATGGACTTCGACGACCTGCTCACCAACACCGTGCTGTTGTTCCGCAACCACCCGAACGTGCTCGCCGGGTATCAGGACCGGTTCCTGCACGTCCTGATCGACGAATACCAGGACACCAACACCGCCCAGAACGAAATGGTGATGATGCTCGGTGCCCGGCACCAGAACGTCACGGTGGTGGGCGACAGCGACCAGTGCTTGGTCACCGGGACGATGGTGCTCACGCCCACGGGAGAACGACCGATCGAGGAGATCCAGATCGGGGACATCGTGATCGGAACCGGCGGCGGTACCGAAACCCGACCGGGCACCGTCAGAGACGTCCACAAATCCCGAAGGTGCGGACCGATCGTGACCGTGATCGCTGGCGATGCCGCCGTGACCGGTACCACCGAACACATCGTCCCGGCCCGGGTCACGTTCCCGGACGACAAGTTTCTCGTGTATCTGATGTATCGACATGACCGGGGTTACCGAGTCGGTGCGTGTGCCGCTCGGCAGTTCGACGAACTCTTGGGCGACGAAGGGGCGACTTCGACGTGGATTCTCTCGGCCGAATCCGCGGAGTTGGCGGCGTCCAGTCGCATCGCTCGACTCTGCTCAGAATACGACCTTCTCACCGGTTCATTGGCTGACGGCGCCGGTCTCGGCGATCAGGTGGTAGGTGAGCAGGGAACAGGCGTCAAATCGTTGTTGCACGAATTGTTGCTGTCCGCGGAGTTCCCTCACCGTTACAAGCGGAGCGACGGACACTCCGTCGAATTGACGATGTTCGGAGCGTCCACGGATCTCGTCGGGCATCACTGCGTCCGGACCTATAACAGCAGCGCGAAAAGTGAGGAGTACGGCTCGCTCGTGGATGCATTGACGCGTGCCAGACAGCTCGCAGATTCCGAGTTCCTCGCGATCCGTCGGCGAGTCTCGGTCGGCGGCACGATCTACGACTACACGCCGCTCGCTCACCTGCGACCGGGCATGCAGGTCTTGGTGTTGGTCGACGGACAGTTCGTCGAGCGCACCGTTGACGATGTCGAGTTCGAGACCTACGACGGCGACGTCTACGACCTCGAGGTCGACACCACCCACCATTACGTCGCCAACGGAATGCTGGTCCACAACAGCATCTACAAATTTCGCGGCGCCGATCTGCGCAACATCATTCAGTTCGAAAGTGCATTTCCGGATGTCACGACCATCGTGCTCAACCAGAACTACCGCAGTACCCAGATCATCCTCGATGCAGCGAATGCGGTCATCTCCAACAACTCGAGCCGCAAGGCGAAGCAGTTGTGGAGCGAGCTCGGACGGGGCGAGGGCATCGTCCGCTATCACGCCGACGACGAGGGTGACGAGGCGACATGGGTCGCTCGGACCATGCAGGACGTGCACGACAACCACGCAATGATGTGGAAGGAGTTCGCGGTCTTTTACCGGACCAACGCCCAGAGCCGGGTGATGGAAGAAGCGATGATGCGTTTCGGCATCCCGTACAAGGTGGTCGGCGGCACCCGTTTCTACGACCGCCGCGAAATCAAGGACGCGATTGCCTACCTGCGGGCCGTGGTCAACCCCGGCGACGAGGTCAGCATCAAGCGAATCCTCAACGTGCCCAAGCGCGGCATCGGCGACACCAGCGTCGGCAAGCTCGACGCCTGGGCCCGCGAGATGGGCAACGGCTTCCTCGACGCGATGCGTCACGCCGACGAGGCCGGTCTGTCCGGCGCTGCCAGTCGCAGCGTCACGTCGTTCGTTGCGATTCTCGACTCGCTGGCGCATCTGCTCGACGGTTCGCCCGCCGATGTCTTGCAGGCTGCTCTCGACCAGAGCGGCTACCTGGCCGAACTCGAAGCCGAGAGCTCGGTCGAGGCTGCTGGCCGACTCGACAACATCGGCGAATTGATCGGCTCGGCCCGCGAGTTCACCCGGGTCGAGGAGTTCATGGAGCAGGTCTCACTGGTGGCCGACACCGACGATCTCGACGATGACAACAAGGTCATCCTGATGACCCTTCACTCCGCCAAGGGCCTCGAGTTCCCCTATGTGTTCCTGATCGGGATGGAGGAGGGCATCTTCCCCCACGTCCGTGCTCAGAGCGATCCGGACGAGATGGAGGAAGAGCGGCGGTTGGCCTACGTCGGCATCACCAGGGCTCGCACCAAACTGCACGTCACGCACGCCTGGAGCCGAAGCCTGTTCGGCAACACCCAGTACAACCCGTCGTCTCGGTTTCTCGACGAGATCCCCGACGAACTGCAAGAGCACAAGGGCAACGTCAAAGGCCGCAGCTCCTACGGCCGCCAGAGCTACCGCGAGCGCGACGGCGGCACCTACACCGGGGGTCGGGTATTCGGTGGCGGCAGCGGGGGAGGCGGCAGCAGCTCTCGCCGTCCATGGAGTGACCGGAGCAACGAGGAGGCGAGCGAGGCTGCGCTCGCTCACCGCGAACGAGTGGTCGAAGCGGCGCTCGCCGCCGGCAAGAAGCTCGGCCCCCAACCAAGCAATTCCCAAGAGATCGGGCTGCGCGTCGGCGACGACGTCGAGCACCCGTCATTCGGTGAAGGCGTCATCATCAACATCGAGGGCAGTGGCGAGAAGGCCGAAGCGACCATCCGCTTCCGCGATGTCGGCACCAAACACCTGGCCCTTGCGTGGGCGCCGTTGAAGAAGCTGTAGTCGACCTCGTCGTGGAGATCGAGGTCGAGGTCGACAACAGCAACCATCCGACATGGCTGCTGTCATTGCTTCGGTGGGTGGTTCTGGCAACCGTGGTCGGCATCTTGGCCGGGCTCAGCTCGTTGGTCTTCCTGGAGGTGCTCGAGTTCGTCACGGCGTTTCGGGTCGAGGGCCGGCAGTGGTTGATCGTGCTGCTACCACTGGCCGGTACGACGATGGGCTGGATCTACCACGAGCACGGCGGTCGCTCCCACGAGGGCAGCAACCTGTTGCTCGAACAGATCCACCAACCATCAGCATGGGTGCCGCGTCGAATGGCACCGCTCGTGCTGGTCGGGACGTGGGTGTCGCACTTGTTCGGCGCATCGGTCGGCCGCGAGGGGACGGCGCTGCAGATGTCCGGCAGCTTGGCGGACGCGTTCGCTCGGATGATCCGACTGCGTCACGACGAGCGGCGGATCCTGCTCGTCGCCGCTCTCGCCGGGGGATTCGGTTCCGTGTTCGGGGTGCCATGGGCGGGTGCGGTGTTCGGGCTCGAGGTCCAGGCGCTCGGGCGTCGTCGATGGGTGGCCATCGTGCCCGCGCTGACGGCATCGTTCGTCGGCGACAGAGTCCTGCGAACACTCGGCGGTCACCACACCCGGTATGCCGCATTGTCCCCCCACATCTCCGGCGATCTCCTGCTGCGGCTGGCCGTGGCCGGCGCGTTGTTCGGAGCGGCTGGGGCCGCGTTTCCGATTGCGACCCATGCGCTGAAGCGGCTGATGGCGAGTTGGTTCGTGTGGCCGCCGATGCGACCGATGATCGGCGGCCTGGCCACGATCGCGTTGGTGTTGTTGCTCGGCCACGACTACCAGGGCCTGTCGCTGCCTCTGCTCGGGCGCGCGTTCGACGGCGACCATCTCAGCTTCGCCGTCTTCGCGCTGAAGCTGCTGTTCACCGTGGTCGCGGTGGGGTGTGGGTTCTTCGGTGGTGAGGTGACGCCGTTGTTCGTCATCGGTGCCACGCTGGGCTCGGCGCTCGCGCTGCCATTCGGAGTCGACGGATCGGTGATCGTCGCGGTGGGATTCTGTGCCGTGTTCGCTGCTGCATCCAATGCGCCGCTGGCCTGCATCGTGCTCGGGATGGAACTGTTCGGACCGGCCATGTTCGCGCCGCTCGCCGTTGGCTGCATCGTGGCCTACATGATCAGCGGTTCAAACGGCATTTACCGAAGCCAACGCCGGCATCACGCCAAGGTATCGAGGTCATTCCGAGAGCTGCGCGGGGGCGGACGCCCGCCGAGGCAGGCGAATCTGCTTGAATCGGAGTCGTGAAAGCAGCGATTCTTGTCGAAAGCCTGACCGGCAACACGTGGAAGGCAGCCGAACTGGTGGCCACCGAACTGCAGGATGCCGGGTGGGGCATCACGGGACTGTCGAAGGTGCGTCAGCCGGATCACGCCAGCATCCAGGAAGCCGACCTCGTGCTGGTCGGCACATGGGTCCACGGCTTGTTCGTGATCGGCCAAGCACCATGGGGTGCGGCCGCGCTCAGCCAACTGCCCGCGATGCGAGGCAAGAAGGCCGCGGTGTTCTGCACGTTCGCGCTCAACCCGGCCAAGACGCTCGACACGATGACCTCGATCATCACCGGCGTCGGTGCCGATGTGGTCGGCGGGTTCGCGATGAGCCGCCGCCACCTGGACCGCAACGCACACGAGTTCGCCGGTCGACTGCTCGACGTCGCCCCCTCGCTCGTCAACCTGCGATGACCCACGCCTGATGCATGATGACCGACGACCGACGAGCGGTCAGCAGTCCGGCGTTCGCATGGTCGTCGGCTGATGTCGAGCCCGCCGCTCGGCCCAAGGTTGCATCCGCCATCTCGACTCCGGACTGCGGGCGAAGCACTGAGTGGTCTCGAACTGATCCGGCTCGGCCTTCGCGCACGGTCCCTGGGCGGATCAGTTCGAGGTGATGGAGCGCCCGTCGTACTGGTACCAGGACTCGGAGCCTCGGACGCATCGATGGTTCCGCTCCGCACGTTCTTGCGACGGATGGGCCACGACGCCCACTCGGCCGGTTTGGGACGGATCAATGATGACGTTGAAGCGCAGTACCGTCGGCTTGCGGATGTCGTCGCCGACCTGCACCGGTCGTCGGGTCGGACGGTCGCGCTCGTCGGGTGGAGCATCGGCGGTGTGCTGTCGCGCGAGGTGGCTCGCGACCACCCTGACATCGTTCGCCGGCTCGTCACATTCGGGACACCTGCCTTCGGTGGACCGTCATACAGCGCGGTTGCATGGCGATATTCCCCGGAAGCCTTGGCGGCGGTTCGCGCCCGTATCGCCGAGCGAAGCTCGGTGCCGATCAGCGTGCCGTTGACAGCGATGTGGAGTCGCCGGGACGGCATCGTCGCCCCGGCCGCCTGCCTCGATCACGACACGCCCGGAGCCGAGTTGATCGAGGTGTCGAGCACTCATCTCGGGATGGGGATCGATCCAGACGTCTGGGCCGTGACTCAGGATCGGCTCCAGCGAGCGGGTTGACGGCCCGCTCGTCGCTCGAGGTCATCGTCGCCGGAGCGAGATTCATCGCCTGCGGTGTCAGCTGCGGCGCTGAGTGGGGTCGGCGATGTGGCCGAGGAACAGGATCGTCCCGGTCGGGTTGTCGCGAATTGCGAACACGAATGGTCGGTCGACCGTGAACTCGATCGGCTCGTCGGACGGCCCCGGCGCTGCGCCGGCGACCATCACGATCGCCGTCGCCGCAGCAGCTTCCGTGCCGTCTTCGTCGACCATGATGTTGGCCTGGTGGACGACGGCCCCGATGAACAACGGCTCAGGGTCGGTGGGATCGAGCACGGCCATTGCGCTGAAGTCGGCCTGGTCGGGGTCGAATGCGGTCGGCATCCCGAGCGCTGCGAGCGTGTCGCCGAAGCCGACCTGGGTGTCGATGTCGAATGTCGGCAACTTCACCGCGACCTTGGACGAGTGTGCAGGGTTGGCGAGGGTAGACACCGCAGCGACCGCGTCGGACAGCGGTGCGCCCTCGTTCGGCAGGACGATGATCATGCTCAGCAGTTCACCCGCGTACGGCAGCTCGAGCGCCCGCCAGGTGACGCCATCGGCATAGTCGAAGCGTTCCGTCTGGCGCATCATCGCCGTCTGCACCACGGAACCCGCCGCCGTCGTGAACGGTCCGTCGGTGGTGAAGTATTCGTCGAACGGCTTCTGCCACGGAGCTTTCATCAAGATCGCGTTGACGAGGGTGAGGCGGGCATCGGGCGTGATCGTTCCGGGAGCGAGCAGCGCAGGGATCCGGTCCTCGGTCTCGTCTGCCACCCACCGGTTGATTGCTTTCCGAGCACCATCGGCGTCATTGCGATAGTCGACGAGTTGCACACCGGCGCCGTAGTTCACGGCGAGCAGATCGAGGAACGTGTTCTCGAATCCAAAGCCCTGCTGACCCCACAGCGAGTTGGTCACCGACAGCACGATCTCGGCCGGTTCGTCTGATCCGGGCATGTCGATCGATTGGTTGCGCTCGTCGAAGCCGAGCTGTAGTGCATTCATCGACGACGGGAACAGCGCCGGATCACCGACGTGGAGGACGGCGTCCATTTCGGTCGCCGTTGCGCCGGCCGCTCCAGCCCGGGTCATCGCCAACGCGATCGCGATGCTGGCGGGCGAGAAGACGAGATTCGTCGCGGGGTCGGTGGATCGTGCAAGCAGTCCGTAGAGATCGGTGCCGAAGGCGTTGATTGCGTCGCTCGCGACCGATGCGTCGCATGTGCACACCGTCTCGCGCGGCTTGGATGATCGGGCGACTCCGTTGGCGCCGGTGTCGGCATCGCTGGTCACGGGAAACTCCGATTCATCCGTTGTCGAACTGGTGGTCGAAGCGGTGGTCGACGTGTCCGAGCCGCAACTGTGCAACACGCCGAGCACCACCGGGGCCGAGAGCAGGGTGAGGAAGCGGCGGCGGTCGAGCGACGAGTTCATGTCTCTGACGACGTCGTGACGGTGGTCGCCGGTTCCGCAGAATCTGGCAGCAGGTCCAACGTCAGGCCGCCATCGGCATACACGATCGGGCGCACACCGGCGGGCGGCTGGGCCAGATCCTCGACAGCGATCGAGCGTCCTTCGCAGTCTTTGAACGTGCGGGTCAACTCGATCTGGGTCACCTTGCAGCCAACGTCGCGATCGGCCGGGTACGCCATGTAGATCTTCCAGTTGACCTCGGGGTCGTCGCCGGTGTGGTCGAGCACGATGGTTCGTCGGCCGCTTGCTTCGAGCAGATCGGGAAGGATGATCGGTCCGTCCTCGGCGATGATATTGGCGTAGGTCCTGGTGTTGCCGATGTCGGCCGTGGTCGGCGCAAGCGTGGAGGTTTGGTTTCCGCTACCGGAGATGAGGGCGGCGATGCCCCACAAGAACAGGCCGAGCACGATGAAGAAGCCGATTCCGGCGAGCACCGGCACGACCGCTCGGGCGAGGGGGGTACGCAGTTCAGGCCGTCGCATCGCTGCCAGTGTGCCTGGTTGTTCCGATGGTTGCACCGTCACCCAGCAGCATCTGGTGTCACGCGGAGCAGCGAAACCGGATGACCGAAGATGCGCCCCGTTTGTGAGATGACCTGCCGTTTTGCGTAGGGTTCCGTACTCGATGCCAAGCTCACGTGTGTCCGATTCACGGAGTGCGAGCTTCAAGCCGACAACGAACGTGAAAATCGGACAACGAGAGGATTGACCCGTGGATCTCTTCGAATATCAGGGCAAGCAGTACTTCGCCCGCTACGACATCCCGGTGAGCGCTGGTGGTGTCGCCGACACCGTCGACGAAGCCGTGGCCCAAGCTGACGCCGCCGGATATCCGGTGGTCGTCAAAGCCCAGGTGCAAGTCGGTGGACGCGGCAAGGCAGGCGGCATCAAGCTCGCCAACAACGCCGAAGAAGCCCGTGAGCACGCGAACAACATCCTCGGGATGGACATCAAGGGTCACACCGTCAAGCGGGTGTGGGTCGAGAACGCGAGCGACATCGCCGAGGAGTACTACGCCAGCTTCACGCTCGATCGCAGTGCGAAGAAGCACATGCTGATGCTCTCCAAGGAGGGTGGCGTCGAGATCGAGACCGTCGCCGAAACCAACCCGGACGCGATCCTGATCCGCCACATCGACCCGGTCGACGGCATCGATCTGGCGTGGGCGACCCAGGCCGCCAAGGACAACGACTTCCCCGAAGGTTCCGTCGCCGGTGTCGCCGAGATCCTCGTCAAGCTGTATCGCTGCTACACCGAGGGCGACTGCGACCTGGCCGAGATCAACCCGCTGATTCTCAAGCCGACCGGCGAGATCCACGCCCTCGATGCCAAGGTCAGCCTCGACAACAATGCTGCGTTCCGTCACCCCGAGTGGGACGAGTACCGCGCCACCGAAGAACTCGACGAGCGCGAGCAGTTGGCCCGTGAGAAGGACCTGCAGTACATCGGTCTCGATGGCTCGGTCGGCATCATCGCCAATGGCGCCGGTCTTGCGATGAGCACCCTCGACGTCGTCAACCAGGTCGGCGGCACCGCCGCCAACTTCTTGGACATCGGCGGCGGCGCCAACGCAGACGTGATGGCCGCCGCGCTCGAGGTCATCAACTACGACCAGAACGTGAAGAGCATCTTCGTCAACATCTTCGGTGGCATCACCCGTGGCGAGGAAGTCGCCAAGGGCATCGTCGAGGCACTCAACCGAGTGCAGCTCAAGGCGCCGATCGTGATCCGTCTCGACGGCACCAATGCCGAGGAGGGCCGCCAGATCCTGGCCAGCGCCGGCATCCCGGAGAGCGTCCTGCAGAGCAAGCCCACGATGTTGGAAGCGGCCCGTGCAGCGGTCGCCATCGCAAACGGAACCACGAACAGCATCCAGAGCGGAAACGGAAACTGAGTCATGTCGATCTTCGTCGATCAGAACACCAAGGTCATCGTCCAGGGCCTCACCGGCGGGCAGGGCAAGTATCACGGCTTGCGTAACAAGGCCTACGGCACTCAGGTCGTCGGCGGCGTGACGCCGGGCAAGGGCGGCACCGATGTCGAAGGCATCCCGGTGTTCAACACTGTGGCCGAAGCCGTCGCTGCGACCGGCGCGACAGCGTCGTTCATCGCCGTCCCACCCAAGGCCGCCTCGGCTGCGATCCTCGAGGCCGCGGCCGCCGGGATTTCGTTCGTGGTGTGCATCACCGAGGGCATCCCCGCCCAGGACGAGGCCAAGGTCTACAACACGCTCATCCGCGACTTTCCCGGCACCCGCCTGCTCGGTCCGAACTGCCCCGGCATCATCAGCCCAGGGAAGTGCAACATCGGCATCACCGCCGGTGAGATAGCGACGCTGCCGTCCGCCGATGGTCCGAACGTCGGCATCGTCTCGCGCTCGGGGACGCTCACCTATCAGGCCCTGTACGAGCTCAAACAGCGTGGCATCGGCGTGTCGACGTGCGTCGGCATCGGTGGTGACCCGGTGCCGGGTACCAATTTCATCGACTGCCTGACCGAGTTTCAGAACGACCCCGAGACCCACGCGATCATGATGATCGGTGAGATCGGTGGCTCCGCCGAAGAAGAGGCCGCCGAGTTCATCAAGGCCAACGTGACCAAGCCGATGAGTGCCTACATCGCCGGCGTCACAGCCCCGGCCGGCAAGAAGATGGGCCATGCCGGCGCGATCGTCAGCGGCGGCAAGGGCACCGCCCAGGGCAAGATGGAAGCGCTTGCGGCCGCTGGTGTGCGGGTCGGTCTCAACCCGACCGAAGCAAGCGATCTGATGGCGGAGATCATCGCCGCGATGTGATCGCTCGGTGGCTGCGGGCGCCATGGGTGGACGTGGGGCGCTGATGGATCTGGTGGTTTTGACGCCCATGTTCCCGGAACTCCCCGTCTCACGGTGGTTTCCGGGAACATGGGCGTCTTTTGCATCAGGAAGTCCGGCTGGAGGGCGGCCATGCGTGGACTCGTCCCGGGAACGACAAGAGCCCCGGGCAAATCGCCCGGGGCTCCTGTCCTGTTCAGATTCGGTTGTTCAGATGTGCTGCGACTCAGCGGCCGGGAGGCGGCGGAGGCGGCGGAGTGCCACCACCGGGGGGCGGCGGGGGAGGCGCCATACCGCCGGGAGGTGGGGGCGGGGTGCCATAGCCGCCAGGAGGCGGGGGAGGCGTGCTGCCGCCACCGAACTGGCTCTTCATCTTGTTCATGTCTTTCAGATCGTTCAGATTGCCGCCGGACTCGGTGAACGCCATCACGCAGCCAGCGACGACGGCGATCGCCGCAAGGAGTGCCAAGTACAGGCCGGCGCTGCGGGAGAACTCGTCTTCGACGACGCTGGGAATGCCGTGTCCTGGACCGGTGAAGCGAATCAGGATCAACACCAGCGACAGGGCAGAGGCGGCGAGGAAGATCAACGGGGCCGGCAGGGTCGACGGGAGCTTGAATACATCGAGAGCGGCCAGGACCGTCAAGACGCCGATCGCAACGAGAAGAATCCAAGGGAGGGTGCCGGTGAAGAAGAAGTCGGAGCCGGAGAACGAGCCGCCGCCGAAACCGGTGACGTCGAGCGTCCACCACGACAAGAAGTAGGCGATCAACATGACCAACCCACCACCCGCCTTCAACCAATCAGATGGCTTGAACTTACTAAAATCCACGTCTGCCTCCATTGCTCAGGGTGTGCGCGCTTGTTCGTGTGAAAACGCACCGTACCTCATGGGACGAAGCGCATCGCGCACCCAACCTGGGTGTTGTCGTCCTGTTGCGCATCTGTTGATCGTGACGGCGATGTCGTAAGGTCGACGAGTGCCAACCGCTTTGCTCTCCGTGTTCGACAAGTCCGGAATCACCGAGTTCGCCGCCGGCCTGCACGATCTCGGGTGGACCTTGATCAGCAGCGGTGGGACTGCCAGGGCAGTCGCCGACGCCGGGCTGCCTGTCACCGATCTGGCTGATCTCACCGGATATCCGGCGATCCTCGGACACCGGGTCGTGACCTTGCATCCCGTCATCCACGGCGGACTGCTGGCCGACCTCGACCAGCCGGATCACGTCGAAGATCTGGCCAAGTACGGCATCGAGCCGTTCGCCCTCGCGGTCGTCAACCTCTATCCCTTCAGCGGCAATCCCAGCATCGATCTGATCGACATCGGGGGTCCCACACTGATCCGGGCCGCGGCCAAGAACCATGCTCATGTCGGCGTGGTGACGCAACCCGATCAGTACGACAGCGTGCTCGCCGAGCTGCGTTCCGATGGCTCGCTGTCAGCAGCGACCCGACGATCGTTGGCCGCTCATGCATTCGCCGAGATCGCGGCGTATGACGCCGAGATCGCAACGTGGTTTGCTCGCCCTTCGGCGTCGACGGACGACGGTGTTCCGGCGATTCTGCCGACGACGATGCATCTCTCGCTCGACCTCGCCCAGCCGCTGCGCTACGGCGAGAACCCGCACCAGCACGGCGCTCGTTATCGTCGATCCGGCGCGACGAGTTGGTGGGACGATGCCGTGCAACACGGTGGCAAGGAACTCAGCTACCTCAACGTGTACGACACCGAGGCCGCGTGGCGGATGGTGACCCGCTTCGAGGAATCGGCCGTCGTGATCGTCAAGCACGCCAACCCGTGCGGTGTCGCGGTTCACGACGACATCGCCGAGGCCTACGTCCGCGCCAACGCCTGTGATCCGGTCAGTGCATTCGGCGGCATCGTCGCGATCAATCGAACGGTCACGGCGGCACTTGCGACGGCGCTCGCGCCTGTGTTCACGGAAGTCGTGGTCGCCCCCGGCTACGACGACGACGCGCTCGCGATCCTGACCGCGAAAAGGAACATGCGGGTGCTGTCGGCCACCGCCCCCGCGGCACCGGTCTGGGACATCCGTTCGGTCGACGGTGGGCTGCTCGTCCAGAACGCCGACACGGTGACGATGGATCGCTCGACGTGGCAGGTCGTCACCGAGACCCAGCCAACCGACGCCCAGTGGGACGATCTCGCGTTTTCATGGTTGGTGTGCGCCGGCGTGAGCAGCAATGCGATCGTGTTGGTCAAGGACCGCCAAGCGTTCGGGATCGGCGCCGGCCAACAGAACCGAGTCGACTCGGCACGCATCGCCGAGCGTCGCAGCGACGGACGTGCGGCCGGCGGCGCCTGCGCAAGTGACGCGTTCTTCCCCTTCCGGGACGGACTCGACGTGGTCGCCGCGGCCGGGGTGGCCGCAGTGATCCAGCCCGGTGGCAGCGTGCGCGACGACGAGGTGATTGCTGCTGCCAACGAGCACGGCATCGCGATGGTGTTCACGGGCGAACGTCACTTCCGCCACTGACGTCACTTCGGTCACTGAAACGAGCGATGCGGACGTTGCTCGCAACCCAGCGAGTGGATCAGCGGCGGTGGAACAGTCTCCGCAGCGCACCCGTGACGGAGTCGAAAACCCCGCCGATCCCGGAACGCTTGACTTCCAGCTTGGGTTCGAGGGTGCCCTTGATGCCGGTCGGATTCGTGAACGGGATCGTGGCCGTGGCGCCCAACGAATCGATCGACTCATGGCCGTCGCTACGAATTTCGGCGGTCCAGGCCTCACCGTCGTAGAACCGCTCCTTCGCCCGTGCATACGGGTCGGGTCGCCATCCGGCCTTCCGATCGTTGGTGCTCATCGGTGT
>JBDSDH010000069.1:0-10441 GCA_039920665.1 Ilumatobacteraceae bacterium
CCAATCGGATGGCCGTCCTCGATGCGCCCCCCGGCATGTCGCCCCAACAGGTCAAGGAGTGGCGCGAGGGCGTCGCAATGTACGACAGCCAGTTTGCGGCGTTCTACTACCCGTGGATCCAGGTCAGCAACCCGGCGTCGATCGACAACGGCGATACCGAGATCATGGTCCCGCCGTCGGGTCACATGGCCGGTATCTGGGCTCGCACCGACGACACCCGTGGTGTGTGGAAGGCTCCGGCCAACGAGGTCGTGCGCGGCGCACTCGACGTCGAGATGAACATCACGATGGCCGAGCAGGGTCTGCTCAACCCAATGGGCATCAACTGCATCCGTCCGTTCGGTACTCGCGGTATCCGGGTCTGGGGTGCTCGCACCCTGTCGTCGAACACCGACTGGACGTACATCAACGTGCGTCGTCTGTTCAACATGATCGAGACCGCGATCATGAACGGCACCCAGTACGCCGTGTTCGAGCCCAATGATCAGAAGCTGTGGGAAGGTCTCAAGCGCACCGTGGGCTCGTTCCTGCGTGGCTTGTGGACCGACGGCGCGCTCTTCGGCGCGACCGCCGAGCAAGCGTTCTACGTCAAGTGCGACAGCGAGACCAACACGCCCGAATCGATCGATCTCGGTCGCGTCGTGGTCGAGGTCGGCATCGCGCCGGTCAAGCCGGCCGAGTTCGTCATCTTCCGCATCGCCCAGATCAAGGAGACGTCGGCCTGAGCCGACGGTCTCGAATCGAAAGGACTGAATCATGCCAGTAGTTGCAACCGCAACCGAGTTCGACACCGTCTATGTCGGATCCTGGTTCACACTCGAACTGCCCAAGATCACGGTCGAAGGCATCACGTCGGTCGGCGGCCTGTCGATCGAGATGAACGTCGTCGAAGTCGTTCAGGCGCTGAAGAACGGAACGACCCAGACCAAGAAGGTTCCCGGCGTCGTCAAGTACAGCGAAGTCACCGTCAAGCGTCCGCTCTCGGCCGACAAGTCGTTGTGGCAGTGGGCGAAAGACATCCGTGACGGCAAGAAGGACTTCCGTTCCGACGGCGCAATCGTGCTCTACGACATCGCCAACACCGAGACCGGTCGGTGGACGTTCGAAAAGGCCTGGATCTCGAAGTGGTCGGCGTCGGACCTCGACGTCGGTTCCGATGATCCGATCATGGAAGAAGCAACCCTGCAGATTTCCACAATGAAACGGGATAAGTGATCCACCATGCCTGCTGAACATGATGCAGAATTTCAGGGCTCGTTCTTCTCGATGGAGATCGACGGCGTATCGATCGGGATGTTCACCGGCTGCTCGGGCCTCGGACTCGAGTTCGACGTGATCGAGCAGAAGACATCGACCAAAGAGGGCAAGCAACTCCTCTTGAAGACGCCCGGCCGGGCCAAGTACAACGAGGTCGTGTTCAAGCGCGGCTTCACGTCGGACACCAAGCTGATGGACTGGGCCAAAGAGGTTCAGGATGCAGCGGCCAAGACGCCGTACAAGACCGGCGCGATCGTCGTGCTCGATCGCCTCGGCGCCGAGGTGGCCCGTTTCAGCCTGCTCAACATGTGGCCGTCGAAGCTCTCGGTGACGGATCTCGACGTGTCGTCGGACTCGATGATGGTCGAAGAAGTCACGATCCAACACGAGTTCATCGACTGGGTCTGAGCAGCTGTCGCCCGTGGCCGGATTTCAGACCGAGTACAGCTTTACCCTCCCGAAGGGTTACGTCGACAACGACGGGTCGTTGCACCGGAACGGCACGATGCGGTTGGCGACGGCGCGCGACGAAATCGAACCACTGAGAGATGCGAGGGTGACAGGTCCGGACGATCCGTACCTGACCATCCTCGTGCTCTCGCGGGTGATCACCGAACTCGGTGCTCTCGACCGGATCGGCGTGCGCGAAGTCGAAAATCTGTTTGCTGCAGACCTCGCGTTCCTGCAGGACCTCTACGGCATCATCAACTTCGGCAGTCCAGCCGATGTCGAGGCCTTGCAGTTGGCTGCGACGCCACCCGCACCACCGACGCCCGAGCCCGAGGTGCACAGCGACACTCCAGAGGACAGCGCCGGGGAACCCGATGACGATGTCGATCGCACAGCCCGAGCCGCGACGAACCGTCGTCGCAGCCAGATCGAAGAAGTTGAGCGCCCGAGCGGACCATGAAGCTGTACCCGGCTGACGCCTTGTGGGACGAAATCGCGTACCTCGCGTATCACCTCCACTGGGACTTGCAGTCGTTGCTCGATCTCGAGCACACCGATCGGGCGATGTTGATCCGGCGGGTCGCCAACTTGAACGAACGAGCCTGGGAGGCGGTGCGCAATGGCAGATGACAACTACTTCGAAGAACGGGTGACGGCGTCGACTTTTTTGTTCGAGGTCGACGGCCTCGAGATCGGTCGATTCAGCGAAGTCTCCGGGCTCGAGGTCGAGATCGGCGTCGACAGCATCGAAGAAGGTGGCCAGAACGGCTACGTGCACCGCCTCCCCGGTCGAATGACGTGGCCGAACATCAGTCTCAAGCGGGGTATCACCCAGTCCGACAACCTGTTCGAGTGGGTCAACAAATCATCCGGCGAACAGTTCGCCTCGGCGGGCAACAAGCTCACCCGAGCGACCGCCGCAATCACGCTGATCGGCCCGGCCGGTAAGCGACTGCGGGCCTGGAACTTCGTCGAAGCATTTCCCGTCAAGTGGAAAGGTCCTGACTTCGCCTCGGACTCCACCGGACATGCTTCGGAACAACTCGAGATTGCGCACCATGGATTCACTGCAAAGAACCTCTGACTCGATGTTCGCCGAATCCGCTTTCGGTCGAGCGTTGTCAGCTCGCGCCCTGCCACGATTCACGCTCGGCCGTTCGGTCTCGCGGCATGCGCGCCCGGGAAATCTTGCGCGTTCGACGCGGTCGTTCGGAATGCAACTCGGCCTCTCTCAGCAGAACCGAGATCGCTTCGAGCCGTCGAACGCATTGGTCGGAAGCACCGTGCGGCCCCCCGTCGACTATTGGCCATGGCCAGATGATCACGAGGTCGATGCCGCCGAATTCGCAACGGCGGGACATCGGTCGACTCGACCAACGACCAAGTCCGCGCCGAACCGGAGTGCGGCAGCTGGCCGGTCGCCTGCAACAACTCGGAGTCGAAAGCCGGAAACCAAGACGGATGCACTGCGCCGTCTGTTCGAGGCGGGCGGGCGACTCGAACCGGCCGTCGCCGATGATGCACCGACACGCCGACATGACATCGGTGGGCAAGACGGCCGGCGGTCGACTTCCGAGAACGACGAGACGCCGAATATCGGACGTCGCCCGATCCATCGCGGGCTCCCGTTGACCCATCGCCGCAACGGCCGGACCTGGGCTGGTCCAGCGACGTCGCCCGGTGGGATGGTGGCCGGTGCTGCCCCTCAGCCGTCGGACAGTGTGGCGCCGACGCGCTTTGGTGTCGAGGCGCCCGAAGACATGCCGTCCGTGGCCCACTCCGGTATCCACGATTCGCGAAGGTCGTCGCCCGCACCGACATCTGCTCCGCGAGGGACCCGCCAGGATGCGCTGAAGCAGATGATGCAGGAGAGCGGCCTACTCCCGGCTGATGCTGGAAACTCAACATCAGCGACTCGTGTTCGCCCGCGCGCTTCGGAACCGTTCGATCGGGGCGGCCCGCTGGCGTTCACCACAGATGACGCAACACGGCCGTCTGCTTCGCGTCGTCCGGATGAACCGGCGGGCGCCCTCCAACGCGCTGTTGCGGCTGTCGGCGAGCAGCGTGTCGACCAGGCGATGATGCGTACGACTCCGCCGGCACGCCCGGACCCGTCACGTTCGGTGTCCTCGACCCGGACCCCGACCCGGACCTCGACTGCGACCAGCGCCGTGTCATCACCGTCGCTCCCGTCCTCGCCATCACTCCCAGCGACGTCATCACGACCGATCGTTCCCGACTCGTCGCTCGTTCGCCGATCGGCTGCGATCGTGACCGCCGAGTCGCTGCCGTTCGGCCGAGCAACGCTGCCAGGAACGCCTCCGGTGGGGCTCGCCGTTGCCATGCAGAACGGCGAGATTTCTGACGTGGCGGTCGACCAGATTGGTTCGGTGATGCCGCCACGCGGTCTCACCGACATCACCGACGACGTCATCGACGCCATCGACACCATCGACATCACAGACCGCAGTGCACACGGACAGTCGTCGGCACCGGAAGTGAGCGACCGTGTCTCGGTCGACACGCTCCCGCGACCGTTGCCACGGGCGAGCCGGCCATCAGTGATGCGACTCGCCGCTCGCCAGGATCACGCCGATCGACACCCGCAACGCCTTCACCCGGGCCACCTGCGCTCGGGAGCCAACGGCGTCGACGCCGATGGCCACTCGACATGGTCCGGGGGCACCGTGAGCGGAACTTTCAGCGCGCCGAGCCGTCACCGGCCGACGATCGCCAGATCGCTCGACGGTCGCACGGTGCAATGGGTATCCCCATCGCTCGATGCCGACTCGTTCCTCACTGCGCCGCCGAACGGCTCGGTGTCCGCGATCACTTCGTCACCGTCAGCGAACTCCGATATGCGGATCGCCCCGGCGTCCGCAGTCCCGGCGAGCAACCTCACGTCCGCTTCGGCCAACGCCGTCGAGCCGACGTTCACGAGTGCCGGTCAGATCGACGTCGCCCCGTCCCCGACACACGGTGGGTCGCCAACGGGTCGCGCCGTCGACGCCCCCGATCTCCACACGTCCACCCTGCACGCCCCGGATCGGCACGCTCCGCCGATGGCGCTGGCACGGTCGATCGCGACGTCGTTCGAACCAGCGGGTGTCCAGCGATCGGTGGTGCTCGACATTGCGACCGACGCAACGGCCTTGTCGACCGTGCTCGTCGATGCCGACGAGCTCGTCGTTCGACCGCCCCAGCACGATCACGACCGAGCCGACGCCGCCGCCGCCGCTGCGACCGCCGTTGCTCCGTCTTCGGTGCCAGCGGCAGCGGCTGCCACCGCCCGGCTCGCGCCCACGGATGCCGTCGTGCGCGCGGCAGGCACGGCGCTCTCACAAGCGGCGACCGCGCAGCCAGCGACTGCGCAGCCGGCGACCGCTCAGCCAGCGACTGCTCAGCCGGCGACCGCGCAGCCGGCGACTGCTCAGCCGGCGACCGCGCAGCCAACGATCTCACGGTCGGCATCCGAACCGCCTGCAGTCGCGAAGCCTCGTACGCAGTGGGTGTCCGCTCGACCGGGCACGCTCTTCTCGAGCGCCACCGGCAACGGTCTGCTGCTGCGCCGTTCGTCCCGCCGCCCGTTTGCCGAAGCGGTCGACCCGGACACCAGCATTGCATGGCCCGGTCTCGATGCAGTCGGGATCGCCCGTGCCGATGACCGTTTCGATCTCGGTTCTTCGCCCGTTGTCGGAGCGGACCAGGTCGTCGGCCCGGCTCTCGACGGCCGCCGTGCGACCCACACGCTTCGGACCCATGCGCTCCCGACTCGAGCACAGCCGATCCAGCGGGCCGTCACCACCGAGTCCATCGCGTCCATCGAGTCCATCGCGTCGATCGCGTCCATCGCGTCGGACGAGCCCCACATCGCCGGACCCGCCGCACCCGCCACCGTTGCTCGGGGCCACCATTCGCCTGCCGATCTCGCCGACCGGTTTCTCACCGAACTGAGTCGTCATCGCCAGGAAGCGGCCCGACCACTGCCGATCCAGTTCGCATCGATTGCCGACATGATCGTCGGCAAGCGAAAGCCCTTGATCTCCACTGGCACGGCTTCGCGCAAGGCATTGGCTGTGGTCGGCAAGATCGCCGCAACCACCGGTGACGTGATCCACCTCGCCGAAGCGCCGAGCAGCGGTCAGCCGACCGCTCAGATGGCTGCCGTCATCGCTCACGAACTGACCCATGTCGCCGCTCCGTCACCGGCGCCGAGATTCTTCGACGACGACCGTCATTCCGCCGAGGAGGATCGTGCAACCGAGATGGGCGAGCTGATGCGGCGGACGCCAATGCTGCCCAACATCGCTGCTGCAACGACGGGCACCATTGCTCGGATGCCGGCCCCCGCACTCGGCGGAACCACATCGGCCCCGAGCCGACCTCCGACGATTCAGCGTCTCGTCGAAGAGGCGCCCGACTCCCGGTCAATGGACGAGCGCATCGCCCAATTCGGGTCGCGCGGTCGCCGCAATTCCACGTCATCGGCCGCATCCAGCGCCACCACGAACGGAGCGAGCTCGATGCAAGACGACGACAGCTATTCCGCCAAATCCACCTCTTCGATCGACCCGGTCGACTTCGAGAAGAACCTCCGCAACAACTTCGACCTGATCGTCGAGCTGTTGGAGGATCGGATCATCGCCGACCTCGAACGTCGCGGTGGCCGCTTCCGAGGAGACTTCTGATGGCTGCTGCATCCACGTCGCTGCAGAAGGCGTTTCTCGAGACCGAGACCGGTGCTCGGATCGAGTGCATGTTCAACCCGGCCAAGTTCAGCTTCAGTACGTCGAACCGGTGGGAGTCCGACAACCTGCCCGGCATGTCGGCGCCGTCGAAGCGCTTCGCCGGTGGTGACGGTGGCACGTTCAGCCTCAGCCTCGTGTTCGACACCACCCGAGTCGGCACCACGGTCACGGCCCACACCAACCAGTTGCTGGTGCTGATGAAAGTCGACACATCGTTGGCCGGATATGACGCCGCGCGCAACAACGGTCGGCCGCCGTGGGTGAAGTTCATGTGGGGCACCCAGATCCACACGTTCAAGGCAATCATCAAGTCGATGGAGGTGTCCTTCACGTATTTCTCCAGTGAGGGCCTGCCGTTGCGGGCCAATGTCGAGATGAGCCTCGAACAGTTCGAGCCGGACGAGAACTGGGGCCGCCAGAACCCGACATCGGGCACCCCGAATCCCAATCGCACCCATCAGGTCCGTGTCGGCGACACGCTCGACCGGGTCGCCGCGAAGTACTACGGCGACTCCACCAAGTGGCGTTCGATCGCGAACGTGAACGGCATCACCGATCCACTGACGATTCGTCCGGGACAATTGTTGGCGATCCCAGAGCGAGCGGACTGACGTGTCCGACAGCGCAGGTACCGCTCAACTTGTTCGCACCGTCACCATCAAGGTCGACGGCTCGGCGCTCGAAGAGTCGAAGATGGCCAAACTCATCGAATCGCGCGTCTCCCAGACGATCGGTGCCGCGAGCCGCCTCGAACTGCGCTTCAACGACCACGATTTCGAACTGATCGACAGTCCGACGTTCGGTATCGGCAAAGTGATCGAGATCTCTCACTCCACGCCGACGGGAGCCAACGCCAAGGTGTTCTACGGCGAGGTCGTCGCGATCGGTCTCGACCAAGCAGGCTCGACGCTCCACCAATGCGTGATCGAGGCGTTCGACAAATCGCACCGGCTGTCACATTCATCGCAGATTCGCAGCTTCACCAAGATGAAGTACTCCGACATCGTCAGCCAGATTTCTGGCGAGGCCGGGCTCAGTGCTCAGGTCAAGGACACAGGGAACCGTCACGACTACGTGCTCCAAACGGGCACCAACCGCAGCTTGCTCGACGAGATGGCCCTCAAGACCGGCATGGAATGGTTCGTCGACGAACAAAAATTGATCTTCCGATCGATCCCGGGTTCGGCCGGCACCGAGGTGGAGCTCGGCAAGGAACTGGTCAAATTCCGTGCCCGATTCAGTGGCTCGACCCACACTGGTGAAGTGTCAGTCCGGGGATGGGATCCAACGACGAAGAGGGCCATCGTCGGTGTCGACTCCTCGTCGTCGGCCACACCGGCCGGAGCGAGTGCGCCGGACAAGGTGTCGGCGATGCGCAAGGCGAGCAAAGGGATATCCGATTCCGGCAAGATGACCACGGCTGCGCTCAACGTCGAATCGGCTGACGAAGCCAACCAGATCGCGAAGTCGCTCGCCAGCCGCAATGCCGCCCACGAGCTCACCGCTCGCGGCGAACTGCTCGGCAATCCAGCCGTCAAGGTCGGTGGCCGGCTCACCATCAAGGGCGTCGGAACCACGATGGGCGGCGACTACTACCTGACCACCGTCGAGCACATCTTCGGCAACGGCGACATGGTCACCCGCTTTTCTGCAGGCGGCCCCCAGCGCGACAACCTCGTCGACACCCTCGGTGGCGCCACGGCCAGCGTCGGCGGCTGGGCGGCTCACGGGTTCGTGGTCGGCATCGTCACCAACCTCAACGATCCCAGCACGCTCAACCGGATCAAGGTCAAGTTCCCCGCTCTCAGCGACGCCGACGAGAGCAACTGGGCCCGACTCGTGAACCCGATGGCGGGCGGTCAAGCCGGATGGGTGTCGATGCCGGCGATCGGTGACGAGGTCTTGGTGGGTTTCGAACACGGCGACTTCCGCCGTCCCTACGTGTTGGGGTCGTTGTACAACGGCAAGGACAAGCCGCCATATGCCGTCGCCGAGGGCAAAGTCCTCAAACACGGCTTCAAGACCCTCGGCGGACACGAGATGATCTTCAACGATGATTCGGGCAAGGAATCGATTTCGCTGATCCACGGCAAGTCCAGCGACAGCAAAGTGGTGATCGAGAAGGACAAGGTCCAACTCTGGGTGACCAGTGAGAAGATGGTCGAGATCAAGGCGGGCACTGCGACGATCGTGCTCGATGCCGGCAACATCAAGATGTCGGGCAAGACCATCGAGATCACCGCCCAACAAGATCTCAAGCTCTCCGGAACGAACATCGCGATCAAGGCCAACGCCAAACTTGAGGCCGCCGGGCAGGCGCAGGTCTCGATCAAGGGCGCAATGGCCGAGATCAATTCGTCCGGGCCGCTCACCATCAAGGGCATTCCGACGGCGATCAACTGATCACTCACCACCACAACATCAACCAGCACACGACCAGGGACACATGAGCGACACAGCAGCAGATTTCATCGGGCGGGGGATCTCGTTCCCGATGCGAGTCGATCAGTCCGGCGCGCTCTCGTTGACCTCGGGCGCGGACGACATCGATGCGTCGCTGCGGATGGTGCTGATCACGGCCCCTGGAGAGCGGTTGATGCGACCGAAGTTCGGGTGCCGGATCTGGGATCTGCTGTTCGAACCCGTCAATGCCAACACGATCGGTCTGATGGCCGAGGCCGTCCGCGACGCGGTCTCGCAATGGGAGCCCCGGGTCCTGCTCGACGATGTCCAGATCGACCCTGACCCTCGCGACCACTCGCGAGTGTTGATTAACCTCAAGTACCGAGTTCGGCTCACGAACGACCGACGCAACCTGGTGTATCCGTTCTACGTGATCCCGCAAGAAGGAGAGTCATGACGCTCCCCGTCACGAACCTCGACGACCGAACGTTCCAAGACATTGTCGACGAGGCCAAGCGTCTGATCCCGACGTATTGCCCGGAGTGGACCAACCACAACCTCTCCGATCCCGGCGTCGCGCTGATCGAATTGTTCGCATGGATGACCGAGATGACGCTGTTTCGGCTCAACCAGGTGCCCGACGTGTTCTATACCCGGATGCTGAATCTGCTCGGCTTCGAGCCGTTTCCGGCGACGGCCGCGCGTGCCGATCTGACGTTCTGGCTCACCGGCGTGCTCGACGAGAACGTCGTCGTGCCCGCCGACACCCAGGTCGCGACGGTCGGCGATATCGGAGTGACCCGCGTCTTCACCACCCTCGACGATCTCGTCATCAGCCCACCGACAGCGATCGCGGCCCTCACGTCGATCGGTACCGACACCTATGCAGATGTGTGGGACGACCTGCGCATCGATCGCGGCGCGGTTGCCTGTTTCCGCACCGTCACCCCTGGCGATTGCTTTTTCATCGGCTTCGAGAAGTCGCTCGCCGGTACCGCCCTGCGGCTCGACATCGACGCCAACGTCGAAGGCATCGGCGTGTTGCCCGACCGTCCGCCGATGCGGTGGGAGATCTGGCAGGGCGAGGGCTGGATTCCGGTCCGGCCGTACCGTGACACGACCGGCGGCCTCAACCGCAACGGCAGCATCGTGCTGCTCGTCCCCAACCAGCACGAACCATTGATGCTCGGTGGCCATCGGGCGTTCTGGCTGCGGGCTCGGCTGATGGTCCCCGAGCCGGGCCAGCCGCCGTATCGGGCGTCGCCGCAGATCCGCAAGATCGTTGCGTCGGCTGTCGGCGGGACGACCTGCGCCGAACACAGCCAGCACATTGGACGAGAGGTCCTCGGTCAGAGCACCGGCAAGCCCGACCAGGTCTTCGCCGCTCGCAATACGCCGGTCCTGCCGCGCCGAATCGGCGAGACGATCACGGTCTCTCGCGACAATCAGTCCGAGGACTGGATCGAGGTTGCGGACTTCGGCCGCTCGACCGCGACCGACACCCATTTCGTGTGGAACTCCACGACCGGCGAGGTCCACTTCGGGCCCTTGATCCGCTATCCCGACGGCAGCACTCGTCAGCA
>JBDSDH010000070.1:0-26199 GCA_039920665.1 Ilumatobacteraceae bacterium
TGGGGATCCGCTCCCAACTGACGTAGTCGCCGAAGAATCGACCGCTGTGGCCGGCGGTTGTCGAGTCCGTGGCCCACGGACTCGGGTTGGCGATGTTGTATTCGACTGCTTCAGCGAGCGCGTCGAGTTGATCGCTCGTGATGGCTCTGCGCAACACGGTCACGCCGTCTCGACCGAACGCTTCGACCTGGTCGGAATCAGGTACCACCCGCATCTCGCTCACCGCTGGATCCTCATGGTCGTATCGTACGATGCTCCCGTGATTGACGACGGCGCCGCGAACGACTTTCCCAACGCTGCGCTCGTCTCGCCGCGATGGGTCGAGTGGCGGCGACGGATCGACATCGACGATTACGAGGCTCGCTTCGAGCGAACGGCTGCGGCTGGCGGCGACGTGCACGGCGAGGCTGATCTGATCGACTCCTTCGGTGCGAAAAGCATCCTCGATGCCGGATGTGGCACCGGACGAATCGCGATCGAACTGGCCCAACGTGGCAACGATGTGGTGGGTGTCGACCTCGATGCCGACATGATCGCCGCCGCTCGTCGCAAGGCGCCCGAGCAGACCTGGCTGGTCGACGATCTCGGACGGATGCAACTCGATCGGCAGTTCGAATTGATCGCGATGCCGGGCAACGTGATGATCTTCTGCGAACCGGATGACCGCGGCCTGATCGTGCAGAACATGGCCCGGCACCTGCTGCCGGGTGGGCTCCTGATCGCCGGATTCTCGTTGGAGCCTGGGGGATACACCCTCGCCGATTGGGATCAGCACTGTGCGGCAAGTGGGCTGACGTTGATCGATCGATTCAGCACGTGGGACCGAGACCCGTACTCAGGTGGGGACTACCACGTCTCGATCCACCGCCGAGCGCTCGAATCAGGCGTCTGAGGACCGGACTCTGGCGGCTGTCGTCAGCCTCTCGGGTCCCATGCCCGGGACGGAGGTGGGCGAGCTCCCGCCTCAGTCGTCGATGACGACTGAGTCGGTGCGGCCGCGGCCGAATGTCTCGGGGGCGTACATCTCTTCGGCGCGAACGGGTGGAACGACAAAGGTTCCGGGGGTGGTTGCTCGGGCGACGTAGGTGTAGTCGTAGACGCCGGCCGGCAGCCAGGTCGAGAACGCCTCGGCCCGGTCGTCGCGCATGTTCTGGTGGTCGAACCAGGTCGGTGACCAGAATCGGTACGTGCTGTCACCCAAGAAGTCGCCGCCACCATCGCCGGAGGAATCGGCCGGCACATCAGGGGTTGTCGCCAGCGACGGATTGAGGATCTCGAGCCCGGCGGGCAATGGATCGATCAGGGCCACGTGGGTGCGTTGGCTTTCGGCCACCATCGTCAGCCGGACC
Source organism: Ilumatobacteraceae bacterium (assembly GCA_039920665.1). GTDB lineage: Bacteria > Actinomycetota > Acidimicrobiia > Acidimicrobiales > Ilumatobacteraceae > WLMZ01. The sequence goes on from JBDSDH010000070.1 coordinate 1,350, forward strand.
CGTACCGCCGTGCCGGCCTTGATGTGCCAGGTGCCATCGGAATCCTGACGGACATCGTCCGCGTCGTCGACAGCTTCGTAGGTACGAGCAACCACGAACCCGCGGTCGAGCGGCTGCAGGTTCAGGTCGGACGGCGCCGTGCGCAGACCGATCCGGTAGTACAGCCGACCGACGCCGTCGTTGCCGATCGTCAGATCGGTGTCGCCGGCCGCGATCACCTGCTCGGTCGGGATCGTGATCCGGGCCTGGTCGGTCGATCGGCCGACGTAGGCGTGCTCGCCGGCGAACTGCTCGCCGAGCCATACTCCCGCCACGAAGTCGGGGGTCGCACCCTCGTAGGTCTCGAAGTAGCGGTGCATCGCAAGCAGGATGAACGAGTTCTCCTGGACGTTGTCCCACCGACCCTGGCGCTGGCCGGCAAGCAGACCAGCGACCACCTTCGGGATCATCTCGCTGTCGGGACGCTCGGTGATCAGTGCATCGAGGATCAGTCCATCGGTGCGTCGATCCGATCGCAGCGTGACGTAGTCGTCGTCGCCGACGGCAGTGGTGAACGTCAGCGCGCCCGCCGTGTCGACCGCCCGGTTGGAGATTTCGGTCTCGATTGCGGCGTCGATCGAGGAATCGCCGATCACCGGCCACAACCATGCGATCGCGTCGAGTGGCAGATCGTCGCGGCTTGCCAAGAGCGTCTCGGCCGCCGCTGAATCGCGGTCACCAGCGAGGTTGCGGACATACAGGGCGTAGGCCCGAATGCTGTCTCGCGCATTCTCGCCGTACTGCGACGGGATGTACTGATCGATGTTGCGCAGCGCCCCGAGTCCGTTGTCGATGTTGAACTGCGGCACCGAGAATCCGGCCTGCTGAGCGATCACGAGCGCATGCAGTGACTGGACCGTGTTGTACGGATCGATGTTGCCGTCGAAGAGCCAGTATGGAAATGCTCCATTGCCGTTCTGCAACGAGACCAGGCCGGCGATGTCGTCGTCGACAGCGGCATCGAGAACTGCGGGCGTCGGAAGCCCTGGGGCATCGAACGCATCGAGCACGTCGCGCAACGACGAGATCGCGATGATCCGAGATGCCATCGCATCGGTACTGCGGTATTCGTAGTCACTGATGTACAACACCGCGTCGGTGAGCGCCTGCAGCGCGGTGGACGAGGTGGTGATGTCGAGTCCACCGAACTGAGGGATCACATCGGTCGGCGTCTGCACCGGCTGGACGATGGCTGCGCCGCCTCCGGCACCTGCGCCGTCGATGACACCGTAGGTGGCGAACGCTTCGGCAGTGGTCGGTGTGTAGACGGGCAGTTCGATCGTCGCTGCATCGGCCGCCTCACCGCTCACGGCCGCGACCCGGAACCGTGCCGTGCCCGCCTCGGCAGCGGTGACGGCGAAGCGCACCTCGATCCGGTCATTGGCGGCCACGGTCACCCGCACACCGGGGGCTCCGGTGACGGCCAGATTGTCGGCCTGGAGCACGAGATCGACATCCATCGCCGCGTCAGTTTGGTTCTGGACGATGACCGGCAATTCGAACGCATCGCCGAAATTGAGGAATCGCGGCGCCGAGGGGCGAACCATCAACGGCAGTCGAGCCGTGATGTTGGACTCGGTCGATCCGAACTGCCCGGCGCCGGCGACGGCGACCACCATCACCCGGTAGCGGGTGAGGTTGTCGGGCAGCGGAACATCGATCGTTGCGTTGCCGTCTGCACCGGTGGTCGCTGACGGTACGAACACCGCGAGCGCGTCGAAGTCGGTGCGGACAGCCACTGGACCGCCGGGGCCAGACGATGATCCGCCGGATTCGTTCTTGTCGTCATCACCGGCGCTCGACCTGTCGCCGGTCGCCGCGATGGACGGCGCTGACGCCGGGACGGTCGTTGCGGCGGCGGTCGTATCGGCGCTGGCCTGTTCGTCGGTGGCGCCGCCGTCGCCTGCAATCGTGGCGGGATTGGCGAGCACGATCGTCTGGCGACCGTACTGGGTGTTGAAGTAGTTCGGCAATTGGCTGTAGAACGCGCCGAGCGGGTCCTGGAGCGAGTAGTTGCTCAACGCGAGCACGGCCTCGTCGACCACGATCACGGCGAACTCGCTGTCTGCCACGGGGTTTCCGGAGACGTCACGCACGGTGACATCGACCTGCGTCGTTCCGCCAGGAACGACAGTGTCCGCACGGGGCGTCGCCGTGACGGCGAGCGTGCGTGACGCGAGTGAGACGGCAAGGTTCAACTGCCCGACCGCAAAGGCCGGTCGCAGCGGTGCGTCGGCGGCGATCGTTCCGTCGTCGGCCGCTCGTGGCGTTGTGCCGACAACTTCGATCGTGATGCCGAGGCCGGGGATGTCGGTGTCGGCGATCGGTACCGACACGATCGCGGAGCCGTCGCTGACCGCGAATGTCGACGTCGCCGTGATCTGGTTGCGGGCGATCGTGAGCTGGCCGGTGCCGGTCACGATCGGTGACTGGACGAGGAGCAAGGCAGTGTCGCCGGGCAGGTACTCGGCCTTGTCGGGCACGACGGTGAGCGACTGCTGCTCGACATTGCGTGCCGGCGGTGAGTCGGCACCGCTGACCCACCGGGTCAGTTCGGTGCGACTGGAGCGGCCGGCGTCGTCACTGACGGATGTCGCGATCGTGTAGGTCCCGCCGACGGTGGTGGTGAACGTGCACGACACCGGGTCAGTAGCCGACGTGATCGTGCACAACTGCGGATCGACCTGGGTTGTGTTGTAGGTGCCGTTGCTGAACGTGGTCTCGCTGCGGGTGGTTGTCAGGGTCACGTCGCGTCCGGTGACAGCACCCCCGTCGATGCCGGTGACGATCGCATCGACGATCAACGGGTCGCCCTTGTCGACGAATGTGGTCGCGCTGCGGAGGCCGACGTAGAACTCGCCAGGGTGCACGAGCGCGCTGGTGGTCGAGGCCCAGGCCTGGCGGTTCACGTCGGTGACGGTTGCCTGCGAACTGATCGTGATCGGCAGCCCTGCGTACTGGACGCCGAGATCGCCGACATCGATCTGGAGGTAATTGTGACCATCGGAGTCGGTGGCTCCGGCGAACGTCGCGACATCGGAACCGTCAGTCCCGGGGTACCCGGGGTACGGGTACTCGTCATAACCGAATGAACGGTCGGCGTACCACCATGGCGTCCACAGTCCGAATCCGAATTCCTCCCATCCGGGCGGGGAGTAGGAGGCCGCCGCGGTGGTGACCTGCCAGTCGACGGGGGCTGCACCGAGCGGGCCGCCGGCGTAGTAGGCGGCGTCGACCGCGACCGTGAGCGGGGTGCCCTGGACGAACGGTCCTTCGCTCTCCGGGCGGGCCGTCACCTCGAACTCGGGCCGCCGGAACTCCTGGATCTGGAAGGTGTGCCCGGTGCCGGCGGACTGCATCCCCGCCGCTCCGGCGAGGGCGATGTTGACGCTGGAGTAGCCGAGGTTGGCATCGGTCGGGATCTCGAATGTGAAGTCGAATCCGCCGAGGGCGTTCACGTCGGCGGAGCCGGTGGCGATCACATTGCCCTGGGCGTCGGAGGCGCTGAAGTCAACCGTTGCTCCGGCGTTGATCAACTGCAACTGCGCATCGGTCGCGGTGGTCAACCGACGGACCCAGCCCTTGATCGACACGGTCTCGCCGGGTCGGTAGGTCTGCCGGTCGTCGATCACATACCACCGGGCATCGTCGAAGAACTGATTCTGCGACCATGACCCGCCGTAGGGATCGCCCGGCAACAACGCGCTGTCGTCGCCGTTTGTCGCGATCAACATCGCCCGCATCGAGGCATCGAGAGCGAGCACGGCCTGACCATCTGCGCCGCTCGTGACTGTTGCGCCGGTCGCCGTCGAGGCGTTGTCGAACAACGCGACATCGACGTCCGCCAAGGGGTCGCCCGTCGACAGATCGGTGGTCCAGGCGTGGATGGTGCGGCCGTCCGATGTTGCATCGAGGCCGATGTCGCTGTCCTGGGCCCAGGTGATCGTCGGCCGGTTCAGCCATTGATTGTCGCCCACCTGCTGACCGACCGGTTCGATGAGCACGACGACGTGGCCGTGGCCGGCTCCGAGTGCTGAACTCAGATCGATCGCGGTTTCGACTGTGCGGTCGGGGTCATCCGCGATGTCGATCGTGCGGTCGTCGACGAGCGGGAACGGCGGATCGGCGATCTGCTGGTCGGGCTGGAGGTACATCACGCCATCCATCGCATAGCGCAGGTAAGCGGGCCAGTCGGTCGGCTCGACCGAGAACATCCGAACCCGCAGTTGCTCGTGGTTCACGGTCACCACGTTCAGGGTCGGCTTCGGCGAATACGGGTCGAGCGTGGTCAGTGGCTGGGCGAACTGCTGCAGAAACGGTTGTGCTTGCCCGAACTGGATCGACTGCGTGTCGGCTTCGGCCAAGGTCTGACCGAACGTGTCGGTGACACCGGCCGCGACGGTGACCGCGTACGTGGTGCGGCCCGCCGTGTTGCCCCAGATTGAGATCACATTGCCGGACGCTCCGATGACGGCACCGGGGATCGGCGGATCGATCGTGACCGATGCCGGATCGAACAGCGTCGCATCGATCTGATTGTTGAACTCGATGACGATGCCGGATCCCGGCGGACAGTCCGGCTCGTAACCGCATTGCGCATCACGGATCCGCAGCGGGGCGTAGGTGCGACCCTGATAGCTCTGTGCGTCCGTGGTCGTCGACGGACCTTCAGCTGACGGTGTGCCCGGACCGATCTCGATCGAGAGCGCACTGTCGGTCGGCAGCGGATCGACGGCGCGGAACACCAGCCATCGGCCATCGGGCGCGGCGGCCGTGGTCTGGCGGGCGGCGTCGTCGGCCTCGATCTCTTCCGCAGTGGCGAGGCGCACATCGCGCGCTTCGCCGGCGGCCGACAGGCTGACCGAGGCGAGCACCGCCTGCTGGTCGATCTGCTGATCGAATGTGGCAACGAACAAAGGAGTCAGCGGCAGGCTGTCGCCGGTGGGGGAGAACGACTGCACCGTCACCGGTGGCGTGGTGAACGTGAACGACATCGCGTCGGCCAGCGTGCCACCCGTCGCGGACACGGTCCCGGCCGGCACCGACACGGTGTATCGGGTCGACATCGGCAGCCGGTCGAAGGTGTCGGAGATGGCGTCGAACCGCAGCGTGTTCGTGCCGATCCACTGCCACCGGCCGGCAACTGCCGGGCTGATCGTGGCGGGTACATCCGCAGCCGCGAGCTGGCCCACGGTGGAGATCGGCACCATTGGTTGGTCGAACGTGATCGTCGCGAACGGGGCGATCGCAACGTCGCCGTCGGGCTGATGGCGCACGACGTGCAGTTCGCCGGACTCGACAACCGGCGGCTCGGAGTCGCCCTGACCCGGGAAGGTCACGTCGACGGTGTCGCCGGTGCGGGGAGCTGGTCGCGTCTGCACCGGCCAGTTGAAATCGTCGACGAGCGCGGCGTTGGCCATCCATTGCGGAAGGCGGGCGAGAACGGCCTCGTACACAGCGTCGTCGAGCGGTGTGCCCTCGACGAGAGCGACCGGTCGGGCGGCATCGGCAACAGCTTGCCCGGCGCTGAGCCGGAGCGCCGACACGCCGAGCGGGCGCTGGCTGCCGTTGCCGGACGTGTTCGTTGGGTCGGTGATGACCGTCGTTCCGCCCGTCGTTCCGCCCGCCGTGGTGCTGGTGGTCGTGGTGCCGCCGGTTGTGGTGGGAGCGCTGGTGTCGTCCGACGTGCAGGCAGCAGCGAACAGCCCAGCGGCCAAAGCAAAGCCGACGAGCCGTTGGCTGGTCCTCGATCTCTGCCGTGCCGTCGCTCGTGCTCGCATCACGTCATCCTCCCATTCCTCGTCCCATCACCATCGCGCCTCACGACAGTGGTGATTCGACGTCGACGCCCTACCAGTTTGTTCCCTAGAGTTCGGCGGATGACCGGCACCACCGACTCAGCGAATCCCTCGATCCAATTCGAGTCCGACGGTCCGGTCGCGATCATCACGATCGATCGGCCGCACGCGCGCAACGCTGTCGATGGTCCAACAGCGGTCGAACTCGCCGCCGCGTTCCGGCGGTTCGCAGCCGATGACGCGTTGGCGGTGGCCGTGCTGACGGGAGCCGGCGGCACGTTTTGCGCCGGGGCCGACCTGAAAGGCATCGGCGAGGGTCGCGGCAATCGGGTCGAGTCCGACATCAGCCTCGATGGCCCGATGGGCCCGTCGCGGATGCTGCTCGACAAGCCCGTCATTGCTGCGGTCGAGGGTTACGCGGTCGCCGGCGGACTCGAACTCGCGGCGTGGTGCGACCTGCGGGTCGCTGCGAGCAATGCGGTGTTCGGCGTGTTCTGCAGGCGTTGGGGTGTGCCGCTGATCGATGGCGGGACCGTGCGCCTGCCACGCCTGATCGGCCACAGCCACGCGCTCGACCTGATCCTCACCGGTCGCGGCGTGAGCGGCGACGAGGCCCAACGGATGGGGCTCGCCAACCGGTTGTGCGCGACGGGTGAGGCGCTGCCGACCGCAGTCGAACTCGCCCGAGAGATCGCAGGCTTGCCCCAGATCTGCCTCCGCAGCGATCGGCGCAGTTCGTATGAGCAGTGGGGCCAGCCGCTCGACGAGGCCCTGGCGGCCGAGACCCGGATGGGTTTGGCCGTGATCCGTAGCGGCGAAACCCAGGCAGGAGCAGCTCGATTCGCGGCCGGTGAAGGGCGTCACGGACGCTCAGCGTGACGCGTTCACAAAACCCTCAGCCGGCTCACCTCCGTGGGGGAATGCCCAGGATTGTTTCGACCTCGACCGGCGTCGCCAGTGGTCGCCCGACCGATCGGCACAGGGCAACCGCACGTTGGACGAGTTCGACGTTGGTCGGCGTGTCACGGCCGCGGTAGTCCTCGAGTCCGACACGCAAGTGGCCACCGGCATCGAGCGCATCGCGGGCGACGCCGGACTCGATGACGTCGCCGCCGAGCACGGCCACGGCCCATTGCAGGTGGGTGCCGGTGAGCATCATCAAATACGCATCGAGTGCCCACGATGTCGGTGGCAACCCGAACAGTGGCGTGCCGCCACTGAAATAGAGCTTCACCATCGATCCGGTCGGTAGCAGGCCTGCATGGTGGTAGGCGAGGATGACCCGCAGAAATCCAGGTTCGAAGATCGCGATGCTCGGGGCCAGGCCGAGGTCGCGGCACGCGTCGAGCTTGTATCGGATGTCGTCGAAGGTGTGGATGTAGACGAAGCTGCCGGTCGGCGTGCCGTCGGCAGCGGTGCCTCCGAGATTGACCGATCCGGGATCGACGAGCGCCAGTCGGAGCAAGCCGGCATCGTCGAGGATGCGGTGATGATCCCACCGGTCAGCGACCGATGCCGCGCCGAAGTTGGCGGTGGGATACATCAACGCCTCGGGGTGGACCGCCTGGATCTTGCTGAACGTCTCATGAGCCAGGGCTGCCATCCCGGCCGGCCCCGGCTCGGTGAAGGCTCGCGGGTCATCGTGGTGGTGGACGATCGTCGCCCCAGCATCGAGGCACGCGATGCAGTCGGCGGCGATCTCGTCGGGGGTGATCGGTACGTTCGGGTTCTGCGCCCGGCGGGTCGCACCGTTGACCGCGACCTCGAGGATGACGGGTTGGCTCATCGATTCGAACCATACGCCAGGTCGGATCAGATCGTGGTCGCGAGGTGGATCAGCAGCGCCGATTCGGGGTTCATCACCGGAAGTTGGAGCCCGACCGTCGCCAGCATCTCCGCCGACATCTCGATTCCCTCGGTCCACCAACCGGGTTGCAGCTTGGATCGGGGGTCGCGTCCAGGCGCCGCAGCCAACGAGATTCGCTCGATGCGATACCGGGCATCGGCGCGCAGCCCCGGCAGGCGCAAGGCCGCAGGGACGAGTGACATCGCGGTGGCCATGCAGGCAACGCTGATGACGGCCTCCGACCGATCCGGGGCGTAGACGCCGTGAGCCACTGTGGTCTCGTCGAGTGGATCGAATCGCACGGCATCGCCGGTGTGGAGCAGGGTTCGGAACCGCTTGTGGATCGAGATCGCCGCGGCCAATGACGAGCGTTCGCGATCGGTCATCGACAGCAGGTCCCACTCGACGCCGAGATGGCCGAACAGTGCGGTGATCGCTCGGAATCCGAACGAGTGCTGGCGGCCCGTGGTGTGGCTGCGGGTCGGTCCGATGTGGGCACCCATCACTTCTGGTGGGATGAATGTCGACGCGCCGCGCTGGATGGTCTGGCGTTCGAGGGCATCGTTGCAGTCGCTGGTCCAGACCCGATCCGTTCGTCGCAGGATCTCGTGATCGATCCGCCCACCACCCGACGAGCAGCTCTCGATTTCGACATCGGGGTGACGGGCGTGCAGTTCGTCGAGCAACCGGTACAGCGCCAGCGTCTGCTCGTGGGTGCCCGCTGCGCCGCGTGCGCCGCTGCCATGTGCGTGTGCTCGGTTCATGTCCCATTTGACGAATGCGATGTCGTGATCACTCAAGAGCGCGTCGAGCGCGCCGAGAATGTGGGCGTAGGCGTCGGGGTGGGCCAAGTTCAGCACGAGTTGATGACGGCCGAGTACCGGTTCATAGCCGGGCGTCGTCAGTGCCCAGTCCGGATGAGCTCGGAACAGATCGCTGTCGGGATTGACCATCTCCGGTTCGACCCAGATCCCGAAATCCATCCCCAGGCCGCGAACGTGATCGATCAACGGCGCGAGACCGTTCGGGTGCACGTCGGGTGACACCCACCAATCACCGAGTCCGGTGGTGTCGTCACGCCGAGAACCGAACCAGCCATCGTCGAGCACGAACCGTTCGATTCCGAGTGCCGCCGCCGCATCGGCGAGTTGGCGCAACCGTTCGTTGTCGTGATCGAAGTAGACCGCCTCCCACGTGTTCAGCAGAACGGGGCGGGGTGACGTGAACCGTTCGTCTGCACGAACCGAGCGATGGAATCCCCACGACGCCTCGGTCAGACCGGCGGGGGAATGGACAGCGAGCACTTCCGGCGTATCGTATCTGTCGCCTGGGGCGAGCGAGAGTTCGCCGGCGTGGAACAGTTCGCCGAGCTGCAACAATCTGCGCCCGTCGGGCAGTACCTCGGCGAGCACGTGATGGTTGCCGCTCCACGCGAGATGAGCCCCCCACACCTCGCCCGACCATTCTCCGAACGAGGTCGTACCGGCAAACACGAGTGGGATGTTCTCGTGCGATGTTCGTCCGGTGCGGTTCTCGGCGATGCGTGCACCGCGGTCGAACACCGTGCGATACGGGTGCAGTTCGCGGGTCCAGCGTCCGGTGAACTGCATCAGCTCTGCTGCCTGGGCCGGCAGCGGCAGGGTGATGTCGAGCCGGTCGAGCAAGTATCGCTCGGACGGGCTGGCATTGGTGATCCGGAGCCGGATCGACAGGGCATGACGCAGCGACAGCGTCGCCGTCACCTCGAGTGCGGCGACGATGTCGACAGCGGTCGAGGTGAGCACGCCGTCGACGAAGGTGTGGTCTCGATAGGTGAATCGAGATGCCCAATCCGTGCCGCGCCGGCGATGACCGGCGAGCCCGGGTCGGCCAGGAAACCCGCTGCCGTGCTCGGGCACCAACGAGATCGGAGCATCGTCATCGAGCGTGCCGTTGGCGATTGCTCGCGTGGTCGCAAAGACGATCTGGTCGGCGTCGCTGTCGGTGATCCGGGTGCCCCAATGGCGGATGGTCGGGACGCCTGTCGAGAGGTCGACGACCACGCTCGTGTGGCCGTCGGCGAGGTGTACCAGCATTCGTTATCCCTTGCTCGCTCCGAGCGTCAGCCCGCTGATGAACTGCTTCTGGAGCGCAAGGTACACGGCGAGCGTTGGCAGCGCGATCATCGTCGACGCCGCTGCAATGAGGTTGTCGTTGCTGAAGAACTGGCCGCCGAGGTTGGCGATCGACGAAGTGATCGGCCGCTCGCTGCCCTGGTTGATCAACACCACAGCCCAGAAGAAGTCGTTGTACAGCCAGGTGAATTCGAGCGTTGCCAGCGCAGCGAGCGCCGGGCGGCACAGCGGCAGGATGATCTGGAAGAACTGGCGCAGCACGCCCGCTCCGTCGACCGAGGCGGCCTCGTTGAGTTCCTTGGGGATCGTCTTCATGTAGTTGCTGAGCACGAACGTGCAGAACCCTGTCTGGAACGCGACGTGGATGATGATGACGGCGACCTTGGTGCCGAGCAACTTGCCGGTGTCGGTGTCACTGAGCAGGTCGGGCCACGGGGTGTGTTCGAACATCGCGAACAACGGCTTGAAGATCACCTGCGGAGGCAACAGGTTGCCGGCGGTGAACAGCAGCAGCAGTGGCACGTTGAACCGCCAGCTAAAGCGGCTGACGGCAAACGCCATGAAGCTCGACAGCAACAAGATCAACACGATCGAGGGCAGCACGATGAATGCGGTGTTGGCGAACGTGCCGCCCCATCCACCCATGCCGCCCTGCTTGAACGCCTCGCTGTAGTTCGAGAACGACAGCGAGTTCGGCCACGAGAAGATGCCGTCTCTCTTGGTGTCGGCATAGGGCCGGAACGACGAGTAGACCGCTCCGGCGATCGGCACCAACCACAACAGCGCCATCGTTGTCAGGAAGACATACGTGAGCACCCGCAGGGGACGTGACCGACCAGGGGCCCGTGAGGTGACGGTGTCGTTGCTCATGATTCGGACTCGCGATAGTTGTTGAACAGGTACCAGATGATGAATCCGAGGCACAGCAGCAGCAGGATCACGCCGTAGGCCGAGCCCAGCCCGACCTGGCCGCCGCCCTCGCCGGTGAGGTTCTTCTTGACGAGCACGCCGAGCACCGTGGTGCCGACCGGCTCCTTGAGGGCAACGATGATGTCGAACGCCCGCAGCGCCTCGATCACCGTGATCACCAGGACCACGACATTGATCGGTTTCATCACGGGGAACACGACCCGACGGAACGACTGCCACTCGTTGCAGCCGTCGATCGATGCGGCCTCTCGCAGCGATGGATCGACGCTCTTCAACCCGGCCAGGTAGAGCACCATCACGTAGCCGATGTGTCGCCACGCCATTGCGACGAGCAAAGCTGCGAAGTTCTTGGTCAACCCGAGTGGCGAATCGAGAAACGGGATGTGAAAGGTGAACAGCCGCTCGGAGTTGCCGACGAAGTCGATCGGCTTGTCGCGGCCGAGGTTGAACAGGCCTTGCGACTGGGAGAACATCACGCTCTTCCAGATGAAGCCGACGACCGCCAGCGACAGCACGACCGGAAGGTAGAAGACGCTCTGGTAGATCGCCGAACCGCGAACACCCTTGTCGAGCAGATACGCGAACAGGATGCCCACGGTGCTGCATCCGCCGAGGAACACGAGCAGGATCAGGTTGTTGAACAGCGCAGGGAAGAACTTGGGATCGAAGATCGTGAAGATCGCCCAGTAGTTCTTGAACCCGACGGCTTCCCAACTGCCGAGCTTGATGCCGTCCCACTTGGTGAACGACAACGCGACCGTACCGAGCGTCGGCACCCACACGAACATGATGTGGATGACGGTCGGGATGCCGACCATCAACGACAGCCAGACCTTGTCAGCTCGGGAGAGTTGGCTGTAGCGGCGCCGATGGCGGCGTCCCCCCTGTGGGGACGCCGCCATCGTGTCCGCGGTGGTGTCGGCTGAGCCGTTCGTTACGAGTGTCGCGTCCGTCATCAGCCGACCTGCCATCAGCCGAGGTAGGTGGACTTCTGCTCTTCGATCCCGCTCAGGATCGAGTCGACCTGGCTCGGGTCAGCAACGAACGACGCAAAGGCGTCGCCGATGACGTTGGAGACGAAGTCGGGGCTGGTGTCGCGGTCGAGGAACTGGGCGATGTTCTTCGCAGCCCCGACCAATTCAGCCGACTTGGCCTGGATCTTGTTGTAGCCCGACGTGTCAGCGGCACTGCTGGCCGCAACGCTGGCACCCTCGATCGCGAGGAACGCATCGATTGCCTCGGCGCTTCCCAGACCGGAGAGCAGGGCCTTGGCGCCCTCGAGGTTCTTCGGATCAGCGGCCATCATGAAGCCGTCGATCGGGGCGTCGAGCGCATCGGCACCGACCGCCGAATCCAGCTCCGGGAAGTTGAAGAAGTCGAGATCGTCGAGATACGCCTGGTCGGTCGAGTTGGTTGCCACGAATGTGCCGAGGAAGTACATTCCGGCTTCCTTGTTCTCTAGCGCGGTTGCTGCTTCCTGCCAGGTGCGACCGTTCGGGTTCTCCTGGTGGAACGGCAGCAGTTCTGCCCATGCAGCGAACGTGGCCTTGGTCCGGTCGTCGGTCCAGCTCTCCTTACCGGCGAGCAGATCGATGTGGTACTGGTAGCCGTTGGTGCGCATGTTGATGATGTCGAATGTGCCCTGTACCGGCCACTTGCCATCGTTGGCATACGCGAACGGGATCAACCCATCAGCCTGCATCTTGGTTGCCAGGGCGACGAGTTCTGCCTTGTTCGTCGGGACCTCATAGCCCTTGTCGGCGAACACGCTCTTGCGGTAGTGGACCGCCCATGGGTAGTAGTAGAACGGAACGAAGTACTGCTTGCCGTCGTTGCCCGTGCTGGCGCTCTTGAAGCTGTCGTTGAAGTCGCCGAGGCCATCCCACACATCGCTGATGTCGCCGATCAAACCCTTGTCGGCGAAGAACCGCATCCGGTAGCCGGAGAACCAGCACAGCACGTCGTCGGGCTGGGCGAGGTAGTTGGTGATGTTGTCCTGGAAGCTGTTGTGGTCGGTGGTGTTGACCTTGACGTTGAGGCCGGTGGAGTCGATGGCGGCCTGGATCGCCTGCTTGGGTTTGTCATCGCTGTAGTTCGATCCGAACGTGACCGTGTCGCCGCTCGGCGCCGGCGCAGTCGAGCCGACCGGTGCGGTCGAATCCGGCGATGCAGCGGCGGTCGTGGTCGGGGCGGCGGTGGTGTCCGGGGCCGACTTTTCGTCACTGCCGCAAGCGGCGAGAAATGCGGCGAGGCTCAGCGCTGATGCGCCGGCCAGCATTTGGCGGCGGTTGATCGAGAAGCCGACGTCGCGTGGGTGTGGTGAATGTTCGGTCTGATCCGACATGAGATCCCCCTCAGGATGATGTGTGGTGTTCAGCGACGGTCAAGATGCCGACAGAAGCGAACGCAATATGTCACGACAATGAACGCAATGTCAACAAAATCTTTCCCCATACGCACAAAATTCCCCGTTCTCTGTGCGAAAAACGAACATCGAAAGGGAATTGCCGTGCGTTTCTGTTGACTTCGAGCCGATGATGAGGCAGAGTTCGCCCTTGTGCATCGGACCTCGCCCGCTTCTTCGGATCCCGTCGGTACGCGGGCACTCGCTCGCCAGCGTCACGAACTGATTCTCAACGAGGTGCGTCAGCGCGGCTCGGTGCGGGTCGCCGATCTGGCCGCCCAATTGGGCGTCAGCGACATGACGGTGCGGCGTGACCTCGATGCACTCGACGAAGCAGGGTTGGTCGAAAAGGTCCATGGGGGGGCGACGTCACTGCTCGATCGCAGTGCCGCAGAACCGGGATTCGCGGCCAAGTCGCTCCGCAACACCAACGAGAAGTTCGCGATCGCACAAGCGGCGGCAGGCCTCGTTCGGGCCGGGACCGCGATCGGTGTGACCGCCGGAACCACCACGTGGCAACTCGCCTACCACCTCATCGACATCGCCGACCTGATCGTCGTCACCAACTCCGTCCAGGTTGCCGACGTGCTTCACCAAACTCCCCGATCGGATCGCACCGTGATCCTCACCGGCGGGATGCGCACCCCGTCCGACGCACTCGTCGGCCCCGTGGCCGTGCATGCGCTGCGCACGCTGCACTTCGACACGGTGTTCATGGGCGTCCACGGGATGAGCGAGCGGGCCGGATTCTCGACACCCAACCTCAGCGAGGCCGAGACCAACCGGGCGTTCGCCGACGCCACCCAACGATTGGTGGTGCTCGCCGACCACACCAAGTGGAATGTCACCGGACTGAGCACGATCGCGCCGTTGCACGACGCTGACACCGTCGTGACCGACACCTCGATCGCTCCCGCCGCGCTGGCATTACTCGAACAACACGTCGGCCGAGTCCTGCTCGCCGATCCCACCGAACCCGACATCGCGTCGGTCGATCTACGAAGGAAAGTCTGATGTCCACGGTTACGTTCACCCAGGCCTCGCGTACCTACCAGTCCGGGCAGCGACCAGCCGTCGACTCGCTGGATCTCGACATCGCCGATGGCGAGTTTCTCGTCCTCGTCGGTCCCTCGGGCTGCGGCAAGAGTACGACACTGCGAATGTTGGCCGGCCTCGAACCAGTCGACAGCGGCAGCATCTCGATCGGCGACACCGACGTCACGATGCTGCCTCCGCGCCAGCGTGACATCGCGATGGTGTTCCAGAGCTACGCGCTGTATCCACACATGACCGTTGGCGAGAACATCGGTTTCCACCTCAAGATCAAGAAGATGCCCAAGGCCGAGATCGCCGAGCGGGTCAAGGACGCAGCGAAGCTCCTCGATCTCGAGGAGTACCTCGATCGCAAGCCGGCCAAGTTGTCCGGTGGCCAGCGCCAACGGGTCGCGATGGGACGGGCCATCGTCCGCCAGCCGAAGGTTTTCTTGATGGACGAGCCGCTGTCCAACCTCGACGCCAAGCTGCGGGTTCAGACCCGCACCCAGATTGCGGCGTTGCAGCGACGGCTCGGGGTCACGACGGTGTACGTCACCCACGATCAGGTCGAGGCGATGACGATGGGCGATCGAGTCGCGATCCTCAAAGACGGCCTGCTCCAGCAATGCGCGTCGCCGCGTGAACTGTTCACCCAGCCGCTCAATCTGTTCGTGGCCGGGTTCATTGGATCGCCGTCGATGAACCTGTTGCCGGGCACGCTCGGCGAGAACGGTGTCACGATCGGCTCGTTGACGATCCCGATCTCGGCAGCTCGGCGGTCGGCCGCGACTACGGCAGATGTCGTCCTCGGCGTTCGACCGGAATCGCTGCGCCTCGCCGATGGTGACGGTCTCGACGCGACGGTGGTGACAGTCGAGGAACTCGGTTCGGACTCGTTCCTGTACTGCACCGTGCCGGGCGTCGACGGAGAAGTCGTGGCCCGCGCCGGCGGGTTGAGTGAAGCCCGTCCCGGCGATGTGGTCTCGCTCGTCCCCGATCCGAAGGCGGTCCATTGCTTCGACGCGGCGACCGGTCTTCGCCTCACCGACTCGTGATGGAATCAGCCCAAGCCGAATCGATTGCATCGCTGCCCGACGAACGCGTCGACTCCTACCTCGGCACCACGGTGCACGTCGTTGGTTCGCGCCAATCCCGACCGAATCTGCCGAGCGTCGGCTGCCCGTTCTGCCCGGGTGGGCTCGAGTCTCCGGACCCGTACGACGTCCGCTGGTTCTCCAACCGTTGGCCGGCGATGCCCGGCGATCGCTGTGAGGTCGTGCTCTACACCTCGCAGCACGACGCGACGCTGCAGTCGCTCGGGGTCGCCGGAGTGGCCAAGGTGATCGACCTGTGGACCGCCCGGACGACCGAACTCGGAGCGCGCGACGATGTCGACTTCGTGCTCGTGTTCGAGAACCGTGGCGCCGAGGTGGGGGCGACCATCGCCCATCCGCACGGTCAGATCTACGCCTACGACCACGTGCCCGAGCGGCCGGCGCGCCTGTTTGCTGCCGGCTGGCAACCCGATCACGACCCCGGCCGACGAGCCGTGTCGACGGTCGGCTCGTGGCATGCGTACGTGCCGTTCGCACCCACCTATCCGGTCGAGCTCGTGCTCGCCCCGAAACGCCTCGTGCCGAACCTGGCCGAACTCACCGTAGTCGAGCGGCTCGATCTGGCCGGACTGCTCGTCGACAGCATGACCCGCCTCGACCGTCTGTACGGCGCACCCCTGCCGTACATGATGTGGCTGATGCAACGGCCGACGACGGCGACCGCCGAATCGGACCACCCCGACGCGTGGTTCCACATCGAAATCGTGTCGCCGTGGCGGGCCCGGGGCGTGTCGCGTTTCATCGCTGCGGCCGAGGTCGCTGGCGGCGAATATTTCAACCCGGTCAGCCCGGAAGATCTCGCCGAACGACTGCGCCACGATGGGTGACGAGCGGTCGAGCGACGCGATGACGACCACCGTTCGGGCGCCGGGCCGGGTCAACCTGATCGGTGATCACACCGACTACACCGGCGGTCTGGTGATGCCGATGGCGATCGACCGCTGGACGTCGATCTCGTTCGCCGCCGATGAGCGCATCGTGCTCACGTCACGCGACGAGCCCCAACCAGCCGACCTGTCCGCTGTCATCTCCGCATCCGACGTGGCCGCGGTCGAACCGGCGTGGGCGCGGTTCGTGGCAGCGGTCGCCGTCGAACTGCAGACCCATCAACCGGGACATTTGTTGCCAGGCATCCGCGGGGACGTGTCGACGACGATTCCGATCGGTGCCGGCCTGTCGAGCAGCGCGGCGCTCGAAGTCGCCGTTGCCCTGGCTCTCGGTTACCAGGGTGACCCGGTCTCGCTGGCCCAACTGTGCCGCCGCGCCGAGCACCTCGCTTGCGGCGTGCCGAGCGGCATCATGGATCAGCTGACGATCACCTCCGGCGTCGCTGGTCATGCGCTGCTGATGGACTGCCACGACCTCACCGTGGTGCCGACGGCGGTTCCCGCCGCAGTCGATGTGGTCGTTCAGTTCATCGCCCATCGGCGCCTCGTCGGCAGCCCATATGCAGACCGGGTCGCGCAGTGTGCTGCCGCCGAAGCTGTCATCGGGCCATTGCGCCTGGCGAGCGTCACGGATGTCACCCGAATCACCGACCCGATCGTGCGCTCGCGCGCCCGCCACGTCATCACCGAGAACGAACGGGTCCGCGCCTTCGCCGTCGCGCTCGGGGCGGGTGATCTCGGGACTGCTGGAGCGTTGATGATCGAGAGTCACGACAGCCTCCGAGACGACTTCCAGATCTCGACCCCGGCGATGGATGAAGCGATGATCACGACAGCCGGGCTCGATGGCGTCTACGGCACGCGGATGACCGGAGGAGGGTTCGGCGGCTGCCTGGTATCGATCTGCGAACCCGGAGCGATCACCGACGGCTGGATCGTGCAGGCGGTCGACGGCGCCAGAATTTTGTCATTACACGAACGAGGAGAACGCTGATGCTGCCCGAGATCGGGACAGTACGCCCGTGGGCCGACCCGACGATCACCGAGATCGGCCGGATGCCGATGCACGTGCCGCTCGACGGCTTCGAGCGGCGATCGCTCGACGGGCTCTACCATTTCGAGCTGTTCGATTCGCCCGACGAGATCGATGCCGATGCAATCACCGGTGATCTGCCGAGTCGGACCGTTGCCGTGCCGGGCAGTTGGACGATGCAGGACGTCGGCGATCTGCCCCACTACACCAACGTCCAGATGCCCTTCCCCGGGCCACCGCCGCGCCTGCCCGACCGGAATCCCACAGGTGTGTTCCGGCGTCGGTTCTCGGTGACCAAGGCGTGGCTCGCCCAGCAGGTCGTGCTCCACGTCGGCGGAGCAGAGAGCGTGCATGCGGCGTATGTCAATGGCGCCTTCGCCGGCTACGGCACCGACAGCCGGCTGCCGAGCGAGTACGACATCACCCACCTGCTGCGCACCGGCTCGAACGAGATCGCGATCGTCGTCGTTCGCTACAGCGCGCTCAGCTACATCGAGGACCAGGACCAGTGGTGGATGGCTGGACTGCATCGCAGCGTGTTCATCGAAGCTCGACCGCTCGTACACATCGGCGACGTCGTCGCCCGCTCCTCCTACGATCACCTCACAGGAGCCGGCACCATCGGCGTCACGTCCACCGTCTCGTTCGTGTCGCCACCCACACGCGGGTATGTAGTGCGAACGACGGTGCTCGCTCCGAACGGTCGCCGCGTCGGCAAGCCACAGGAGCTCGTCGTCGCGAGCAGCTTTGCGACGCCGTACGTCTTCGTCGGGCACGCAGTCGATGCCGAATGGAACATCGTCCGGGCCAATCCGTGGTCGGCCGAACGACCCGACCGTTACAAAGTGATCATCGAGCTGCTGTCGCCGTCCGGTGCGCTGGTGCACACAACGACGCAGCGGGTCGGAATTCGCTCGGTTCACGTCGACCGACGCCAGCTGCTCGTCAACGGTCAGCCGATCTGGATCTTCGGCGTCAACCGCCACGACCACGATCCCGATCGGGGCAAGGCACTGACCACCGACGATCTGCGCGCCGACCTCCGGGTGATGCGGGCTCACAACATCACCGCCGTGCGAACGTCGCACTATCCGAACGACGCCGCGTTCTACGACCTCTGCGACGAGCTCGGGATGTATGTCGTCGACGAGGCCGACATCGAGAGTCACGCCTACAACACCTCGATCTGCAACGACCCTCGCTACCGCTCGGCGTTCCTCGCACGCGGCGCGCGAATGGTCGAGCGCGACCGCAACCATCCGTCGGTCATCCTCTGGAGTCTCGGCAACGAGAGCGGGTACGGCGCCAACCATGACGCGCTCGCCGGGTGGATCCGCCGGGTCGATCCGAGCCGTCCACTGCACTACGAGGGAGCCACGCTCGACGGTGATGGCCCGGCCCGGCCTCGACGAATCGTTCCCGGCGACGCTCGCGTCTTCGCCTCGCGTGGCCCCGTCGACGGGCACTGGGTCGATGGTGGGCTTGCCGCCTCCGACATCGTCTGCCCGATGTACCCCTCGATCGAATCGATCCGCAACTACGGCGAATCCGGCCTCGGTACGCGACCGCTGATCATGTGCGAGTACAGCCACGCGATGGGCAACTCGAACGGCTCGCTCGCCGACTATTGGGACGCGATCACGACGACTCCGGGCCTTCAGGGCGGCTTCATCTGGGAATGGAAGGACCACGGGCTGCGTCGAATCGGACCCGATGGCAAGCCGCGTCTGGCATACGGCGGCGACTTCGCCGACACCCCGAACGACGGCAACTTCGTCGCCGACGGCCTCGTGTCGTCCGATCGGCAGCCGCACCCTGCGATGCACGAGGTGGCGTGGGTCTATCGCCCGATCGTGACCTCGCTCGTGCCGGCTCGTCGCGGTGCAGCTGCCCGGATGCGAGTCCACAATCGCCAATCCTTCACCGGTCTCGAGGGGTACGACGCGACCTGGCAGCTGTGGTCCGACGGCGCGCTGGCTGGCTCGGGACGTCTGCCACGGGTCGCTGTTGCATCGCACGGCTCGGTCGACATCGACCTGCCATGTGCCGTGCCGGATGGCGCGGGCGACGCGCTGCTGACCGTTCGTTGGACGCTGCGGTCGAGTTGGTTCGCGGCCAAAGGCCACCAGGTCGCAGCCGATCAGATGACGCTCCGTGCCGCCAAGCCGGCCCGAACTGGTTACCGCCGACGTTCCGGCGCCGGCGGTGGCTCGGCGATCGACGAACTGCTTGTCGCCCCGGTCGAGCTCGCTCTGTGGCGGGCGCCGACCGACAACGACGGATTCAAGCTGATGCCCGATCTCAGCGAACGGATCGGAGTCGGTGGTCCAGCACTGTGGCGGTGGCGTGCGGCCGGAGTCGATCGATCGACGGCCTCGTCGCTGGTCGACCACGCTGTCACCCGCATGGTGGCCGATGATGGGCGGTCGGTGACGTTCGATCACACGGTCGTGGTTCCCGAGTCGCTCGCCGACCTGCCCCGAATCGGGGTCACGTTCTCGCTGCCCGGTTCGTTCGATCGTCTGCGCTGGTTCGGTCGCGGCCCCCACGAGAACTACCCGGATCGCAAGTCAGCTGCGTTGATCGGGGAGTGGGCAGGCGTGCCGGATGTGCCGCCCTATCTGGTGCCCCAGGAGTTCGGCCTCCGTTGCGATTGCCGCTGGTTGGAGTGCATCGAGCCGGGTGGCCGCACGCTTCGGGTCGACGTCCTCGACCCCGCGGTGCTGCACGTCTCGGCCACCAACTACACGGCGGACGATCTCACCGCGTCCGTCAACGAGGCCGACCTCGTCGCTCGCGACCAACTCGTGGTCCACCTCGATGTCGCCCACCGCGGCCTCGGTACCGCAAGTTGCGGGCCCGATGTGCTCGACCGCTACCGCATCCCCGCCGGCCGCTTCACGTTCGCCTATCGCCTGTCCCTGCACTGACGACCTCCGCTGGCGTGTGAGACTTCCGGGATGACGGACGAGTGGGCGGCCTCGATCGCCGATCTGGAACAACGGCGGCGCGTGGCCGAAGCAATGGGTGGGGAGCAGCGACTTGCCCGGCGCGAGGCGGATGGTCGGCTCGACGCCCGAGCCAAGATCGCGGCGTTGGTCGACGAGGGATCGTTCGCCGAGATCGGGATGCTGGCTGGTTCGGGAGCCGGCGCCGCGGCCGACGCCTTCGTCGCTGGCCATGCAACGGTTCGTGGACGACCGATCATGATCGGCGTCGAGGACGCGACGGTGCTCGGCGGATCGATCGGCCACCCCGGAGCGTCGAAGCGGGAGCGCATTGCTCGCCTCGCGCTGCAGGACCGGATCCCGCTGGTGATGGTGCTCGACGGTGCGGGTCATCGGGCGACGAATTCCCTCCATGGCAATCGCCCGGCACCGGGTGATCTCGGAGCGATCGCCGATCTGGCCGGCATCGTGCCGGTGATCGCCGCCGTCACGGGTGCTTCGGCCGGCCACGGCGTGCTCGCTGCCGCCTTGGCCGACGTGGTCGTGATGGTCGACGGGACGAGCCAGATGTTCGCGGCCGGCCCGCCGCTGGTGAAGGCGGCGACGGGAGTCGAGATCGACAAGGAATCACTCGGCGGTGCTGCGGTCCACGCCGGTTCGGGCCTGGCCCAGATCGTCGTCGCCGACGATGCAGCCGCGATGGTGATGGTTCGACTGCTGCTCGGCTGCCTGCCGTCGAGCGCAGATTCGTGGCCGATCGAGTACGACGCATCGCCACCGGCCAATGGCGACCTCGCGACCATCATCCCGACCAACCTGCGCCAGCCCTACGACGGTCGCGATGTGGTCGACGCAATCGTCGACATGGGATCCGTGCTCGAACTGCAGCCCGAATGGGGGAGTGGCCTGCTGACCTGCCTCGCCCGTCTCGACGGCATCCCGATTGCGGTCGTTGCCAGCCAGCCGCTCGTCGGAGCGGGAGCGATCGACGCCCCCGCCGCGGCCAAGGCCGCCCGTTTCATCGACTGGACCGGATCGTTCCACCTGCCGCTGCTGTTCCTGGCTGACACCCCAGGCGTGCTGCCGGGCCTCGCATCCGAACGGGCCGGCATCTTGCGCGCCGCGGGCGCGATGTACGCCGCTCAACGTCGTCACCCAGGCCCCAAGCTGCACGTCACCCTGCGCAAGGCATTCGGATTCGGGTCGTCGGTGATGGCCCACAACCCGTTCGACCACCAGACAGCAGTCTTCGCGCTGCCGACAGCGACGGTCGGGGCGATGCCGGCGAGCGGCGCCGCCAGTGCGAGTCACGCCGACGCTGCCACCACCGACGCGCTCGGTGCATCGCAACTCAGTGGGGTCTGGAGGATGGCGGACGGCCTCACGTACGACGACGTGATCGCCCCCATCGAAGTTCGCGACCGGCTGATCGCGGCCCTCCGACGATCGATCGCCCGGCGCGACACGACGCCTGCAGCCCCGATTCCCCGCTTCGGCCGCTGAACGGCATGGTCAGTCGGGTAGGTCAGTCGGGTAGGTCAGTCGGGTAGGTCAATCGGGTAGGTCAGTCGGGTTGGTCGATCCCGATCACCCGGATCGACAGCCGGCGAGGCGGGCCGATGACCTGGCGGGCAGTCCGGTCGAAGACGATGTGCACCCCATCGCGGTCGGCGGCGCACAGCGCCGGGGTCACCGAACCCTCCCGGATCACACCGGCGAGCAGTCCGAGGTCGCCGTCGGTGGTGCCGCACGCTCGAATCGTCGTACCGTCGGCGAACCTCACCCGGGCTTCTGCATGGCCGGCCACGAGTTCGATCACGCGCACCGGGACCCGCCGGTCGATCAGTTGCCCGACCAGCATCGTCAGTCGACGGTTCCGGGTCTCGGTGTGAGCATGGCCGATCGACTCCAACGCCGCGCCGATCGAGGCCGTTTCGGCTGGGTCCAGGCGGTCGTTCGTTGCAGCGAGAACCCCCTCGGCAACGCGGCCCCTCCGGCCGGCGGACAGCTGCCATCCGAGCGCGCCGAACAGCACGACCAACACGCCGATCAAACCCCAGATCACGTGTCCATTGTGACCCAATCACGCTCCAGCCCTGACGCGCCCGCTCTGTGTCACCACATATCCCGAATCCGGGATATGTGGTGACACAGAGATCCTCGGAGACCATGCCAGCCGTCCCTCCCAGATTCGCCACCTCCAGCGGTGGAATCGCGTCACCTGCGTGGATAGAGTTTCCACCTTGTGCTCCCCAGACCGTCAGGTCCGTGGGGCAACTTCAACCGAAGTCCGTGTACGCCCCCCGAATCCGGAGGGAACGACACGGCAACAACCTGATCTCAGTGCTCCGTGGGCCCACGCCCTCGGAGCATTTGCGTGAATGGTGATCATCTCCCTCACCCGAACGGTGGGGGAGCAATGACACCAGCCTCGTTACAACCAAGAACCCGGTTCAGCCGGGTCCGGAACGAAAAGGCTGCCGCTCATGGCACAACAAGCGATCGTCGGCGAAAAAGTCGGCATGACCCAGGTCTGGGGCGATGACAACAAGATTGTCCCCGTCACCGTCTTGCGGGTCGAGCCGGCTCGAGTGGTCCAGGTGAAGACCACCGAACGCGACGGGTACACCGCCCTCCAGGTCACCTACGGAACCAAGGACACGAAGAAGCTCTCCAAGCCCGAGGCGGGTCACTTCGCCAAGGCCGGAGTTGCCGCTGGTCGTCGCCTGGTCGAACTCCGTCTCGAAAGCGTCGACGGCTTCGCTGTCGGCCAGGAGATCGGCGTCGACACTCTCGCCAAGGGCCAGAAGGTGGATGTCACCGCCGTCAGCCGTGGTAAGGGCACCGCAGGTGTCATGAAGCGCCACAACTTCAAGGGCCAAGGCGCCAGCCACGGTAACCACAAGCACCACCGTGCGCCGGGCTCCATTGGTTCCTGCAGCTACCCGGGCCGCGTGCTCAAGGGCCTCAAAATGGCCGGTCACATGGGTAACGAGCAGGTCACCACGCTCAACCTCGAAATCGTCGAAGCCGACCTCGAGCGCGGGCTACTGCTCGTCAAGGGTTCGGTTCCCGGCCCGAATGGCGGCGTCGTCATCGTCCGTAACGCCGTGAAGGGGAAGTGAAACCATGGCTTCCGTAACCATCCAGTCCTTGTCCGCCTCGAACAGCAAGTCGAAGGGTTCGAGCATCGAGCTCGATTCCGACATGTTCGGTGTGCAGCCCAACGTCCCGGTCATGCACCAGGTCGTCACGGCGCAGCTCGCCCATCGCCGGGCCGGCACCCAGAGCACCAAGACCCGCGCCGAAGTCAGCGGCGGCGGTAAGAAGCCCTTCAAGCAGAAGGGCACCGGTAACGCTCGCCAGGGCTCGACCCGAGCTCCGCACTTCAGCGGTGGTGGCGTCGCCCTCGGGCCCAAGCCGCGCAAGTACAGCCAGAAGACACCCAAGAAGATGATCAAGCTCGCACTCCGTTCGGCACTGTCCGATCGTGCCAACGAGGGCAAGGTCGTCGTCGTCGATGGCTGGGGCCTCGACGCCCCGAGCACGAAGTCGGCAGTCGCCGCGCTCTCCACGCTCGGCCTCACCGGCTCGGTCCTGTTAGTCCACGGCCGTGACGATGTCAACGTCATCAAGAGCTTCCGCAACGTGCCCAATGTGCAGTTGATCGAAGTCGGCGAACTCAATGCCTACGACGTGCTCTGCAACCAGACCATCGTGTTCACCCCGGAAAATCTCCCGACCGGCACGCCGATGGAGAAGCAGGACGGCGAGCGCGAGACCTTCGCCGCCTCGCCCGAGGCAAACGTCGAAGGCCCGTACGGCAAGGGCAGCCACGCTCCCGCCGAAGACGGCAGCGAGCCGAAGGGTTTCGACATCAAGGGCAACGCCCAGTCGATGCTGTTCCATACGCCTGGCAGCCGCTACTACAGCCAGACCATCGCCGAAGTGTGGTTCTCCACTGAGGAAGCTGCCGAGGCCGCTGGTTTCAGCAAGCCCGGTTCGCAGGCCGACGCCGAAGACAGCGAGAAGGAATCATGAAAGACCCACGCGACATCATCATCGCCCCGGTGGTCTCGGAGAAGAGCTACGCGCTCATCGAGCAGAACGTCTACACGTTCATTGTGCACCCGAGCGCCAGCAAGCCAGAGATCCACGACGCCGTCGAGGCGATCTGGGGCGTCAAGGTCACCAAGGTCAACACGCTCAACCGGGTCGGCAAGGTCACCCGAGCTCGTAAGAGCAACCGCAACGGCAAGAAGCCCGACACCAAACGGGCAATCGTCACCCTGGCAGCGGGCAACGACATCCCGTTGTTCGAGAACTGATCCAGAGGTCCACTGACATGGCAATTCGTTCACGCAAACCAACCAGCGCCGGCCGCCGTTTCCAGACGTCGCCCGACTTCTCCGAGGTCACCAAGTCGACCCCTGAGAAGACACTGCTCGCCCCGCGTCGCCGCACCGGCGGTCGCAACGTGCACGGTCGCAAGACCTCGCGTCACATCGGTGGTGGCCACAAGCGCCAGTACCGCATCATCGACTTCCAGCGCACCAAGGACGGCGTGACCGCCAAGGTCGCAGCCATCGAGTACGACCCCAACCGCACCTGCCGGATCGCCCTGCTGCACTACGCGGATGGCGAGAAGGCATACATCTTGGCCCCCAAGAACCTCCACGTGGGCGACCACGTGCAGAGCGG
>JBDSDH010000071.1:0-3874 GCA_039920665.1 Ilumatobacteraceae bacterium
GGCGAGATGCCCTGTTCGACTCCGTCACGAAGCATCTGGTCCATGAACTGTGACATCGGATTGTCGCTCACGTTCGGCTGCGCACCGAGGCGATCGGCCCATGTCATCTTGTCCATCAATTCGGTCCGCACGAATCCGGGGCAGAGCACCGAGACGCTCACGGGCGACCCCGCCGACTTGAGCTCGATGAACAGCCCTTCGCTGAGCGCGACGACGCCGTGCTTGGTGACGTTGTACGGCGCGGCGCCCGGCATCGCGACCAGGCCGGCCATCGACGCGGTGTTGACGATGTGGCCCTCGCCCTGCTCGGTCATGATCGGCAGGAAGGCGCGGATGCCGTGGATGACTCCGTAGAGATTGATCCCGACGACCCACTCCCACACGCTCATCGGGCCGGTCCACGGGTCGCCGGTGCCGACCACGCCTGCGTTGTTGCACAACACATGCGCGGCTCCGTACCGGTCAAGGGCCTTCTGGGCGAGCGCTTGAACGGATTCCTCGAGCGCGGTGTCGACCGCGACCGGGAACACATCGCCGCCGGATTCGGTGAGTTGGGCCTCGACCGAGCGCAGCCGGATCTCGTCGAGGTCGGCGAGCACGACCTGCATCCCTTCGGCGACGAAACGCTCGGCCATCGCCTTGCCGATGCCGCTTCCCGCTCCGGTGACCACCGCGACCTTGCCCTGCAGACTCTCCATTGCGATCAACTTCTTCCCCGGCGCACACACGTCGTCCGAGCACGAACCATAGGTCCGGATGTCCTACGGTTCACGCCCGGAGGTATTCACAATGGACGCACTCACGGCACGCAAGACCTGGCGCAGTATGGAAGCCGTACACGGGATGATCTACTTCACCCCCGATGCACCGCCGGCCTACGCCGCAGTCGGCATCACGTCAGCTCGCGGCGGCTACTTCGCCTCACGCGTTGCGCCGATGGGCGCGGTACCCGCCGAGGTCGTCATCGCGACGTTCTACAACTTCAACCCAGCACTCGTGCGTCGGGCAATGGAGAACGCGTGGACGTTGTCGTCGCCCGCCGCAATGCTCACCGCCCGGCTCAATGCGGTCGATTCCTCGCTGCGTCGTGCGTTCGGCGACGAGGTGCTGCAGTCGGTCGAGTTGGCCGAGGCCGCCGGTCTCACCCAACGCGCGGCGCTGGTTGCATGCGAGCGTCTCGAGGGACGACCGCTGTTCGCCGCCCACGCCTCGCTGCCATGGCCCGACGAACCGCACCTCGCGTTGTGGCACGGCCAGTCGCTGCTGCGCGAGTTCCGCGGTGACGGCCACATCGCCGCGCTGACGTTGGAGGGCCTGTCGGGTCTGGAGGCGTTGATCTCCCATGCCGCGTCGGGCGACGTTCCCGCGGGAGTGCTGCGTGCGTCGCGAGCGTGGAGCGAGGACGAATGGGCTGCCGGCGTCGAAGGACTCGCAGCCCGCGGCATCGTCGACAGCGAAGGTGCATTCACCGATGCCGGACGCGCCCAACGACAGGCGATCGAGGACGCCACCGACCGAGCAGCGCTCGCGCCGTACGAGGCACTTGGCGACGACAACGCGCTCACGCTGCGCGGTACCGGGCGCACGCTGACCAAGCTCGTGATCGAAGCCGGCCTGCTGGCTGTCGACCCGAAGCGCTTCCTCGACGCTGAGTAACACCACCGAGGTCGACCCCTGTCTCGAGTCCGGCGCTTCCGTGAACGGGCGCGAGCGCGGGACTTTCCAGGCCCGTGGGGCTGACTTCTCTCACCATTCGGAACGCTTCGGGTCCGTGGGCGCGCAAAGTTTCGACCGACGACCGACCGACGTCCGGCCGACCGACCCAGCCGTGTCGGCGGGTTGGAGCCGTTAGCGTTTTCGGCGATGACCCTCACGAATTCGGAACTCTGGACGGCACCGGCAGGGACGACCGCCTTGATCTTCGACTGCGACGGCACGCTGGCCGACACGATGCCGGCTCACTACCTCGCGTGGACGGCGATGCTTCGCGAGTACCAGATCGCATTCAGCGAGCAGCGCTTCTACGAACTCGGCGGGATGCCGGGCCACAAGATCATCGAGCTGCTCAGCGACGAGAGCGGCGTGGCCGTGTCCGACGTGGCGGTGATGGTCGTCGACAAGGAGAACCGCTACCTCGAATCGGTCGAGGCGATCCAACGGGTCGAACCGGTGTGCGAGATCGCGATCCGCTACCACGGCGTGTTGCCGATGGCCGTGGCCAGCGGTGGTGAGCGGGTGATCGTGCAGCGCACGCTGACGACGATCGGGATGCTCGAACTCTTCGATGCACTCGTCGGCGCAGAGGACACCGTGCTGCACAAGCCGGAGCCGGACGTCTTCCTCGAAGCCGCTCGCCGGATCGGCTCCGAACCAGCGCGGTGCGTCGTGTTCGAGGACACCGACTTCGGTATGGAAGCAGCCCTCCGAGCCGGCATGACCGGCGTCGACATCCGCCCCTGGGTCATCGGCCGCTGACCGCCGCAGCCAAACGGCGTCCGAACGTGCGGTCACCAAACACCCGACGCCACCAGTGACGTATGTTTCCTGCTCGCTGCTGGCCGGGCGCTGCTTCAGGCCCGCGTCAGCCGGTGTCGGCGTGGCCGCGGCGGCGTTCGACAGGGTGTGTGCGGTCGTCTGTGCGGTCGTCTGTGCGATCGTCTGTGCGATCGTCGGGTTGTGCGCCGAGTTGCGAGGGGTACGGCGTGTCGACGTGTCGGCGCCATGGAAGGTCGGACAGGTACATCGCTGCCGCTGGGTGAGGGTCCATCGGGCGTTCCATGCCCTGCGGTGGGGTCGGGTTGACCCGGGCGTCCCCGCGTGATTGGCAATCAGGGCACCAGTACAGCAGCCGATTCATCTCGCCGAAACGCTTGACCTGGATGGTGTCGCCGCACCGCTCGCAACGCTGGCCATTGCGGCCGTAGACCGTGAGCCCGGGGGCCACACCCGGCACCGACGCACGGCGACCGTCGTTGAGGCTGGCTCGCAACATCCGCGCCGCCGTGTTGACGACCTGGGCGGCATCTTCACGGCTCAACGAGCCGACGGTGGCAAACGGACTGAGCTGCACCGCCCACAACACTTCGCTCCGATAGACATTGCCGACCCCGGATGCGACGTGCTGATCGAGCAGGACTTCGGCAATGAACGCCAGCGGATCCTGGTAGTCGAGCAGACGATCGACCGATTCGTCGAGATCAGCGTTGGGCCGGCACAGATCGGGTCCGAGCCGGCCGAACCCCGGATGGCGATGGCGGTCGAACTGCCGGTAGGTCTCGACCAGTGGCGCGTTGAAACACACGGCGATCCACTCGTCGACCTCGATCGACACCCGCATCTGGTCGTCGCGCTTGCGCCACCGTTCGCCAACCCGGTAAAGGTGCCAGGTCCCCGACATCCGCAGGTTGGTGTGCAGCGTGAGACCATCGTCCCAAATGATCTCGAGGTGTTTGCCGTGACTTTCGATCGACTCGATGGTGCGTCCGGGGGTTGGCATCGGCCCCAGCAACCGAGGCGCGCGAAACGTGACCGTCGGTTTGCCGACCAAGGCTGTTCGGAGGGCAATCGCTGCCCGGTGGATGGTGTCCCCCTCTGGCACGCCCACAGGGTAGTTCGTGGCCAGGACCGCCTTGCGCCATACCAGCTTCCAGCGCGCCGGTAGGGTGAGCCGATGGTTGCCGACTCACCGGATCTCGACGCGAACGACCATGTCGAAGGCGACCTCGATGAACATCGCGAGGATGCACTCGACGATCGAGACGACCGCGATCTTGGCGATGGCATCGAGTGGCCCGATGGCGGAACGGCGCTCGAGTCGAGTCCCGATGCCGACATCATCGCCAACGCTCGCCGTCGCTACGGCAGCGGTGGGGCG
>JBDSDH010000072.1:0-2621 GCA_039920665.1 Ilumatobacteraceae bacterium
GGGACTCCGCTCATTGCCGTCGTGTCGGGCAGCGTGACCATGAAGCAGAACAACCTTGGTGGCAACGTCATCTGGCTGACCGGTTCTGACGGAAACAAGTACTACTACGCCCATCTCAGCGCGTGGGAGGGCGGATCTCGATCGGTCGGTGCTGGCGAAGTGATCGGCTATGTCGGTGCAACCGGCAATACGAGCGCAAACCACCTGCATTTCGAGATCCATCCCGGCGGCGGGGGTGCGGTGAACCCGTACCCCACCGTTCGCCAGCATTGTTGACGTCAAATGAGCAACGTCACAGCGGGGGCCAGCCGGAGCGGGCGAGCCATCGTTGGATCCCGGTGAACATCGCTTCCCAGAATCCGGTGGTGTAGGCGATGCCGATCGCGATCATCGCGATGCCGCCGATCCGCTGGATTCGGCGACTGTGTCGAGACAGCCATCGTCTGATCGGTGCCGACCGTTCGAACCACAGTGCCACCGCGATGAATGGGATGCCGAGACCTGCCGAGTACAGCACCAGCAGCCCCATGCCCTGTGCCAGGGATGCGTCTGCGGCGGCTTTGGTCAAGATCGTGGCCAGTATCGGGCCGATGCAGGGTGTCCATCCGAGAGCGAACACCATCCCGAGCAAAAGGGCCCGGCGCGGGCCGCCCGCAACGGTCTCGGGTTGAACGACTCGCCGCTCGCGTGCGATGCCTGTGATGTTGAGCAAGCCAACGGTGTGCATCCCCGCGACGATGAGCAGGACTCCGGCGACGTTCAGGGCGAGTTGGAGTTGCGAGTAGAGCAGGTCTCCGAGCGCTGACGCGGTCGCGCCGAGAATCGTGAAGACGGCTGTGAAACCGGCGACGAAACCGAATGCGCCACGCACGGATGGGCCGCGATCCGACGTTGGGCTGCCGGGGAGCGACACTGCGGCGAGGTAGCCAGGGATGACCGGAAGGACGCACGGGCTGGTGGCTGAAACGATCCCTGCAGCGACTGCAGCAAGTGGGAGCAGCACTGCGTTCATGCGGCGGCGGGGTGTTCGGTGGCGTGGCTTCGGCGGGTCGATTCGAGACGCAGGATCGCGAGACCGATGACGGCCAGCGCACTCATGACGATGGAGGTTCGGTGTTGACGGGTCCATCCGGCACCAACGTGTGGTAGCCAGATCGATGCAACGGATCGAATCAGGCCGATCAGAGCGACCGCTGACAGGGCGACAGTGGGTGTCGACTCTCGACTGCACATCCGTCGAAGCAGCAATGCTGCAATGACGGCCGCTGCAGCGACCGCGAGGCCGATCGGGAAGACGGTGGCTGTCAGACCGTCGGGGCGCAGCCCGATCGTTGATCGGGGCCCGGGGCACCCGCCGCGCACGAGACATGTCGCTTCGTAGCCGGCCCATCCGATCATCGCAGCCGGTGCCACAGCAGCAAGTCGCAACCATGGCGGCGTGCCGTCGCTGCGAGCGCCGAGCATGAGCCAGAGCGTTCCAGCCACGAGCGCGGGCCAGAATTCGACTCCGCTTCGGATCACCAGAAGGCTCGAAAGTGTTGTCAGCGAGCCCGGGTCGTCGAGTGCGACTGCACTCAAGCGGCCGATGATCAGGCCGACGACGACTGCTCCGAGTGTCGTGTCGATCAAACCTCGCGGTACGGCGGTCAGGGGTCTTGGCGTCACGAACAGCGCGGGTATCGCAACGGTGACGATGATCGATACCAGGAGCCCGATGTCCATCATGGTCGGAGGTCTTGCAGGATCGATGCGAGCCGCGGTTCGGTCAGGCCACCAACGATGGTGGTTTGCAGGTTGCCGTCGCTGTCGAACACGTAGGTGGTCGGGAAGCCGCGCAGGCCGAGGCGCCGGCGGATGTCTCCGCTTTCGTCGAAGACGTTCGGGAACGTGACACCGAATTCGTCCATGAACTGCCTGGCTGGACCAGCGGAGTCCTTGGAAGCAACACCGATGATCGCGACGCCGTCTGCTCCTGACTCCCATGTTCGTTCGAGCAGCGGTGTCTCAGTCCGGCAGGGCGCACACCATGATGCCCAGATGTTGACGATCACTGGACGGCCGCGAAGACCGACCAGCACACCTTCGAATTCGTCGGCCGAGAGTGGCGTCAGTTCGCCATCGGCGGGCGTTGCGAGCGGAGATCCCGTCGCCACGAAGGAACTCTGATCATCGGTTCTGGTCGCTGCCCAGCCGAAAAGACCAACGAGCGCAAGGGCGGCCACGACACGCTTCCACCGGCGCGAATGGTCAGCAACCGTCTGTGGGTCCACGCGTCGAGTATACTACTACAAGTTGTAGTTGATGGTGTTAGCCGGGGCAGATCGCCGTGACGAGACGCGCCAGGTGGTGGATCTGAAAGCCGGCCAACACGGCTGTCATTGCGATCGCTCCCCACATCGCGAACAATGTGGAGGTACTCGGTCGCGAAGGCGCTGGCGCGAGAAGGGCGGCGACTCGGGCGGTGACGCCGAGCCCGGCGAAGCTCAATGCTCCGACCGGGGTGACAGTGTGGAGGGCGACCTTGCCGAGGGTGTAGGCGACGAATTGTCGATCGCCATCTCGAGCCGTCACTGCTTCTTCGTCAGCCCAGCGTTCGAGGGAGAACTGCAGCCGAGATGCCA
>JBDSDH010000073.1:0-4600 GCA_039920665.1 Ilumatobacteraceae bacterium
CCCATCGAGTTGACTCACGGTCAGTCGCGGCGGGCGAGGGCGAGCAGGCTGACGAAGTGACGCTCGCCGAATGGCCCGGCGTCGTTGCGTCGGTCGACACGGCGCAGCAACCGCCGAGCGAGATTGATCGGGTTGCGAGGACTGTCGTCGTTGCCCTCACTGGCGAATCGGTCCGACGCGCGCCGGAGTCGTTCTGGCAGCAGCCCTCGCTCGATCAGGTTCTTGCCGATGGTGTAGACGAGTACGTGGCTGAACAGGAGGGCGTGCGAGGTCTGCTCGGCGATTGCCTCCACGGTGAATCCGTTCCGCTCGATCGCACGTCGCAGATCGGCCGGCAGATAGAGCCGATGATGGTTGCTCCACTGACCAGTGATCGGCCCGGGCCCCTGCATCGGGCGGAGGCCGAACGACTCGAGCAACTTGTTGATCGGATCCCAGGCAAACGGATAGTTGGCGTGCGGAACGCTGATGCACACCCTGCCACCTGGCTTGAGCACCCGCCGGATCTCGGCCAGCGCGGTCGCCTCGTCGTCGACGTGTTCGAGGACCTCGGACAACAACACCGTGTCGAACGTGGCGTCGGGGAACGGCAGATGTTCGATCGCCGAGTTCGCTCGCACCGAATCGACCTGCTCTCGTGCTGCCCACTGCAACCGTTCGATGTCGCCGTCGACACCGACGACGGTGATGTCGCGCAATGACGCCATGATCTTGGACAGATAGCCCATCCCACAGCCGCAATCCAGGACGACGTCGCCGTCGTGCAGATCCATCCAGGCCATCATCGTCGGCACCCGGCGCCGGTATGCCATGTCGGATTCGTTGACGATCATCCGCTCGACTGCGGAGCGGTCGGCGGCGGTCAGATCCGGACCGGGGACCTCGATCATCGGCGGTTCGAGGAGCGGCCGTTCGAGCAGCGATTCGTACCGTGAGATCGATGCTTCGGCATCGAAGATCGCCGCAATTCGCTCGCGTGACGGAATCGGCAGCGGATGTGTGGCGCTGCGCACGATTACATCCGCAAGAGCCTGCGGGTTCTCGGTCGACACGAGCACCCCGTCGCCGGTGGCGGCGACCACCGAGCGCGCACCGGGGATGTCGGCGGTGATCAACGGGGTGCCGCACAGCAGCGCCTCGACCTGCACCGCGGCGAAGCAGTCGGTGCGCGAGGGCAGCACGAACACGTCGCACATCGCGTAGAAATCGGCCAAGCGTTGCCGGTCGCGAATCAGCCCGATCGAGGTCACCACGTCGCGGTGGAGTTCGAGGTCGGCTGCGCAGCGGGCGTGGAAGTCCTCGTAGGCAACGTCGGTGTCGCCGGCGAAGACGAATCGAAGGTGCGGGGCGCGCTCTCGAATGCTCGGCACGGCGGCGAGCAAGACGTCGAAGCCCTTCTCTTCGACGAATCGTCCAGCGAAACCCACGACGAACGTGCCGTCGAGGCCGAGTTCGGTGCGGAGTCGGGCGACTTCATCTGGATGTGGCGCCGGGATCCGGGTCGGTGGGAACACTCCGACCGT
Source organism: Ilumatobacteraceae bacterium (assembly GCA_039920665.1). GTDB lineage: Bacteria > Actinomycetota > Acidimicrobiia > Acidimicrobiales > Ilumatobacteraceae > WLMZ01. The sequence continues at coordinate 1,524 of JBDSDH010000073.1, forward strand.
CGTGTCGCGAACGGGTGCCAGCAAACGCGAATGCTGGGCGTAGTCGTCGTTGTGGGTGATGACGACATCGGCCAGTCGGGTGGCGATTCCAAGTACGCCGTTCATCGCTCCCTGGACAACATGATTCAGCGCGCCGGTCGGCATCACCACGTCGCCCTGGTGGGTGATGACGGTCCGTCGCTTCCGCAACCGGCCGATCGCAACCGCCATCGCTGCCTCCGGTGACGGACTGTGGACGTGCACGACATCGTGGCGACCGACCTCGCGCCACATCGCGACAACGTAGCCGGGCATCAGCATCGTCCGACTCAGGCGGCCGACGACTCGCAGGCGGACGACGGACACGCCGCGGATCTGTTCCCGCCGGGGGAGCGAGCGATCGTGTCGGCTCGCGATCACGGTGACGGCATGACCGCGTTCGGCGAGACCCTCGGCGATGTTCGCGGCGTACATCGTCAGGCCGGTCCAATGCGGGACGTAGTAGTTGAGCGTCGTCAGCACCCTCATCGAGACATGCTGACCTGGATGCTCGGTACGTCGGTCGAAGGCATTGCTGCAGAGTATTGCCGGCCGGCAGAACTCGCCCCGATCCGGCCAGGGGCGATCGCGTCGGTGGAGATACTCTCACTGCGATGAACGGCGAGCATCTGGAGCCCGATGTCGCGCCTGGCGTGTGGTGGGCTCGAATGCGAAGTCATCCGTACACCTGGGCAGTCGTCGCGCTCTCCATCGTCGCCCATCTCGTCGCCCTCGGCTTGCGACCAATGGCCCACGACGAGGCGATCGACGCCCGGTTCTCGTGGATGGCGCGTGCGGGTGGCGTGATCGAGTACGACCCGATCTACCACGGTCCGTTGCGGTTCTATCTCGAGGGGTTCGTGCTCAACCACTTCGGGATCACACCTGGCTGGACCCGACTCGTCGCCGCCTTGGCCGGTATTGCTGCCACCATCGTCATCGCCTACTCGACCCGGTTGCTCGGCCGTTTCGGCGCGCCGTTCGCGGCGCTGCTGTTCACGATCAGTCCCACCGTGTTGACCGTGACCCGAACCGGTCGCGAGGACAGCCTGACCGGCCTCGTGTCGTTGGCCCTGCTGCTCGTGATCGCAAACGCGCTGATCGAACCGAAGCCCCGCCACATCATCGGCGCTGGTGCGCTGTTGGCGGTGAGCTTCACCTTGAAAGAGACGACCTTCATCTTCGGCCTGGCCGGTTTCGTGTTCTTCGTCGGGCTCGTGATCCAGGCCCTGCGGCGGCGAGATCGCGGCGCCGGGTCGTTCTTCACCCGGCTCGGCGCGCTCGGTCGTCAACCGTGGATGTGGAGTTTCGTCGCGTTCGTCGCGATCTTCCTGTTCGTGTTCACCTCAGCGTTCCGCTACGGCAAGGGATTCAAGTCCGGGCTCGTCGACGGCATCGAATACTGGTGGAGTCAGCACGATGTGCGCCGTGGCAGCCAGCGGTGGTTCTTCTACGCGACGATCTACGTCGGCTACGAATGGCTCGTGATCGGTGCGGCGACGATCGGCCTGGTCGTGACGGTCCGCCGACGAGCAACACCTCGCTCGATGATCGGCGCGTGGTTCGCGACGATGGCGATCGTGCAGTTCGCGGTGTATTCGTGGGCGGGAGAGAAGTTCGCGTGGCTGGCGCTGCACCCGCTGATTCCAGCGGTGCTGCTCGGCGGCCTCGGTGGCCAAGCACTTGTCGAGCGGTTCCGCAACCGCACGGATGCGTCGCCGGCACGATTGCGACTTGCAGCGGCTGGCATGGTCGTCCTCGCTGTGGGCACGGCTGCGATTGGATTGCGTCCGGCGATCACCGACGGTGCCGACACCCGAGAGTTGTTGGTGACCGTGCAGACGACCACGAGCGTGCCCGAGATCGCCGATCGGCTCGCCGATGCTCGCGCTGCTGGCACGCTCGGACCGATCCTGATCGACGAGCGCGACAGCGGATCATGGCCATGGGCCTGGTACGTGCAGGGTTGGAACGACATCGGCTACTTCACCATCGATCCAACGGTGGCACTGCCCGCTGGCTATGACGCGTACATCGTCAGCGCCAGCACCGATCCACCGCCAGTGCCGCCCGGCTACACGATCGAGCGTTTCCCGTTGCGCGGCTGGTGGCTGCCGGACTACGACAACGTCACCATCGGCGACATTGCCCGGTGGTTCGTCACCCGTGAGACGTGGAACGAACGCGGCACCTCGGATCAATACCTGATCATCAGGGAGTCGGCTGACGCGGCGGCGCAACCGGCAGCGGCCGCAACCGGTTGACACAGTCTCGATCCACCGTCGCCACGAACAGATCGCCTCGGTCGAACTCGGTATCGGCTGCCGTCGTGTCGGGTCCCGAGACGACGATGTGCAAGCACGTGAACGAGCGCAGGGCATCGGCACTCGCAGGTGAGGCGAGCACCCGCTCCTGGGTGCCGAACACGACGTACTTCACCGAGTACCGGGTCAGTACCCGAGCCATCTCTACGGCGTCGGTCGTGGTGTAGAGCCGAGTCAGGTCATCGACACGGGTGTCGACCACGGCAGCCAGCGGGCGCTTCTGCTGCGACTCGTGATACGGCCATCCGATCGGGGTTGCCAACCCGGTCAACCATGCGATCCGGCCGGTCCACTCGTAGTCCTTGCCCGGTGCCTCGGCCACGACGTGAATGCCGTGCACGTTCGAGCGCAGCCATTCGACCAACGGCAGGTCGTCGGCAAGTGCGAACGTCTGGTCGTCGGCGGGTTTCGTCAGTGGCGGATCGTCCCGCAGATACTGCTCCCCATCGAGCGTCAAGCCGCCACTGCTGACCCGGTCATCGATGCGCGGCGGCGCAGCCAGCGACCAGAAGCTCACCGTCAGCAATGCTGCTCCGGCGACCAGGACTGCAGCGGTCCGCCGAGGCCAGACGTGGATGCTGCCGCGATGCAGCGTGGCCTGTTCGGCAATGACGACCGCCGAGCCGATCGCGAGAACGATCCACGACTCGAACCAGAACTTGAAGACGCTGTTCTGGCGGCCGAGATCGTTGCTCACCGTGAGCATCTCGACGCCGGCCGGAATCACCCACCCGA
>JBDSDH010000074.1:0-4698 GCA_039920665.1 Ilumatobacteraceae bacterium
CAGATGCGTCCGGGTTGCTACGACGTGCATGCCCGCGTTGCCGACATGGACCTCGGCGGGATCTGGGCGATGCTCAACTTCCCGTCGATGATCACCGGCTTCTGCGGGCGGGTGTTCGCCCAAGCCAGGGATGTCGAGGTCGGCAAGGCCTCCGTGCGAGCCTGGAACGACTGGCTGTGGACCGAGTGGTACCAGGCCCACCCCGACCGGATCATCCCGTGCGGCATCGTCTACCTCAGCGACCCGGGCGAGGCAGTCGCCGAGATCCACCGCAACGCGGCACGAGGCTTCACGTCGGTGACCCTGCCCGAGCGCCCGCATGCGATCGGGCTGCCGAGCTTGTGGGACCGTGACCACTGGGACCCGATCATCCAGGCGTGCGTCGACACCGACACGGTGATCTCGCTCCACGTCGGCAGCTCCGGTGGGTACCCGGCGCCGCCCGGCTCACCGGGCCTGCAAATCGGCGCCACCATGTTCGGCCAGCTGTCCCTGGCTGCCTGCAGTGAATGGCTGTGGTCCGGCTATCCGAACCAACACCCGACCCTGAAGATCGCGATGAGCGAGGGCGGCATCGGCTGGGTGCCGATGCTCATCGACCGGCTCGACAACATTATCGACCGGTCGGGCTACGGCCTCGGTTGGGACGAGCGTCCGGCCGACGTGCTGCGTCGCAACTTCTGGTTCTGCACCCTCGACGACCCGTCGACGATCGCCCTGCGCCACGTGATCGGCGTCGAGAACATCATGGTCGAGACCGATTACCCCCACGGGGACGGCACCTGGCCCGACACGCAGTCGGTGATCGAGCAGTACTGGGGTGACATCCCCGACGACGAGTTGCGGATGATGTGCAGCGGCAACGCGTCGAAGCTCTACCGCTGCGCTCTCCCCTCGGTTGTGCTGCCGTGAACTTCATCCCCACCGCCGACAAGCTGATCCCCGATCTCACCCCGCGCGACGAGATCGTGCTGCTGGCCCGCACGCTGTGGCGCGAGGGTTACAACGACCACCTCGCCGGGCACATCACCGTCAGCCTCGGCGATGGCACCCTGCTGTGCAACCCGTGGCTGCTGACGTGGGACGAGATCCGGCCCCGGGACATCATCCGGATCGACCTCGACGGCAAACTGGTCGAGGGCGACTGGCCGGTGCCACTCGGCATCCCGCTGCACCTCGAGTTGCACCGGGCACGGCCCGACGTCAAGGTCGCGATGCACAGCCACCCGCTGTACGGCACGGTGTGGAGCGACATGCGCGAGGTGCCGCCGGCGATGGACCAAAGCTCGAGCCTCGGCGGCGGCGAGCTCGTCCTCGTTGCGGAGTACGGCGGTGCTGTCAACGACTCGAACTCCGCGATGGGTGCGATCGACGCGATGGGCGGCGCCGATCTGGCGCTGCTCGCCGGACACGGCGTGTTCGTGCTCGGCTCGACGATCCGTGCCGTACACCAGCGTGCCGTCGCGCTCGAGCAGCGCTGCCGCAACGCCTGGCTCGTCCGCGCCGCTGGTGGTCAGCTCGATTCGCCGCTGCCGGCGTGGTTCGTCGAGCGCATGCGCGGGAGCGACGGCGACGGCTTCATCGGGTTCTGGGAGGCGATGGTGCGCGCCGAGCTTCGCGCCGACCCGACCCTGCTCAGCGATCCGGACCCGGCCCGCTCGACCTGACCCAGCATCACTTGCGGGAGGCGTGGCGTTTGGTGACATCGATGCCGATGCCGAGGGTGGAGTTGATGATCTCGGCTTCGCAGTTTCGGTGCTGGTGGAAGTTGAGCGCGACGCAGGCGAATTGGTCACGGATGCTGGTCGTGTCGATGGGTAGCTCAGCGTGTTCGTCGAGTTGTTCGCGCAATGACGCGATGGCGATGCGGAGGGCTCGTTGCTCGTCACGGAGTCTGTCGATGGTCTCGACGTGTTCGGGTTGGGTGAGGGCAATCTCGGCGAGCAATCCGATCGAATCGTCATTGTCGGCGATCTGTTGTTCGATGGCGTCGGCCAGCGCGTCGACGGCCGTCGCAAGCCGATGGCGCCACGTCCGTTCGCGGCGTGGGGCCGGGGTGGACAGTGCGTACTCGGCTAACCGGAGAGCATGCAGTGAAGCGTCATGGCCGGATTGGGTGATGGCGGCGCGGTCGTGATGGTCGTGATGGTCGTCATCCATGGCGGCATTCATGGGGACCTCCTCGTGGGCGATTTCGATCGAATGGTGGGCGCTGGTGACTCGTCGCCAGGTGGCAGCGACGTGGTGCGTGCGCTCAGCGACACACCGTCGTGGTGCTTTCTCGTGATGAAGTATCGGCGCAACTCGTTGGCTGTCACGCGTTCGTCGTTGCTGCCACGGAGTTGACGGATGAGGTGATCGGCTCCGAATCTGCTCAGTCGTTGCGGCGTGCGTGTACGCCCACGATGATCATTGGTGAACAACGGCTGCCCCGTACGCCGTGCCGCGCATCGACGCACCGCCCGGGCCGTCGATTCAGCGAGCATGACTTGTCGGGCCTTGCCGTTGCGGCGAATTGTCACCGATGTTCGGGGTGACCGCCCGACGATGTCGTCGACGTCGATCGCAAGTGCCTCGCCGACCTTGATGCCGTCACGCACCAGCATCGACACCAAGGCATCGAGGCGTGGATCGAGGGCTGCAGCCATCACGAGGTATGCCTCGACCGCATTCTGCGACAGCGGGACCGTCACCGGCTCGATGCCATCGGCCTCGACCGGCCGATGGATCCCGTCGACGGGGTTGCTTGCAACGACACCGGATTCAATCGCGTACCGGTAGAACGACGACAACGATGACCACCGCCTGCGCAGTGTCGCATCACTGTCCCCGGCCGTCTGGCGGGCAACGCCGAATGCGGTGAGCGTGGCAATGTCAGCCGAGACCGGGACTGCTCGGTGCTGAGCACACCACGATCCAAACGTCGCAAGATCGATCCGATAGGACTGTCGCGTGTTCTCCGACTCGTGCCCGGCGAGCCATGCATCGACGAGCCTCGCAGAGGAAGCCATGGTCGGAGCAGGGTCGCGTGCCATCCGCACATGGTGCCAAGTGCTGCGACTGTTGTCAACATAATGATCAGACGAACAGGGGTTGACATTCAACATAATCAAACTATTATGTTGAGCACCCGAAAGGAGAGAAGACCTCTCCGACACACGAAGGAGTGCACGACATGCTGATCCAAACCGATCCGTTCCGCGACCTTGACACGCTCTTCGGTCGTTTTGCCGGTCGCCAAACCAGCAGTGCCGGAACAGCCGGGGTGATGCCGATGGATGCCTTCCGTCGAGGCAGCGATGTGTGGGTTCATATCGATCTCCCCGGCGTGAAAGCGGATGGTCTCGACATCACGGTCGAACGCAACGTTCTGACCATCGCCGCAGAGCGCAACTGGCAGCGTCAAGAGGGCGATCAGGCGTACTTCTCCGAGCGCTATCGCGGCAATTTCCGACGTCAGATCCAACTCGGAGACGGCCTCGACCTGCAGTCCCTCGAGGCCGATCTGCACGATGGTGTGCTGACGGTCCGGATCCCCGTTGCCGAGCAGGCCAAGCCGCGCAAGGTCACAGTCGGACACTGTCAGCAGACGGCCCCGGAAGCCATCGAAGCACCCATCGAAGCAACGTCGGACATCGGCAGCTGAGCGCCTCGGTCCGTGATCCCGACGGCTCACCGAACGAGCTCGTCCAGTTCGCCGACGACGAACAGATCTCTGCGAGTGTCGACGCCGACGTGCCCAACGAAGCTCCGACTGAGTCGTGGAGTGTCTCGACGACTGAGCTGAGGTCAGTCGAGTGCTCTGATCAGATCGCTGATCGGAGGCCGCGAATCGGGTGTGGACGGCAGCGCGAGGAATCGAACGATCCCGTCGCGACCGACGACGAGGTCCGCTCCGAGTTGGTGGATGTCCTCTGTTGGTCGGGTCGGACGGCGCCCTTTGATGAGGAGTCGGGCGTAGAGACGAATCGTGCCCAACGACCAGATCTGCCGGTTCGTTCCACGCTCTGCGCCGACAAGGTTGTACAGGACACGGTCCACATCGGCCAGGATTGAGAACGGCACGGCGAGGTGATCACGGTAGGCGCGGAGTCGCTCTGGCGTTGCGAACGTCACGACGGCGACGGTTGCATCACCGAATTGGGCGAGGTGATCGCGCACGGCGATCACGTGTTCTTGGCAGGGCAGTCAAGCGAGGTGTCGGTGAAGGATCAACACCAACGGCCGGCCGAACTGATCGACCGAGCGCCATGTGCTGCCGTCCTGGTCGACGAGTTCGACGGCCGGGAAGTGTTCTCCGATACGGAGTGATTTCGTTGCGGTCATGTTGCTGAACGCTTCACTCCGTCGCGGTTCATGTTCGGCTCGACGTTGTCTGCACGGGGCGAGCACGCAGACCGGATGACTCCCCGAAGAACTGCAACGCCGCCTGCTGGATCGCCATCGACCACGTCGGATAGGCGTGAGTGGTCTGCGCGAGACGACCGACGAACATGTTCGTCTGCATCGCCACAGCCGCCTCGTGGACGACATCGCCTCCCGTTGGGCAGACCACCGTCGCGCCAACGAGTCGGCCGCCGCCGAGATGACCGATCCCCGGGCGTGGAGCGGCGATCAACTTCACGAAACCGTCCTCAGCGCCGACCGCGATCGCACGATCTACCAGAGACATCGGCAAGAACGCAACCCGTGCTTGGG
>JBDSDH010000075.1:0-3996 GCA_039920665.1 Ilumatobacteraceae bacterium
CGCTCAGATCCGCGTGATGGTTCCAGAGTATTTGAGGGCCTTCGCTGTTGGCCACTTCCGGTCGGTCGTAATGAGGTGGTGTGCGGCCTGCTCGATCGCTGTTGCGATGACCAGTGCGTCCGGAAGTCGCAGGGAGCGGTGGACTGCTCGGAGTCGGGCTGCGGTGGTCGCGATCTCTATGTCGAGCGGGACGATCGAGATGGGGAGTCGCTCGACGAGATTTCGAACGGCTTGAACAGCTGGCTCGCCTCGGCGAGCTGGTCCGACCAGGGACTCGGCGAGGGCCGATGCTGCGAGGGCAAGATGGTCGCCGTGTTGAAGGGCGGCAGCAAGCGCTGCTCGGGACGTCTGGTGATGCGCGTCGCTGGCGTCGAGGAACCCGATGATGACGCCGGCGTCCAGATGGATCAGTCCCATTCGCGACGCAAGTCGTCGAGCTCGTTGACGGTGTAAGCGCCCGTCATTGTGCCCGCGAATTCGGCGAGGATGTCGTGTTCTCGCTCAAGGATGACCCGGCCGGCGCCGTCGGCGTGGGCCACGACACGATCGCCGATTTCGAGGCCTGCCGCTCTCAACGCATCCGCCGGGATCGTGATCTGATTCTTGGAACTGATCCGTGTCGCCCCACGGCGACGGTTCTTTACTTCGGTCATAAATGTAAAGGTACCGCGCCTTGAGTCACGATGCAACCGACCAGCGACTCATCTCTCGGGAGCCAGTCTCTGTCGAGAAGCAGGCGCGGATGTGTATATATGCCGTGGTGTTTGCCGGTGACGGCGGCGTCGTTCTGTGCCGTGAATATGTGATCGGCACCGTCAGATCGAGTGGCCGCGTCAGCGGTTCAAAGCGTGAGCTCGGCGCTGATTCGGGACGCGATCTCGTCCATCCGCTCGGCGCTGACGGACTGTTCCGTCGAGCTTGCCATCGAAGTGAAAATGTCTGGACCTCGCTGCTCGGCAGGAAGGTCCCGGGCTCGGGCGATCACGTGGATGTGTACGTGGGGGTGATTCGGGTGTTCTGCGAACTGGACCACGTAGGTCTTCTCGCAGTCCAGGACCACTTGGAGCGATCGTGACACCTCGCGAATGATTGGGCCGAGCGTGCCGGCTTCTTCGTCGGACATGTCTGCGACACTGGTGATGTGCCGTCGGGCGACGAGCACCAGCCAGCCCTCGACCGAGGTCCCAAACGCATGGACAATGTCCCAGCCAGGCGTGCGGCGAATCGAGTCCCACAACGGCGCCTCACCGCGATCCCGTCTCGCGATCAGCTCACAAGTCACGCACGACGACACGGCGACAGCCTGACACGGCTGAGCCGTTACCCGATGTCACCGGTACGGATGCGCATATATATGGGCGGTCTGCGTCGTCGGCGTATCGGCGTTGCGTGCCTTTTCACGTGAGCACCTCGCCCCCGGGGCTGCCGGCGAACTCGAACTCGCCCCAGGTCACTCGACGTCGCCGGAAGTGTGCGGTCAGCGAGGGCGGCCGGGCGGCGCAACCACTATCGGTCTTCGTCGGTCACGTGACGGTCGGAGGCCCCGCTCGAGTGGCGCCGCCGTCAGCCTCGCGGGAGCGCCGTACGAACTCGCCGAGGAGGGGCCAAGTTCCGTCCATCGTGTTGCTGAGGATGACGACGTCAGCGTCCCAGACCGAGAGGTGCGAGAAGATGCCACTGGCACCCTCGCTCTCGCCCTCTTTGTAGTAGCCCAGGTCGTTGAACTCGAGTCCGAAACCCTGGCCTGTGGTCCCGTCGTCGGCGCTGGCGACCTGGCGGGTGAGGAAGTCGTCGGTGAGGTCCGCGGGTAGCAGCTGTCCTCCGCGGACCGCTGCGAAGAAGGCGTGCAGGTCGCTGGCGGTGCAGAACGCGCCCCCGTCGGGGGCGCCCTGCGGGGGGTAGGCGTAGATGTTCTGTTCGAGCCGCCCGTCGCTGGTCGGGTCGAACCCCTCGGCGAGGTCGCCAATGGCGTAACGCTTGTCGAAGTAGCCGGAGCGGGTCATTCCGGCGCGTGCGAGCACCTCGGCCTCGACGTAGTCACGGAAGCTCCGACCCGATGCGTGCTCGACGGCCATCCCGGCGACGACGTAGCTGGCGTTGCAGTAGCGAGACGCGCTGCCGGGCGCGAAGTGCGGCGGCTTGGTGGCGAACAGCGGCAGGAAGTCGCGCGTGGTCATGATCGTGTGGCACGGCACCGCTCGAAAGACTTCGGCGTAGTTCTCGCCCTCGTCCTCCTCCGCGATGTCGGCGATGCCGCTGGTGTGCGTGAGCAGATGGCGCAGCGTCACGGTGGGGGCGATGGTGGTGCCGGTGAGATCGGCGTACTCGTGGATCGACACGTCGAGGTCGAGTCGCCCAGCGGCGACGAACTGCAGCACTGCGACGGAGGTGAATAGCTTGCTGATCGAGGCGACATCGAAGCGCACGTCAAGCGTGTTCGGAATGCCCCAGCGCGGTGATGCCAGGCCGAAGGCGGATTGGAATAGGACTTCCCCGTCGCGACGGACATCGACCACACCGGAGAACACCCGGCCGCCCTCCCCGGGCGATGCAAGGAACTTCTCCACCCACGACGTGTCCACATCCGACACGTTACGCACGCAACGCCCTGCAGGGCGACCGACCTTTCGACGACGCACGGTCGCCAGCCCGGGTGGACATCCTGGTTCAGACTTCCACCAGTCGTGGTTGAGTTGAACCCTGCCACGCGCGCACCGAAACGAAGCCGCGATCCCAACTCGGTACCGACCGCCCGGGATGCTCACGAGGACGGCTCTGACACCACGAGGAAACGGCCCATACGAACTGGATCGATCCGAACGACGTCCGCGCCGTCGCCCACGCGTCGACAGCATGGGCCCCTCGCGCTTGCTCTCGCGAGCGCTCCGATTGCCCGCGATGGGCGCACTTCGCAAGCCGGATCGGCCGCACAGAACATCCCATCTGAGCGCGACCCCTACCGCCGGATCAGCGACGCCATCTTCCAACGCCTCATCGCCGACACCCGCCGCTGACCGCGACGCGCTCGAGCGCACCGTTCGAGCCACTTCCAGGTGGGTCCGGGAGGACGACGCGAGGACGACGCTGAATCCAGCGTGGCCGGCATCTCACCTCACACGACCCGACTCCGGAAACCGTCACCGGGCCATGCGCTACCGAGCGCGATCGGCAGTTGAGCGCAAACCCAAAGCTATGGCTGCCGCCAACGCAATCGCAGCGATGGCGAGCAGGCCAAGTCCACTCGCAAGGTGCGGACTTGTCGCGTGCTTGCAGATCTCGGGCTCGGGAAGCTGCATCGTGCAGTCGGGCCTTCGAGGAACCGCCAGCACGAATCCGAAGAACGCGGCAACTCCGAAAGCCCAGAAAAGCATATTCCGCAGGACCCGACGCATTCGCCCAGAGTGCCCTGATGGAGGATGTGATGCAAGGACGTTGCGGTCTTCGTAGCGTTCGGGGTCTGGCCGGGTGTGTCTCCCGAATGCCCTGTCACCGTCCTGGTTGACTTCCGAGCGAAGCGATCAGCCGGCCAGATCCAGTCGCGGTGTGGCTCGTAAGAGGAACGGCATCGACCACATATCAGGTGTGCCCACCGTGGCGAAACCCCACTTCCAACAGCTTGGAGCACGCCATGTTCATGATCGGCATCGACCCCCACAAGGGGTCCCACACCGCAGCTGCGGTTGATCGTTCGGAGTCGGTGATCGACACGTTACGCGTGATCGCCGATGACCATCAGCGCGAACACTTGTTGACGTGGGCGGCACGGTTCACGCCGCGCGTCTGGGCGGTGGAAGGAGCGACCGGGATGGGCGCGTTGTTGGCCCAGCAGCTCGTCGCTGCCGGCGAACACGTCGTCGACGTCCCACCGAAAGCTGTCCTCACGAGTCCGCCTGTTGGAGCGCGGTCGAATCGACAAGACCGACCCGAACGACGCCCGCTCCGCAGCGATCGTGGCGTGGCACAACCCGACCTTGAACGTCGTCGCCGGCCTCGACG
>JBDSDH010000076.1:0-3869 GCA_039920665.1 Ilumatobacteraceae bacterium
CGGGGCCGTCCCCGATGTGATCTTCGGGCCTGGTCAGCGCCCGGACGTCGATGGCGCGAGAGTACGTGGAGTGACGTCATCAGTGTCCCCACCGTCGAGCCCGGTGGGCAACGGGTTCGCTCGACGAGCCGGGTTCGCGGTGGCGGCGTTGCTCGCTGCCGCTTTCGTCGTTGCCAATCGCGCCGAGCTGCCTGCTGTGTGGAAGGAACTCCGAACGGCTGAGACACGATGGCTCATCGTCGGGTTGGTGGCCATGCTCGGCTCGTTTGTCAATCTCGGCGCGATGCACGCTGCGGCGCAACGCGCGGTTGGTGTCTCGGCGTCATCGCGGCAACTGATCCTGACGGCGATGTCGGCCAATTCGTTGAACCTCGTCGTGAAATCGGGTGGCATGGCAGGACTGGCGACGTTGATCGCCAACGGGCGGCGCCGCAACGTTCCGCGCGGATCGGTCATTGCCGCCTATGTCCTTGTCGTCACCCTCGCCGAGGTGGCCTTCGCCGCGCTGCTGATCGTGGCCCTCGGCATCGTTGCGGCTGATGGTCGATTGACAACACCGGAAGCCATCGCCAGCGGGGTGTTTGCTTGCTACCTCGGCATCCGCGTGGCCATCGTCGTGGTGGCATGGCGGTCGCGGGCGACATTGCGAGCCGTGTTCGGCTGGCCGTCCCAGATGTGGGCTCGGATGCGAAACCGCACTGCACCCGAGCGAAGCCACGAGTCAGCTGACCATCTGCACGACGCGCTCCAGTTGGTTCGCGCCGCACCGTCACGGGTGCTGCCCACCACAGTGCACGCCCTGATCGTCGATCTGATCGGCGTGATCGAACTGTGGTCGGTCTGCCATGCGATTGGATCCGGGACCACCCTCGCGGCAGCGTTCGTCGGGTACATCGTGGCGGTGCTGTTCACCATCATCAGCGTGCTGCCAGGCGGGCTGGGGTTCGTGGAACTGTCGCTCGGTGCAGTGTTGGTGTCGTTCGGGGCGACCGCCGTGGCAGCCGCAGCGGTCGTCGTCGTCTACCGCCTCTTCGAGCTCTGGCTGCCACTCATCGCCGGCGGCTTGGCAACGGTTCGCGTGTCGAAGCGGAACCTCCCCTGACTCGGCGTTCGACCCGCAACCTGATCGCCGTCCTGGCGGTCGTGGTCGGCGCCACCGACCTCGCGCTCGCGGCATCGGCGCGCACGCGCCTGCGCGCAGAACCGATCGTCGTGGAATGGACCTACGAGGTCGTGGTGGGCGGGCGCTACCTGCTGCTGATCGCCGGCATCACGCTGATCCTGACAGCCCACGGACTGCAGCACGGCAAGCGCAACGCTTGGCGGATCGCGACTGTTGCCGGCGCGTTGTCGATCATCGGCCATCACTTCAAAGAGGCCGACGTCGCGGGACTGGCGAGCTGCGCAGTGCTGGTCGTTGCCCTGCTGATCGGGCGACGCGCCTTCCTGGCGAGTCCTGATCGAATGCTCGCCCGAAGCGGGTGGCGTCTGCTCGCAACCGGCGAGTTGGTCGTCATGTTGTACGGCACGGCCGGCCTGTACTTTCTGGACACCGAGTATCGAGAGTCGAGCACGTTGCTGCAGTCGGTCGGCGATGCGTTGCGACTGTTGGTACTGCTCCCGACACGCTCGGTCGTCGCGGTCACACGACACGGCGAATGGTTCATCGCCTCCGTCCGTTTCGCAGCGCTGGTCGTGGTGTTGATCGCGCTGCTCCGTGTCGTGTCGGCGGTGATCATTTCGCGAGGTTCTCCGGGCGACCGGAATGCGGTGGAGGCGCTGCTCGCGGAGTGGGGGACCACGCCGCTGGCGTACTTTCATCTCCTCGGTGACAAGCACTGGTTCATCGCAAACGATGGCGGAGCGTTCATTGGTTACAAGATCGTCGGCAACATTGCCGTCGCGCTCGGAGAGCCGATCGGCGATCCGTCGAGTTGTGCTGTGGTGACGGAGGAGTTCGTCGAGGAGTGCAGTCGAAGTGGTTGGGCCGTCGCCTTCCACCAAGTGACCCCGGTCGGTGCCGAACGGCTCACCGCGGCGGGGCTGAAGGCACTGAAGATCGGCGAGGAAGCAATGATCCCCCTGCAGGGGTGGGATCTGGCCGGCGAGGGCAACAAGTGGCTGCGGTCGGCGCTGCGCCGGATCGAGCGCGCTGGTCTGGAAGTCGCCGAACTCCCGAGGCCACTTTCGTTGCACGACATCGAGCAGTTACGCGAGGTATCGGACTGTTGGCTGGCCGACGGTTGGCACCGCGAGCGAACATTCACGCTCGGCCGATTCGACGTCGACTCTCTGAACGAGACGGTCGTGTTGGCGCTGCGCGAATCTGGCACCGGTCGAATCATCGCCTTCGCGAATGTGGTTCCGTCCTACCGATCGACAGCAGGAAACTTCGACCTCATGCGCCGACGGCCTGACGCTCTCAATGGCGCCATGGACGCGCTGTTCGTCGCGCTCATCCAACGCTTTCGTTCGGCCGGGCTCGAGAAGATGAGCCTCGGGATGGTGCCGTTCGCCGGCGCCGACGGCGACTCGTTGGCCGCCCGGGCGATCCGACTGCTCTACGAACGTGGCGAGCGGGCCTTCAACTCACAGGGGTTGTTCCGATTCAAGAACAAGTGGAAGCCAGAATGGGAGCCCCGCTATCTCGTTTATCAGAGCGATTTCGATCTGCCGCGAATTGCCGCCGCAGTCGCTCGTGGTGGCGAACTCCCGGACGAGCGCTCTCCGTTGACCCGGTTTCGCCAGATCGCCCGTCGGGTGCCGTTCAGTTGTGCGCTGATCGGCGTCATCACGTGGTTGATGGTCGTGACGGCGATCGATGCCCACAGCGAGCGAGCGCTGCTTCGCTCGATCGGATTGAGTTGGCACGATCTGGTCCGGATGCAGGTCTGGCGGCTGCCGACGTCGCAGCTGATCCAGACCAGCCCGGGCATCGTTCTCAGCATCGTCGCGTTGTGCTTCATCGCCGCTCCGATTGCCGAGTGGCGGGCGGGCACGGTCAAGGCCGTCATCATGTTCTTCTTCTGCGACTGGGTGTCGACGATCATCGTGCTGATCGGCAGTCAGATCGTCGGCGGTGCTGCGGCACAGCACCCCTCGATCCGAGACGCTGGATCGTCGTCGGGCGCTTGGGCACTGACCGTGCTGGCGTTGTCGACAGTCTCGAACCGTCGAAGACGAGTCGGCGCGATTGCAGCAGCGTGCGCCTTTCTGATCGCGACATTGGCGGTCCACCGTCGCCTGTTCGACGTGCAGCACCTCGCCTCTGTCGCTGTGGCGCTCGGCATGCTGTATCTGTTCGCTCGACGCGAGCGCCGTGAGCGCCGGACCCGGCAAGTGCGGACGGCGGCAACATGATCCGCGTGCTCGGCCGACTCAAGTTCACACTGGCCATCGCCGTTGTGTTGTTGATCACGCAGCTGATGTCACCCGATCGAGCATCGGTCCGACGGACGGCCGGCTGGTTCGGCACGAACTGGCAACTGCTGCTGCACGGAGAGGTCTGGAGGCTCGCGACCGCCGTCCTCGTCGAGGACCAGCCGGGCATCCGCTGGTCGATCATGGTCCCGACCCCGCAGCTTCGACGTGGCGGAGTGGCACTTCGGCTGGCGACGCACCGGCGTGATCTTCTTCCTAACCGACTGGTTCAGTACGGTTCCCGTTCTGATCGGACTTCGAATCGCTTCGGTCCACAGCACGTGGTCTGCGGCAGAGTTGGCACGCCTCGATGTCGGCACTTCATCGGCGATCTACGGCACGCTGGCTGCGTTGTGCGCGTCGCGTCGTGGACCGAACGCGTGGCTGGCCCCGACCATCGTGATCCAGTCACTGGTCACGATCTGGCTCATCAACCGGCGACTGTTCGA
>JBDSDH010000077.1:0-5018 GCA_039920665.1 Ilumatobacteraceae bacterium
GCATCTCACGTCGCCGCCAACGCCTACGACCACGTCGTCCTCGGCAACCTCGTCTGGCCAGGCGCACCCCGCTCCACTTTCGAGCAATGCTGCGGACGCGTCCACGAACTGGCCGACCACCTGTAGCCATGGTGTCGAGACATCTCTTGCCGACTCTGTCCTCCCTCTGGTTCGCACGCGTTCTGACCTGCATCGTTGGAGCGCAGCCAACCAGCACGGCCTTCGCGAGCTGCACGGCATAGGTGCCGACTCCTCCCGATGCGCCGATGATCAACACTTTCTGTCCGGCTTCGATCCGGCCGAGGCGCAGCCCCTGGAGGGCGGTGGTCGCGGAGATCGGCACCGCGGCAGCTTGTTCGAAGGTGAGGCCTGACGGCATGGGCGCCAGCTTGTCCTCGCGGGCGGCGGCGTACTCGGCGAAGGCACCTCGGCTGACGCCGAACACATCGTCGCCGACGGCGAACCGGCTGACGTTCGCTCCGACGGCGGCGACTGTCCCGGCAACGGCGAGCCCGGGCACACGGTGCTTCGGTGCGCGCAGACCGAAGCCCATGATCCGCATCAGGTGAGGGGCCCGTCATCGCGTGCCAGGTGCCGCGGTCGAGTCCTGCGGCGTTTACACGGACGAGCACCTCGTGAGGCCCGATCTCGGGCCGGTCGGTCTCGGTCAGCTGCCAGGCATCGCTGGAGCCGTAACGCTCCTGCACGATGGCCCGCATCGTCGCAGCTGCGGTCGCGGGACCGTCCCAGTGAGCGGGTAAGTGTGCGTGTTCATTGTGTTCCCTTTCGGTGGGTGGGGTTGGTTGAAGAGTGTTCAGCGGGTGCTCACAGGCTGCGCTGTGCGGACGGACTGGACGACGTCGTTGATGGCCAGGACGGAGGCCGTGTAGCTCTGCTCGTCGTCGATCAGCCCTTCGTGCGTCGCATCCGCGACTCGGTGTTGGCTGTCGCTCGACAATGCTGCGAGCCGATCTTGCGCCCCGGACCAACCCTTGATCTGTTCGAGCGACTCGGTCGTGGTGACGACAACGAGCGGCTTGTTGTACAACGAGGTGAGGGCCTGGGCCTGGTCGAGTACCTCGCGATAGACCGACTGTTCGTCGCGCATGTTGCGCATACCGCGCGGGCTGGAGGCGAACGCCTGAGCCTGTGACGCGGCAGGCTCCGGAAGGCCTGACCACGCAGACGCGGGCAGAACTTGCGTGACGCCGAGCCGGGCGAGGCTGGGGAGCACACCGAGCCCGCGGCGCATCATCGACTGTTCCGTCGCGAAGTCCGGCAGCGCCGTGAAGGCGTGCGGGCTCATTGAGTCGAGCAGCACCATGCCGGCGACGTCGTCGGGGTACTCGGCGGCGTACGTCATGACGTAAGCGCCGCCGGCGGAGTGTCCGACAAGCACGTACGGGCCAGGTTCGCCGGAACGCGCGAGCAGGGTGTGCAGATCGGCAGCGATGGCCAACCCGTCTTGCGGGGCGCTGACGTCATCACTCCAGCCCTGGCCGGCGCGGTCGTATGCGCAAACGCGGGTGGTGCGGCTGACCTCGGCGGTGATGCGTGTCCACGTGAGCGATGTCGCTCCCAGACCATTCTCGACCACGACGGTGGGGCTGCCGGTGCCGGAGCAGTTCAGGTGCAGGCGGTGACCGCCGACGTCGTACAGCGTGCCGGGTGCGGGGTAGGCATGCTGGTCGTGGGCCTGTACGGCTGTTTCGTACATCCCGCCGACGGAGCCGACCGCGAGCGAGGCGACGACCGGATAGATCAGCCAGCGAACACGGCCTGTGAGGCTGTGACGTAGTTGGATGACCATCCACACAGCGAGCGCAAGCGCAACCGGCGGCCACACCCAGCCGGCCGTGTTGAGTGCTTGATCGTCGGGTTGCGCTATCAACAGCACCAGCCCTGCGGCGGCCATGGACGTCGCCGGCACTCGTGCCCAGCGTTGCGGCTGGCTGGTGTACCGGGCGGACAGGATGGCGAGCGTTGCCCAGCCGCACGCGAACGCGAGCAGCGCCGACGCGGTGATGACGTATTCGGATGCGCCCGCGAATACGCCGAGTGTGAGGGCCAGCGCGCCGATCAGGCCGGTGGCGATCGAGCCGCCGACGACCCGCCAGATGGGCTCGCGGGTCGGCTTGGCCGTCTTGTCAGGCGATTGGATGGCGGTCACTTCGTTGATGGTGTTGATGGTGGTGTTCATGGTCTGTCTCCTGTGGTTGGTCATTGCTTGGTCGAGGGAATCCACGTCGTGCGAAGCCCCGTGGGGATCTCCCGGGGAATGCGGACCTGTGCGAGTGCCGGTCGACGTAGGTCGACGGCATCGAGGACGAGAACGTCGGTATGGTCGCCAGTGACGGGGTAGACGATCCCAACGATCCAGCCCCCGTCGACTCCAGCCCTTCGGGTGGGATCGGCCACTTTCACGAGGTCGCCCGGCTGGTTGGGTGCCACGTAGTGGCGGGCGATCCTTGTGGTGTCGAGGTCGTGCTGCTCGAAGGCCCCTTCGGCGACGGTCCAGAGAAACTGAGGGGTTCCGTCGACGGGCCAGTCGCTGACGCAGGCGAATTGATGAGGCGTCGAGTCGAGCTGTCCCCGCTGAACGACTCCCGTACGGCCGTCGATCGTCCACCGTTCGAGCTGCGGTGTGATGGCGAAGGCGACGACGGTCTCACCGACGTCGGCGGCGTGAACGAGGACCGCGCCGGCAATACCGGTTGCGATCCACGAGATGCGTGCGTCGACCTGATGCGTCGTGACGCCGACGAAGCCATCGGCGACGAACACGACGCCGTCGTGGGTGATCGCAAGATCTTTGACCTCGCTCGGCGCGTGGACGATGGGGCGGATGCGACGTGTGAGTGCACCGGCTGACACTGCGACGTGTGTTTGGGCCCTGACCTCATCCACGGCCAGGACGTGCAGCGCGGCCGCGGTCGAGCGGCGCTTCGCAGACGCGGTGAGTTTGCGGGACTGGCCGGCGAGGTCGACGGCGCGAAGGATCTCGAGGTCGCGGCCCAGCTCGTGAGCTACCGACCCATTCCCGATGATCAGGATCGAGTCACCGAAAGCGACGATCTGGTCGCCGATGACGCCGGAATGGACACGGCGGCACCGGTATGAGGGAGCGCCCCGCGAGTGCAGGTGGACTTCGTGGACGATTCCGTCGCGGATTCCAGCAACCTGCCCGACAACACGGTCGGAACGGTGCCGCGCACGATCAGGTTGGTGAGCGTGATGGGCGCTGCCACCTCGACGTGCTTCGAGGACGGGAGCGAGGGATCGATGGGCTGGGCCATGGCCTCATGGTCGACCTAAGGCCGATGAGCGCACATCGGGTGAGCCCCCTCAGATCACAAGTTCTCTGAGGGATCAAGGTCCAAACGTATGGACGGCACGGCGGTGGTGAGCCACAGTTCTGTAGTTCCGCACGCCGCGTTCACGGCGGCCAAACAAAGGGAGTGAGATGTCCAAAACGATTCCTGCCCTCGATGACGCGCTCATCAGCTGGATCGAGGCCCAGCCGGTGTTCTTCGTTGCCACCGCACCGGATGGCCCTGGTGGACATGTCAACGTGTCGCCGAAGGGCCACGACACATTTCGTGTGCTCGACCCGCTGCGCGTCGCATATCTCGACCTGACCGGCAGCGGCGCTGAGACCATCGCTCACCTGCGCCAGAACGGGCGGATCACCGTGATGTTTCCCGGGTTCGCTGGCCCGCCTCGCACCGTCCGCATGCACGGTCGGGGAACCGTGCACGAGCGCAACACTGACGGGTACCGGTCGCACCAGCACAGGTTCGAGGACATGCCCGGTGCTCGCGCACTCATCGAGATCGAGATCGAGATCGAACGGTTGTCGACATCATGCGGATACTCCGTGCCTTTTCTTGACTTCAAAGAAGAGCGTCCGACGCTGACGCAGTGGGCGGCCCGCAAGTCGCCCGATGAGCTCGTGGCCTACCGAGCCGAGAAGAACACCACCAGTATCGACGGCCTCCCGATCTTCTAAGGCGTCGCGGCCCGCGCGGGCACACCCCAGATCGAGGAGCCTGGGTCAGGACATGCCGAGCCGTTGGGCCACAGCGGCCGCGTCGACGCGGCTGTTGACGCCGAGTTTGCGCAAGATGTTCGACACGTGGACGCTCGCGGTCTTGTCGGACACGTAGAGCTCGTCGCCGATCTGGCGGTTGGTTCGCCCAGCAGCCACCAGGGTGAGCACT
This sequence comes from Ilumatobacteraceae bacterium, assembly GCA_039920665.1. Classification (GTDB taxonomy): domain Bacteria; phylum Actinomycetota; class Acidimicrobiia; order Acidimicrobiales; family Ilumatobacteraceae; genus WLMZ01. The sequence continues at coordinate 4,221 of JBDSDH010000077.1, forward strand.
TCCGCTTCACGAGCGGTGAGCCCGAGGGTGTGCGCGGAGGTCGCGTCGATCGTCACCTGGGTGGGAGCGTCGACGCTGATTCGGGTCCGACGCGACACTGCGTCGATCTCTGCGAGCAATGGAGCGGCGCGCAGCTCGGATGCGATCGCGTTGGCTTCCTGAAGCGACGATGCGGCACGATCTGCCGAGCCCGCCGACGCTGCCGCTTCGGCCTCGCGCAGCAGCGCAGTCGCTGTTGCCCATCTATCTCCGAGATCTGCCCAGCTCTGCGCAGCGATAGCCCAGGCATCGACGTCTGATGTGGTGAGGCGGGTGAGGCTGGCGGTCGCGTGGGCAAGGTGGGCTGCGGTGTCGCGCTGAACGCCGTGGGTGCCGAGCGCCGCAGCCGATCGGACGATATCGATCCGCCCCTGCAGGCGAGCGGCCGCGGCAGGTACATCGACGGGTTCGCGCCGCGCCAGCTGGTCCAAGGTCCGTTCGACCATTGCTACGACACCCATCATCGCAAACCGAGCCGCCCACAGCACCGCCGTCGGACCCGCTGACTCCCAACCTCGCTCGGCGGCCTGCGACGCCTCGCCCCAGTTTCCGAGCGCAAGGTGGACATCGGCCGTGGTGGCGTCGAGCACAAACTGGTGCCATCCGTCAATCGGCAGCGCGCAAGCCTGGGCGAGCTGGCTGAGCGCACGGTCGGTGTCACCCAGTCGAGCGGCGAGCATTGCCTGTGCCCTGGCCAACCGGAGCAGACCAACCGGCAATGTGGTGCCGGCCGGATGGCGGGCAAGGTTCGCTGCAGCC
>JBDSDH010000078.1:0-20991 GCA_039920665.1 Ilumatobacteraceae bacterium
TTCACGCCGTTTCCGTTCGAGGACACCGCCTGGCTGGTGGAGCAGTGCGGACCTGAGTTGTTCATGTTCTCGACCGACTACCCGCATCCCGAAGGTGGCAAGCGGCCGTTCGAGATCTTCGGAGCAGCGATGGACCAGTTCGACGACGCCGCCCGGGAACGCTTCTTCTGGGGCAACGGCGCGGAGTTGCTCGGCCTCGCCTGAGTCCGCCTCGGTGAAGCTGCACGCGTGACCGTGCCGACGCTGTTCGCGACGTTCGGGACTGCGCCCGAGTGGTGTGGCGACGGCAACATCAGCCCGACCTGCAGGATCACGATCATCCCGGCCAACACCATCTTGTGGGTGGGGATGTGGGTGTCAAACCGCAACCGATCGAGCACGAGCACTCCGACCTCGAGCAACACGACCCACCCGAACGTCACGACCCACAGGTCGGTCAGAGCCAGCGACTTCACGTAGACGAAGAACAGCAGCCCGAACGCAGCCAGCCCGGCAACCATGACGATCCAGCGTGGCTTGACCGAGAACTCCTTGGCCAGATAGGCGCCGAGCAGATCCAGCCCGGCCAACGTCACGACCGCTCCGACACCCAGCCACGCGTTTCGTACACCCATGTCGGTACAGAGGCCGACGACCCCCTCCGGATACACCGAAATCTCATCCCGGAACCGCGACCGAGAGTTTGCACGGGCACCGTCACGTTCAGCTCACCCAGAGCGGGTCACGCACCCAGCAGGGTGGTGATCTGTTGCGTCAGCGCGGCCGGGTCCAGTTCGCCACTCCCGCGCCAGGCAACGGTTCCGTCTGCCCGGAGCAGGACGAAGTAGGGAAATCCGGACAGGCCCATGGCGGATGCACCGGAGCGCTTCTCGTCGTCGACGATCACCGGCCATGCCACGCGTTCTTTCGCCAGCCAGGCAGATGGCGGATAGTTCGGAGCCTTGGCGTCGACCCCCGTCGACACCACGACAATCTTGACGCCGTTGGGTACCCCACCACGCTCGGCCCAATCGACCAGCAGCGGAACTTCTCGCTGGCAGTGTGGACACCAGTGGGCGACGAACAGCAACAAGCGCGGCGAGGCGCCTGCGGTCGTCGCGGCTGATCCGTCGAACGTGGCTCCGGTCAGCACGGGTGCAGTCATACCAACGGAGGGATCCGTCCCTCCGTCAGTCAAGGTCGGTAGACCCGTGCCGCTGATCGTGATCGGACGGGTTTGTTCGAGCCCGGCCTTGACCGTGGTGGAGTCGTCGCCCGACAACACGATCGCGACGACGGCCGCGAGCGCGATAGCGACGACAAGTCCGATGCCGATGATCCAGCCGGTGTTCAAACGTTTCATGATTGCTCCTGTCCGAGCGGAAATGAGGGGAGGGTGAGCCAGGCGATGATCGCAACGAAACCGGTCAGGGCCATGAACGGCAGGGTGATGAAGCCGACCCGCTCGAACCAGACGAACTCGCACGGAACCGTGACCGAGCAGACCCCGGCGTCGATGTCGGGGAACCGTTCGAGTAACCAGTGATACAACGCGATGCCGGCGCCAACCGATGCAAGTGGGATCGCATAGACGCGGATGCCGCGGTCGCGTCTGAATGCCGCGATGGTGAGCACCAGTGCAAGCGAGTACATCGCAATCCGCTGATACCAGCAGAGCGTGCACGGTAGATAGTCCGCGACCTCTGAGAAATACAGGCTGCCAAGCATCGAGACGACGGCGAGCGTGGCTGCGACCGCATTCGACACCGGCCCGAGTTGGTCGACGAGCACACGCGCCGCGTTCGACGTACGGGCCGCGATGCGCGTCATGAGTATCGCAATCGTGGAGACGAGTGCGCCGATCGTGAGCAAGGTGAAGAAGAGTTGGGCGGTTTCGCGATCCATGGTGTCCTGCCCGAGAGGTCGCTCCGAACCCAGGTTTGGTTCCCGGGTAGCGTTCAATTTGTGGAGGTGATTGCCAACGTGAACGCCGAAGTGGTGGTCGACGCGAGCGTAGGCGATGACAGCGCAGCGACCGAGCTTCGCGATGCGGTCGTGCGCACGGTGGGCGCCGGGTCTGGCGCTGACTCGATCGTTTCCGACCTGCTCGACCGCCACGCCGAGCCGCACCGCCGCTATCACACCGCAGAACACGTGATGTGGGTGCTGCGGTTCATCGCCCGGTTGAGCAGCGACTGTGTCGAAGCTCGCGGCATGGATCGAGCTGCGGTCGATGCCGCAGCGCTGTTCCACGACGCCGTCTACGACCCGCGTTCGGACACGAACGAAGCCGACAGCGCAACGCTCGCTTCCGCCCATCTGCGTCGATCAGGCTGGGACGACGAACGGATCGCCACCGTGGAGCGACTGATCGTGGCCACGGCGGGTCACCAGCCCACGTCTGGTCACCAGGTCACCGACGCTGCCGAAGCGGTCCTGCTCGACGCAGATCTCGCGATCCTCGGTGCGACGCCGGATGACTACGCCACGTACGTGGGCGACGTCCGAGCCGAATACTCCTTCGTCGGTGACGAGCGGTGGCGTGCCGGTCGGGCTGATGTGCTGTGCAGTTTTCTCGACCGCGAGCGGATCTTTGCGACGTCGACGATGTTGATCGAACGCGAGTCGAGAGCGCGCGCAAATCTCGCAGCGGAACTCGCCGCACTACGGTCACCATCTGTATGACTGAGCCCATCCGCCGTCGTGGTCAGGCAGGAGCGAAGACCGCGTAGTCGGCGGGTGTGACCGGCTGATCGGTGCTCGAGCCGTCGCCGCGCGGCACGCTCGCCTCTTGACCGGCCACCAGGAACCGCACATCGTCGATCGGCGACAGTTGGGTGACCGAGTAGGTGATCTGGGCCAGCGCGAGCCGCTGTTCGAGCGGTGCCAACTCGATGAAGCCGGCCGCCAGGTCGATCGTGACCAACTCCTCGACGACGCCTGTGACGACAGCCAACTCCGGGATCAATGCCGTCCGCAGACCTCGCTGGGTCTCGACGTCGTTCGGGCCTGCAGCCAGCAAGGACAGAACTCCTTGGGGATCGGATGCAACGGCGTCTCGAACCACCACGGCCAACCGGTCGTTTTGAACGAGATACAACTCGACCTCGTCGCGCACGACTGTGGTTGTTTCGGTGGGCCTGACGGTGGTGGTCGTTTCGGAGTTGAGTTGGAACGGAATCTCGTCGGGCGGGACCCGAATTGCGGTGTCTTCGCTGCCGACCGAACAGCCGCTGAGGACGAGGACGGTGGCGATCGCACCTGCAGCCAGACGGTTCCACCTCAGCGTCGTGAACCGAGCCATCACCAACCCTCCTTGATCGGCAACCGCACGATGAACCGGGCGCCATCCGATGCCGACGTACCGACTTCGATCGAGCCGCCGAGGAGGCGCAGGTGATCGGCGACGAGGGCGAGACCGAGTCCGCTGCCCTTGCTCTCTTGATGTCGTGCGTCGCGTCCACGCCAGAACCGCTCGAACAGATGACTGCGCTCGTCAACGGGAATGCCGCCGCCGGAGTCGTCGACGGTGATCGTCGCGAATCGGCCGTCGACGCCGACCATCAGCGCCGTTGCTCCGCCGGCGTATCGTTCGGCGTTCTCGAGCAGGTTGCGCACGATTCGTTCGACTCGTCGACGGTCGACCCCGATTCGCAACGGTCCTTCAGGGGTGCTCGTCACGGTGGGTCCACCAACGGCTGCCGAGATCATGTCGACGAATTCGACGAGGTCGGTCTGTTCCAATTCTGGTTGATCGACGCCTGCATCGAGCCGCGAGATCTCGAGCAGATCGAGGACGAGCCGTTCGAAGTACGACACCTGCCTGGACATCATCTCGACGGCCTCCATCGCTCTTGGTGGGAGATCCGGTGCCCGCCCTTCGACAATCTGCACGGCAGCCTTCAACACCGTCAGTGGCGTCCGCATCTCGTGGCTGACATCGGACGCGAATCGTTGCTCGCGGACGATACGGGCCTGCAGCGCATCGACCATCTCGTTGAACGAATCGACGAGCGACACGAGGTCGCGGTCTCCCTGAGCATCGAGCCGGGCGGTGGTGTCGCCGGCCGTGATCCCGGCTGCGACCACCGACATCTTGGTCAACGGGCGCAACACCCTCCGGCTGACGTACATCCCGACGAACATTCCGGCCACCGTGGTGCCGGCTGAGCCGATCAGCAGTGAGATCACCAGCGTTCGGAATGTGCGCTGCAGTTGGCCGAGCGGCACGATCTCGAGGTAGTCGGTGCCGGTGTTTGCAAGTGGCACGCCGACGATCAGACGTGGCTGGCCGGCCCGCACTACACGCTGATGGGCTGCGACATCCTCATCGAGCGCAGCGATGATGCTGGCCGGGAGATCGTTCGGATCGGCGGCGACGCCGGACGCGTACCACTTGCCGTCGACACGCAGCAGGGCGAGGGTGCCGACCTCGCCGACCGTGGCGTCCAACACTTCCTGTGGCTGACGTTCACCGGATTCGAGGAGGTCTCTCGCCAACCTGGCGTTGAGGAACGTCTGACGGATCGAACTGCGCTCGCGTTGCTCGATCAGGTATTGCCTGGCCAGGTAAAAGGTCGACACCGAAACCAGCAGCGTCGAGCACAGCGTGACGAGCGCAAACGTGATCGTGATCCTCGCCCGCAGTGCAAGCGGGCTCTCGCGCCGCGGCTCGCGTGTCATCAGCGGGTGAGCTGTATCATCGGGTGAGCTTCATCAGCCGGTCGTGCTTCATCAGCAGTTGAACTTGTAACCGAAGCCCCGGATCGTGAGGATCAGGGTCGGGTTGGCCGCATCGATCTCGACCTTGGTGCGCAGGCGACGGATGTGCGAATCGACCAACCGGCCATCGCCCGGATAGTCATAACCCCAGACTCGCTGCAGCAGCAGTTCTCGCGAAATGACGCGATTGCGATGTTCGGCCAGGTCGCACAACAAGCGGAACTCGGTCTTGGTGAGCTGGATCACCTCGCCGTCACGAGCCGCAAAACCTTCGCGGGGAGCGATCTCGAGCCCGCCGCATCGCAGCCGGCCCGCTTCGTCGCCGCCTTGCACACGTCGCAGCAATGCCCGGATCCGGGCCACGAGCACTTTCGGGATGAACGGTTTGGTGACGTAGTCGTCAGCGCCGGCCGAGAGTCCAGCAACCATGTCGTAGCTGTCGATCTGCGCAGTGACCATCACGATCGGCATGTCGCCACGAGCGCGCAGTTGGCGGCAGACCTCGAATCCGCTGATGTCGGGCAGCTTCAGATCGAGCAGAACCAGATCGATCGTGTCGTCGGCGAGTGCGAGTCCGGTCTCGCCGTTGGCGGCCTCCACGACTTCGAATTCCTCGTCCTGGAGCACCATTCGCAACATCGTTCGCAGGTCGGAGTCGTCTTCGACGACGAGCACTCGGGTTGCCATGGCGTCGATGATACGGAGCACGGCGGGCCGAGGGAGGGAGGCCTCGCCCGGGCACGTGGTCCGCCGCCGATCTCCACACAACCACAACACAATCCGGCTTCACCCGTCACAGAGGTGGAAGGACAATGAGGGACGAGTTTCGGGACGGACCTGCGGTGGCGCTGTGCCCGTCCCGAACTCGGCCAAAGCACCTCGAGGGCATTTGGTCGGCAAGGTTCACCGATCAAGCGCGGTGCTGGCCGGTCGCTCGATCTCGAACCAGACTGTCTTGCCCGCTGCACTGCGCTCGGTTCCCCAACGACTCGCGATGGCTTCAACGATCGCCAGCCCGCGACCGTGGTGCTGTTCGGGGCCAGGCATCTGTGGATGCAGACCGGTCAACGGGTCGGTATCGGTGACTTCGACTCGCACGACGTGACGCGAACTGGAGAGATGGGCTCGCACGGTGCAGTGACCGCTGGTGTGCTCGAGCGCATTGGACATCAACTCGCTCGTCGCCAACAGGGTGTCGATCACGAGCGGATCATCCGGCTGGATCTGGAGGCTGGCAACCATCATCGTGCGAAGCGCTCCGCGGGCGCGAACGACATCGATCGCTTGCGCGAGCTCGATCACAACATTGGTGTCGTTCGCCATATCGCCAGTCCGTTACCCCTCGCCCCGCACCGACAAACGCTCGGAGCGAGGCGTCGCGCAGATGCTCGGAGAACGACCTTGCCCGCTCCTTGCCCTCTCCTCGATCGACGTGTCGATCAGTCAACGTGTCGATCAGTCGATCGGTCGATCGGTCGATCAGTCGATGTCGAAGATGCTGGATACGCCGGTGATGGCGAACAGCCGGCGGGCCGCAGATGTCGCTCCGACGATCTGGACCGGTCGCCCGGCGGCGACCGTGGTCAGCGCAGTGAGCCCAGCCGCATCGATGAAATCGAGTTGATCCAGCCGGAATCGCACCAGGGCTGCAGGTGTTGAGGCGGTCTCTGCGTCGGCCACGGCGCTGATCAGCATCGGCCCGGTCGCGAGATCGAGCTCGCCGATGATGCTGATTTCCAACAGATGGGGGGAGTCAACGTGGTCGACGCAGGTACGACGGATGTCGACGGCAACCGAGAAGTCATCGGGAGCGGGGTCCTCCCACGAAAAGGTCATACGGAACCAGGGCTTTCTGCGCGCTGTTGGGAGAAAGCCCTCGCTGTAGAAGGCACGAAGAACCTATCGGTGGAAAGCGGTGCTCAATCGGACCGAGCGGATTTGCCGGGAACGTGCACCAGATGCGGTGCTCCGGGTACCCCGACGACGCCAGGGACCGACCCGACGTCGGCACTGCGTCCGGTGATGAGCGGGTCCTCGCCCGTGTCGACCAAGCGTTGGGCGATGTCTCGCAATTTGAGGTTGAGATCTTGCGACGCTCGACGCAAGACGTCGAACGCTTGTGTGGCGGTGATCCGCTCCCGCTCCATCATGATCCCCTGGGCCTGGCCGATCACGCTGCGCATCTCCAACCCGCTCTGCAGATCGTGGCTGCGTTTGATTTCGGCCAGCCGTGACTCGACCACCATCAACGCCGTGCCGGCATGACTGGCCAGGATCAAGCCCTTGGTGCGGTCGACCGCACCGAACGCGGCCGGCAACCGACCGTAGAGGTTGAGCGCGACGGGACGATCTGCGAACAGACGCACGCTGAAGACGCTGCGCAACCCGAGGTTGCAGGCTCGTGGCCCGAACGACGGCCACTCGAGTGCGATCGACAGGTCTGACGCGCAGCAGTACGTGACGTGAGGATCGAGCATCGCGTCGAGGCAGGGGCCCTCCGCCGCTGCGAGTTGAATCGCATCGATCTCGTTGACGAACTCGTCCGACACCGCTTTGCCGCGTACGACTCCGCCTTCCATCACGAAGATCCCTGCGTGATCGGCTCCGTCAATCGTGTCGAGCGCCATGTCGACGACGCGTTCGTAGACGGCGTCCTCGGTGTGCTCTGAAGCAAGCACCCGCGCGATCTTGGCGAAGCTGAGTGCGACCTCGAGGTCGCGAGCGTCGTCGATGCTGGTGTCGGCGTCGACTGCAGTGCCGGTTGCGGTTCCCGGCTCGGATGCGGTCGCTGTCTCGGTTGAGGAAAGGCGTCGTGTGTCCACCACGTCCGAGATCGTACTGCCCGTCCGGGGCCGGATCAGCTTGGCGTGATTCGGGCCAACTCCCGCTGGAACGTACTCATGTCGAAATAGTCGCGCCACAGCGAGATCCGCCCGTCGGCAGTGACCTCGAACACGCCGGCGACGGGCAACTCCAGCCACTGGTCGCCGATCCGGAACCGATCGGACCGCTCGTTGATGACCGTCGTGGCGTTGCTGACCTGGCGATGCGTGACGAAGACGACCTCGTCGAAGCCGCTCATCATCGCGGACAGGAACGACGTGAGCGCGTCGGGCCCAATGTTCTTGCCAACGGGAACGTTGTCGTACTCGATGTCGTCGGTGACGAGTTCGCACGCTCCTGCGCAATCGCCGCCGACCACTCGGCGAATGAACTCATCGACCACGTCTGCAGGTTCCATGGCGCGATTCTTCCAGTTCGAGTCGCGCACTCGCGCACCTCGCGCCCACTGCGAAGCTCGCGAGCACTGCGAAGGTCGTCAGCCGTCGCCGTTGTGCCACGCCGGATCGAGCAGGCCGCGATTGAACGCGGCCTGGCCGGCGTGTTGGAGGCAGTCGCTGATCACGCTCACGATCCGAACCTCGACTGCCACGGGTGGGTCGTAGGAATGGTCGATGACGTGTTCGAGCGCCTCGTCGGTGATGGTGGCAACATACGAAGCCGTTGCCTGGTGGACGCTTTCGAAGTAACCGATCAGCTGGGAGACGGTCGACCGTACCGCTGCGACCTCGTCGGTGGAATGCCCGTACCCGATCGCAGCGGGTGGGAACGGCAATCCGAATCGCTGGTCCCAGCCGTCGGTGACCCAGACCTGATCACGCGCGGCCAGGGTGGCGATGTGATCGTCCTGGACGCGCGACAGGTGCCAGATCAGCCATGCGATGCTGTTCGAATTCGGGCTGATCCGGGCAACGAGGTCGACCCTGTCGATGCCCTCGAGCGTGTCGTGGACCACGTCGGATACCCGTGCGAAGCAATCGAGCAGGATCCGCTGGCTCGACGTCGCGGTCGCGCTCGGTGTCGGTGTCGGTGTCGCGGTTGGTGTCGGTGTCGGTGTCGGATCGTTCATGCCGCGCCGATACCCGACTCGGCGGCCCTTCAATCGCCGATCCGGAGCCAGTCGATGACCACATCGAGGTCGGGCCCGGGTGGTCGATCGCCGTCTGCCGGAGCGACAGTCAGACGGAGCCGCCGATGCAGTTCGGCGATGTCGTCGCCGGGTCGCTCGCCTCGTTGATCGATCGCGACTCCAGCAACGGTGAGTTCGTGAGCCGACAAGGCGGCGACGAGTTCGATGGCGTCAGCCAACCGTCGTAACGCCGGCACCACCATCGTCTGGAGATCTTCCTGCCCGAACGAACTGTCCGGCGCCGTGACCGACACGGGGACCCCCAACAGTCGCAGGCTGGTGCTGAGATCGAGCGCCGATTTGTGGACCGTGATCAGCCCGGCGTCGAGGCCGGGTCGGTGTGAGAGTTGGCGAGTGAGACCGCTGGCGCGGTCGTCGAGCAATCGATACAGACGCTTCTCGGCGAGTATCCCGACGTGCACCAGCGCGGTGGTCAGTGCTTCGACCCTGGCGACGAGCAACGCGCCGTGGAAGTTGCCAGCGTGGATCAGCGTCCCGAACGTGGGCGATTCCGGGTCGGTGAAGAACGCCGGATTGTCGCCATTGGCGCGCAACTCGGCGAGCGATGCGCCTCGAAGCTGGTCGGCTGCACCGAGGGCCGCAGCATGGACCTGCGGCGTCACCCGGTATGACACCGGAGCCTGGCGGTCGTGACGGGTGATGGCGCTGCCGGCCACATGCCCACGCAGCGTCGCCGACACCTCGGCGACGACCGGATCCGGGCTCAGCGAAGCCGCGTGCGACGAGTACGGCTCGAGTGGTGCGGCGAGCGCCTCGATGCTGGCCGCAGCCACCAGGGTCGATTGGTTGAGCAGTCGGTCGACCCGTCGGGTCAGGTGCCAGGCGAATGCTGGTCCGAGGCCAGTGCCGCTGATCAGCGACAACCCCTCTTTCGGCTGCGGGTCGTACGGCTCGATGCCTTGTTGATCGTGCCATCCTGCTGCCGAGATCGCGGTGCCATCAGCAGTGAACACTCGACCGACTCCGATAAGGGTCTGACAGACGTGTGACAGGCCGATGATCTCGCCGGCAGCACCATGGCCCTGCCCGGGCACTACGGGATCGATGCCCCGGTTGAGTCGGTCGGCGAGCACGTCGCACAGGTCGGCGCTGACGGCGGAGCGGCCGTCCAGGAACTGGACCAATTTGGCCAGCAGAGCACCGCGCCCCACGCCGTGCGGCAGCGCCGGGCCGGTGGCCGATGCCCGTCCGAGCAGGGTGTGGCGGGGAAGCTCGCACATCTGCTCGGCCGTCAGGTCGAGTCCGGATTGAGCACCCAACCCGGTGGTGACCCCGTAGCAGATCACTCCCGTGTCGAGGTGTCGAAGGAACGCAGCGCGGCTCTCGGAGACTCGCCGCAGAGCCGCACCGGACACCGAGACCAGCTCGCCGTCGTAGACGATCGAATCGTAGGTGGCAAGTGTCAGATCTGCCGCCGTGTCCAGTTCGATCACGACTACGTTCTTAGCGCGACTGTGCTGTCTTTCGCCAGACCCGACTGGAGATCATCTGTGACAGAGGTGCCGGGTTCGTTGTCGTTGATCTATCTGAGCGGAGACGATGTCGCCCGCTGCGCGTTGACAGACGACGAGATCCTCGATGCTGTCGAGTCAGGTCTGAGGGCACAGGGCGAGGGTCGGACCGTCATCGAACCGCGCGTCCACTTGATCCCAGAGTCCTCGGCCCACGGTCACTTCAATGTTCTTCGTGGTGTCGTGCATCCGCTTGGGCTGGCTGGGGTGAAGGTGGTCGGCGACTTCGTCGACAACTATCAGCGGGGACTGCCATCGGAGATGGCCATGCTCGACCTGTTCGATCCGACGACGGGGATGCCGCTCGCAATCCTCAACGCGACATCCATCACCGACATGCGCACGGGCGCGGTGTCTGCGCTCGGAGCGAAGCACCTCGCTCGTCCCGGATCGAAGGTGCTCGGCCACATCGGTGCTCGCGGCACCGCCTACTGGAATGTCCGGCTGCTCGATCATCTCTTCGACTTCGACGAGATTCGGGTCCATTCTCGGCGGCCCGAGAGTCGTGATGCATTCGCCGCGCGTCTCGAGCGTGATCTCGCCAAACCGATCGTGGTCACCGACGATTGGGAGTCGTGTGTTCGTGACGCCGACATCGTCGTCGAGGCCTCGCGATTGGCGGAGCCGACCCCGTTGCTGCTCACGGACTGGATCCGACCGGGAGCGCTGGTGATGCCGTACGGCACGATGAGTGCAGTCGAGATCACGCTGACCGACATCATGGACAAGATGGTGGTCGATGACTGGGGCCAGTGCCGCAAGGGCCTGCCGTTCGGCGCGCTGCGAGCGCACGTCGACTCCGATCGGCTCACCGAGGACAATCTCCACGCCGAACTCGGTCAGATCGTTGCCGGTCAGCGGCCCGGTCGAGAGCATGACGACGAGACGATCCTGTTCTGGCACCGAGGGCTGAGTCTGAGCGACATCGCCCTCGGCAGCGCGTTGCTGACCAAGGCCGATGCCCTCAGCATCGGGACAAGGTTGCCGTTCTGATGGGTGGGCCGAAGTGATCGTCCGCGGCTGGCCACATGAGCATCTCGGGGATGCGCGATTCTGCGGATCGGCTTCGTAACATGGCCGCCATGGATCAAGGATCAGTGGCCCAGCGTTCCACCGCTGTGATCGAGCCCGTGCCTTCCGCCGGCGGATGCCCTGTCGCTCACGATGTGACCCCCGCAGCCGTTTCGTCGCCGGTGGGTTGCCCCGTCGCGCATGCGCCGGTCGAGGTCGTCGACGAGCCGGGTGTCTGCCCGTTCCCCCACAAGACCGGTGCCGCTCGGGTGATCAAGCGCTCCAAAGCCGACATGGTCGTGCGCACGGTGCTCCGCATCCGCGAGCGTCCCGAAGGTGCGACCTCCAAGGCCGCCTATGCCGCATTCCAGAAGTCGATGCTGATCTCGGCGACGCGGTGCACGCTCACGTATGTCGTGTTTCCGTTCGTCGTCCCGGCGGTTGGCTTTGCGACCGGCGTCGGCCCGATCCTCGGGATCGTGATCGGCCTGATCGCGATGACCTGTGACGTGTTCACGATCCGCCGTTTCTTCGCGATCGACCACAAGTGGCGCTGGCACTTCTCCGCAGTTGCGTTGAGTGTGATCACTTTGCTCAGCGTGCTGATGGTCCAAGACATCGTCCATCTCGTCACCACCTGAGTCAACCGATCGGCTGAGTGATGTTGATCGATCGGTGTCACTGTCATGTCGCCAATGAGCAGACGACTGGATCAATTGTCAGCGAGCCCTCCCACGTGTCGAGCGTCGCAATCGAGCCGAGAGGCAGCGCCGTCTGATCAGAGGCTCCGTTGGGTCCGTTGAGATCGTGACCGGCGAAGAGGCCGCCGAGCACCGGCAATCCGAGGTGGCCGAGCCGGTCGGCAAGGACGTTTGCCAACGTCCATCCTCGATCTGAGTAGTCCCGAAATCCCTCGAACGATCCGAGCGATGGGCCATGACGGCTGCGGTGTGGTCGTGGTGGGTGGGTGTGTGGCGGGCGACGGCGGCGGTCTGGTCGAGTGAGAGCAGTCCGTTGGTGAACAGTTGGGTGGTTTCGGGGAGTTCGTTGGTGCGGCGGGCGATAGCGGCGATTTTGGTGGCGGTGGCGGTTGAGAGGCCGGCTTGCCAGGCGAGCCAGTGTTCGATCGAGCGGACCCCGTCGCCGTGCCAGGCGTTGGTGGTGAGGGCTTGATGGGTGATCGAGACCAGTTCGGCGTGGAGCACGTTGAGGTGCCCGCACACGATTCGAAGTTCGCCGCGCAAGCGGTTCCCCTCGATCTCCTGGGCCGACATCAACACCATCCCAGCAGCATGACAAAAGGGTGTCACAGACTTTTGAAACCACTCTGACCTGCAGTGATCGCTGGTTTGAGCCGCTCGCGCACTCTGTCCCATACAGTCGTGTCATGACCGACACCGACACCAAGTGGATCGTCCGCCAGAGTGATGTGTTGCCTGCGGCATTTTTGTCGCCGGACGGCACGTGGGGCGGAGCCGCTACAGCGCGACGATTCGACACCGAGGAAGAAGCTCTGCTCGTCGAAACTCCCGAGGGCACCACTGGCTTTCCTCGCCGACTGACGTACCTGCCCCAACGCGTCTTCTGACGAGCAGGCGCCGATCTCGAAATATTCGTGCGGCGACTGTCGTACTGTGACTCGGTGTCCAGCGTGATTCTCACCCTCGATCAGGTCGAAGACCTGAGCCTCCGGATGCTCACGTCGTCGGGAGCCACGTCGTCGCAGGCCGGCCCGACCGCACGAAGTATTCGCGACGCCGAGGCGGACGGCATTCGCACCGTTGGCCTGTCGTATCTCCCGACCTACTGCGATCATCTCAAGGTCGCCAAGGTGGTGGGTGATGCTGTACCCACCGTCGAGCAACCTCGGGCCGCGACCGTCGTCGTCGATGCCAAATTCGGTTTCGCTCACCCGGCCTTCGAGACCGGTCGGCTGCCGTTGGTCGACGCGACCCGTACGTGCGGCGTCGCGGTGCTTGCGGTCAAGCACTCGTATTCGGCGGGTGTGCTCGGCTGGTTCGTCGAACGCCTCGCCGACGATGGTCTGGTCGCCATCATGTTCGCCAACTCGTCAGCCTTGATGGCCCCAGCCGGTGGCTCGCAGCCGTTCTTCGGTACCAACCCGATCGCCTGGGCTGCGCCCCGAGCGGGCCGTCCACCCGTTGTCGCCGATCTCAGCTCGTCCGCAGTGGCGTGGGTTCGGGTCAACGCTGCGGCCCAAGCTGGAGAGGAGATCCCCCTCGGCTGGGCGCTCGACGCCGACGGCAATCCGACCACGAACGCCGCTGCTGCGCTGTCCGGATCGATGGCACCGGCCGCCGGCCACAAGGGTTCGGCCCTCGCTCTGCTCGTCGACATCATGGCCGGAGGAGTGGCTGGGTCGAGCTTCTCGTTCGAGGCATCGGGGTTTGGCGGCAATGCCGGCGGCCCGCCCGACGTCGGCCAGGTCATCCTCGCGATCGACCCGACAGCAACGATGGGCTCGCACTTCATCGAGCGGATCGAGGTCGAACTCGCAGCGATGACGGCGCAGGCGGGTGTGCGGCTTCCCGGTGATCGCCGGTTGGCGAGCCGCGCTGATGCTGCCAGGCACGGCGTCGAGGTGCCGGGCGATCTGATGGCGTTGCTCGAGGACTATGCAGCCAACGGCTCACAAGCCGTCGCCGATTCGAGCGTCGTGTCGCCAGTTGGCACCGACGAGATGACACGGCAGCCGTCGTGAAGATCGCAGCGATTCGAGCGACCCCGGTCAACATCCCGCTCGAGGCGCCGTATGTGTGGGCGTTCGGTGAGCTGCCCGGATTCACCCGCACCATCGTCGAGGTCGAGACCGTCGATGGCGTCATCGGCATCGGTGACTGCAATGGCGCCGATGCAGTGCGGATCATCACCGAACTCTTTGCTCCGATGCTGATCGGTCGCAACATCGTCGACATCAACGGCGCCGAAGAGGTGTGCGTGCCGTGGTGGAGGGGCGTGCAGAGCATCAACGATCCGGGCATCATCGCCGCGTTCGGTGCGGTTGAAACGGCGATGTGGGACATCAAGGGCAAGGTTTGGAGCCAGCCGATTCATGCCCTGCTCGGTGGCGCGATACGGACCGAGATCCCGTTCACCGACTACTTCAGCTTCCGTGGCGACGGACCGACCGTGGTCGGTGAAAAGACTGCCGAAGAGGTCGCCGACTACTGCGTTCGGATGCACGAAGAACACGGCACGACGTTCTTCGAGGGCAAGCTGTCGACCCACGACTACCGGGTGGGGATGAAGTCGGTGCGCCTGATCCGTGAGCGGCTCGGCGATGACGTGCTGATTCGAGTCGACTCCAACGCTGCCTATTCGCTCACCACGGCACTTCGGATGGCGCCCGAACTCGAAGAACTCGGCGTTCGTGGCTGGGAGGACCCGGTGGCGACGTTCGAGGAAATGGTCCGACTGCGTCAACACTGCAGCATTCCGATCAGCACCCACAACATCGACCTCGTTCGCGCCGTGAACGTCGGCGCGCCGGATGCCTTGGTGACGAGCCCATCGATTGTGGGTGGGATCGGACGCTTTGCCCGCCTCGCGGCGGCATGCGAAGAGATGGGCATCGACCTGTGGTGTTACAGCGGCGACTCCGGTGTCGGAACCGCCAGCTACCTGCAGGTGTGCGCAGCGATCGGATGGATCCGCGAGCCGAACCAGAGCCTGCTGCAGATGCAGCCGTTCGACGTGATCGCTGAGGGACCGTTCCGGCCCCGAAACAACACCGTGCCCGTGCCGACCGGTCCTGGCCTCGGTGTGACCCTCGATCCCGCCAAGCTCGCCCATGCCCATGCGCTGTTCATCGACAACGGTCCAATGGACAAGTACCACCAGCCCGAGCGGCCGTCGGCATACCGGCGTCTGCCGCTGTCCTGACGTCCATTCACCAGCGCCGATTGACCGACCACAGCGGCACCGATCAGCCGCCGAACGCCACCTCCAGTGCAGCGATCAGGCGGTGCGCTCCGGTGCGACCGTTCGAGCCATCGTCGGTGCTGAACACGGGACTGACCGTGCGCAGTTCGGGTTCCATCGCAAGGTGCGGCATCATCAACAGCGCAAACGACAAGAACGCGTCGAGATCCGCATCTGCTCGTAACCAACCCTGATCGCGAGCGGCTTCGAGGCGCGGGCGCAACGACGCGATGTGGCGACGGTCGACTGCATTGGTGACTGCCTCGCGGGTGACCGGATCGAGTTCGAGGCTGGCCCGCACGGTGAGTGCTCGGTCGTGGGGATTCACCTGGAAGTAGTCCATCCACGCATCGAGCAACGTCGCGAATGCCGGGAAGAATCCCGACGACCAATCGAGTGTGTCGGAACATTGATCCATCGCAGACCCGATCCGGGTTGCAGCCCGATCGACGAGATGACCGAACAGGTCGACCTTGTCGTCGAAGTATTGGAACAGGCTGCCTTTGGCAACACCGGCATTGCGCGCGATCACGTTCAGGCTGCCGCGCGAGAATCCGTTCTCGGCGAATTCGGCCTCGGCAGCGTTGAGGACAGCGTCGCGTCGGGTCGCAGCGAGTCGGTCCCAGGTGGCGGTTGGCATCCGGTGCGACTCAGCTGGATTCGGGCGATTCGGGCGACTCGATGATCGAGATCGCGTACTCGGGGCAGTTGGCGACGGCGAGCCGAGCTTTGTCCTCGAGTTCGACCGGAACGTCGCCGTTACCACGCTCGGTCGCGTTGCCGTAGTCATCGACCTGGAACAGCTCGGGTGCGATTGCGTAACACCGGTTGTGTCCTTGGCACAGTTCGGGATCGACGTGCACCTTCATGCCGACACCGCCGACACCGCCGACACGGCCGACACGGCCGGCACCGGGGTCGCGGCCGGCACCGGGGTCGGACGGGGTGACGTCGTCGCCATCGTGAACGAGACGGGCACGCTGCGCGGGCCGCGGACCTGACCGCCTGCCCAGGTCACCTCGGCCCCGTCGGCGAGGCGGAAGTCGGGGATCCGGTGCAGCCAGGTCTCGACTGCGACGCGTAGTTCCATCCGCGCCAGGTTGCTGCCGGCACAGCGGTGGATGCCGACACCGAACGCGATGTGGCGGTTCTGGGCACGGTCGATCAGCACTTCGTCGGCGCGCTCGAAGGCGGCCGGATCACGGTTGGCGGCGGCGAAACTGAGCAGCACCTTGTCACCCTCTTTGACCGGGCATCCGGCGATTTCGGTGTCGGACGCTGCGACCCGAGCCATCGTGACGGGGGAGTATGCGCGCAGCAACTCTTCGATCGCAGTGGGGATCAGTTCCGGCTCGTCGACCAGCCGCTGGCGGTCGGCATCGTGGGTCGCGAGGTGCCACATTGCCGAACCGATGCCCGACCAGGTGGTGTCGACACCGGCGACGAGTGCCAGCGCCAGCGTGCCGAGGATGTGGATGTCGGGAACTGGGGCACCGTCGACCTCGGCCCGGATCAGGTCACTGACGAGGTCCGTGCCGGGATTGACCTTGCGCTCTTCGAGCGCGGCGAAGAAGAAGGTCGCGATCGCGTTCCATGCCGGCACGCTGCGTTCCAGATCGTGTCCGAACTCGAGCGTGTCACGCACCCATTCGGTGAACGTGTCGGACAACTCGGCCGGAACGCCGAGCATCCACGAGATGACTCGCACGGGAATCCGCTGCGCGTATCCCTGCGCGGCATCGCCATGGCCGTTGGCGATGATCTCGTCGATCAGGTCATTGCAGAGTTCTCGGGTCATCTGCTCGTAGCTCTCGACCCGATTGTGGGAGAACCACGGCAGGATCAGCCGTCGGGCCCAGCCATGGACCGGTGGATCGGAATCGATCGGCGGCAGACCGATCTCGGGCATCCCCTCGACCTCTCCGCCACCGCCGACCACGCCGACGTCGCGAGAGCTGAAGTGCTCGACATCGTGGGCAACCGCGAAGACGTCGGCATATCGAGTGGGCATGAATGATCCGCCCCACCGGTCGCTGTGGGCGACTGGGCAACCCGTGCGTAATTCGTCCCAGACGGGATATGGGTCGCGGACGTAACCCGGGTCGAGTACGTCGTAGTCGGTGGCCCAATCGGTCACGGGCCCATTGCTCGGTGCTGGCGTGCTGTACGGCGTGTTGCTCATCGTCGACCCCCAAGATCTGATGACCACTGGTCACATGACCAGCAGCCGTCATCCTCGCATGGTCGGTCGAAGGTCACAACCGCATGTTTTCTTGCGACGGATCGCACGGCGATGCGGATCCGGATGATCTACTCGCCGTATTCGTGCTCGAGCGCGGGGTACACGCCGGAGTCGACGTCCTCTCGATACGCGACGGCTGCTTCGTGGAGCACCGACGCGATGTCGGCGTACTTCTTGACGAACTTGGGGATTCGGCCGGTGGTGAAACCGGCCCAGTCGCTCCACACCATCAGTTGTCCGTCGCAGTGCGGGCCGGCACCGACGCTGATCGTCGGGATTGACAACGCTTTGGTCACCTGAGCAGCGACACCGGATGGCACCATCTCGAGCACGACCGCGAATGCGCCGGCGTCTTCGACCGCGTGAGCATCTTCGATCAGTTGCGCAGCTCCTGCGCCGCGACCCTGGATGACATGCCCACCGAGGCCGTGCTCGCTCTGGGGCGTGAAACCGATGTGACCCATCAACGGAATGCCGGAGCGGACGATTCGCTTGATCTGTTCGGCGCTGCGCACGCCGCCTTCGAGCTTGACGGCATGGGCACCGGTCTCCTTCATGAACCGCATCGCCGTGTGCAGCGCTTCCTTCGGACCGTTCTCGTAGGAGCCGAAGGGCATGTCGGCGATGACGAGGGCCCGCTTGGCACCGCGGACGACGGCCCGAGTCAGCGGGATCAGTTCGTCGACGGTCACGGGCAGTGTGGTGTCGTAGCCGAACACCGTGTTGCCGGCTGAGTCGCCGACGAGCAGAAAGTCGATCCCGGCGGCGTCGAAGATCTGGGCAGACAAGAAGTCGTAGCTCGTCAGGCCGGTGATCTTGATGCCCTGTTCCTTGGCCCGGGCGAAGTGGCGGATTCGAACCCGCTTCTGCCCGCTGGCCTCGAGCGAACCGCTGGTCAGTGCTTGTTGATCGGTCACGAGTCAACCCTAGGCCAGCATCCACGGGGTGCACAGGGTCCACATCACCCCGGCCGTGCTCGGGTGTCATGCCGTCGACCGAGGAATGTGATCGACTGGCCCAATGGAACGGGTGGGACGATCACTGGCACAGACGGTCGCGTCCTTGGCCCTGTGGGCGACGGCAGCCGTCGGTGTCGGTGTGACAGCAACGCAACTCACCGGGTGGAATCGCAGCCGCTGGGTCGCGATCCTGCAGTCGTTCACGCCGGCGCTCGCAATCACTGGCGTGCCGGTCGCTGCGATTGGGTTCCGCCGCCGGCGTCTCGCGCTCGTGGCAGCTGGACTGGCGACGTCCGGCGTCCTCGGCGCGATCGTCGTGCCGGCGACCCGTCGTCGAACGAGGATCGTCGTGCCAGGGCAACCAGCGCCACGATCCAGCCTGTCGATTGCGCACTGCAACATGCTCTACCTCAACATCGACAGGTCGCTCGACCTGGCCGCAGCATTGCTCTGGACAGACGCCGACGTACTCGCGATGAGCGAGATCACCGAGCATCACCGCCGAGCACTCGTTGCTGCCGGAGCATTCGACCGGTACCCACACCGCGTCGGTCGCGTCGCTCGGCGATCGGAGGGCATCGTGCTCTGGAGTCGATTCCCACTGCACGACGTGATGATTCGACCAATCGACAGTCGACCAGGGATCGTGGCAACGGTCGAGACGCAGGACGGCCCGATTCGCGTCGTGCTCGCCCATCCGGATCCACCGACCATGGCTCGTGGGCTCAGCCGCTGGAAATCGTCGTTCGAGATGATCGACATGATCGCGTCGTCGCCGGGTCCACCGACAGTGATCGTCGCCGACCTCAACGCCTCGCGATGGCATCCGTTATTCCGCCGACTGCTCGACTGCGGGTGGCGAGATGCACACGAACTGGCCGGGCGCGGTCTGGCACCGTCGTGGCCGACCGATCGCCGTTTCGTACCGCCGTTCATCCGCCTCGATCACGCGTTGCTCGGCCCAGGGCTCGAACTCGTCGACGCCGTCGACGTCGATGCCCCGGGCAGCGACCACCGGGCCTTTCTGGTGTCGGTGGTCGCGCTGTAAGGTCCGGACCGACAAGCCGGTCGAGAGGGTGGAACCGATGAGTGAAACGGATGCGTCAAAGCTGTCACGAGTGAGGGTGCTCAGTGTCTCGGCCACCTACGGCGCAGGCGGCAGCGTCATCGCTCCGGGCGTGGCGAAGGAGCTCGGACTCGATTTCTTCGATCGATTGATCCACGGTGACGAGACCCGCAACGTCGATTCGATCATGGAGCGGCTGACCCGCGAAGAGCGAGATCAGGCGCCACCGGGGCGGATCGTCTCCGGTCTGAGCAGTCTCAGCAGCACGATTGGTCTGCCCGTGCTCGGTGTCGACGACCTCGACCCGCGAGGCCAGCTGCGCCGGCAGGTACAGACGAGCGTGTCGCGAGTGGCATCCGATGCCGGAGGAGTGATCCTCGGTCGAGCCGCTGCCGTCGTCCTCGGCTCGCACCCGACGGCGTTCAATGTCCGGCTCCATGGCCCGAGCGATCGCTGTCTGCGCCAAGGCGCAGCCATCGAAGGCGTCACCGAGGCCGTTGCCCGGCAGCACCAAACAGATTCGGACCGTTCATGGGGCAGGTTCGTCACCCGCCTGTTCGATCGTGACCCATCCGATTCCAAGCTCTACCATCTCGTCCTCGATACCACCGTGCTCCCGTTGGATGCGTCGATCGCGCTGATTTCGGGCGCAGCGCGGGCGTTCTGGAAGCAGGCCGGCCTGCCCGACTGATCATCGCAACGATCAGTCGGGAAGTTCCACCGTCTCGATTCGCAATGCCCGACCGGCTGCGAGTTGGACGACACCATCGGCGGTCTCGATCGGCACCGTGCCGTCGCCGAGCACCGTGACCGTGCACCCGTCGTTGTCGAGCTCAACGTGCATGTGGACGCCATGACGCTGGATCCGGAACGACATCGCCGACCACTCCTTCGGGAGTCGCGGGTTGAACTGGAGCGAGATACCGCTGTCGTAGAGACCGCCGAACCCGAACACGACCGTGCCCCACACACCGCCGGCAGAAGCGATGTGCACGCCGTCGGCGGTGTTGCCGTGGGTGTCAGCGAGATCGACGAACAACGCTTGGCGGAAGTAGTCGACGGCATCAACTTCGTAGCCGATCTGGGCGGCAGCGACGGCTTGGACGCACGCCGACAGCGACGAGTCACCGGTGGTGATCGGGTCGTAGTAGTCGAAATTGCGGCGCTTCTGCTCGAGCGTGAACTGGTCGCTGCGCAGGAACATCGCGAGCACGACATCGGCCTGCTTGAGTACTTGGAAGCGGTAGATCACCAACGGGTGGTAGTGCAGCAGCAACGGATAATTCTCTGGTGGAGTACCGGCGAAGTCCCACACCTCGTGCTCGAGGAAGATGTCGTCCTGGGGATGGATGCCGAGTTCCTCGTCGTACGGCAGGAACATGGAGTCCGCCGCATCGGTCCAACGGCCCACCTCGTCCGGACCGAGATCCACTCGCCTGACAAGGCTCTCGTGGGCTTCCGGATCCCACTCGGCCAGGCTCTCGACGACCCGCGCTGCGTAGCGCATGTTGAACCGGGCCATCACGTTCGTATAGAGGTTGTCGTTGACGACCGTGGTGTACTCGTCG
>JBDSDH010000079.1:0-9982 GCA_039920665.1 Ilumatobacteraceae bacterium
CGCGCCGAACTCAAGCCAGACGCGGCATGACAACAGCGAACACCGAGACGTCAGAAGAGTTTTCTGCGCCCATTATTCGTCAGGTCGGCGGCCTCGCCGGCTGTCTTCGTTGGCCCCCGATAGGCCCCCGGGCAGTGTCTCTACCAGGGGAAATAGGGGGTTTCAGGGGAGCTTAAACCCCCCTGACCTTCGGGTCATGCGGGTTCGAACCCCGCCCCGGGCACTGGGTTGAACTGATGTTATGTGAGTTTCGATCCGACTTGACTCGGAGTTGATTGGTCACAGGTACACAAAAGGTGCACAGAGATCCGGGTTCGATCTCCCCATGGCTCGGGGGTCGCTGTTCCGAAAGGGCGGTGGTTGGGGGTTCCGCGTCGACGCCGGCTTTCATGCCGACTCGGGTAAGCGTCGCCAGGTTCTGCGTCAGGGTTTCACCACCAAACGCGCCGCCGAGGCGGCACTCGCGGAGATGGTCGGCGACGCGACGCGCGGCACGGCCGTCTCGACGTCGACGATGAAGCTCGGGGTGTACCTCGACGAGTGGTTCGCCACGGCCAAGCAGTCATTGCCGGCGACGACGGCGCACGGCTATCAGCAGTCGATCGTTCGGTTGCAACGGCATCTCGGTCCGTACCGGATGCAGGCGCTGACGCCGATGCAGGTGCAGCGCTGCTACACCGAGCTGCTCGAGTCAGGGTCGCGAACAGGCGGACCACTGTCGGCGGCGACGGTGCACAAGGCGCACGAGGTGCTGCGCCGAGCCCTCGGCGACGCCGAGCGGATGGGCTTGGTGGCGCGCAACGTCGCCGCAGCGGTGCGACCTCCGTCGGTGGGCAAGACCGAGCTGGCGACCTGGTCATCAGCGGATCTACGCGGCTTTCTCGCAGTGATCGACGGGCATGCGCTGGAGATCGCATTCCGGTTGCTGGCGGCGACCGGGCTGCGACGCGGCGAGGTGCTCGGTTTGCGATGGCGCGACGTCGACGTCGACCTCGCCCAGATCGCCGTCGCCAACACGATCACCGAGGCCGGTCGTGAAGTGGTGATGGGTGCACCCAAGTCGGCGCTCAGTCGACGCAACATCTACCTCGACCGGCGCACCGTGGTCGCGTTGCGCGAGCACCGCAAGCGCCAGCGGGAGCAGCGAGTCGCCGCCGGCCCGGCCTGGGACAGCGATCATGACTGGGTCGTCACCGACGAGCTCGGTGGCTACGTGAAGCCGCAGACGATCTCGTATGAGTTCCGCAAACTCGTCGATCGGCTCGACCTGCCACGGATTCGCCTTCACGACCTGCGCCACACCCACGCCACGCTTGCGCTCAAAGCCGGCGTGCATCCCAAGGTCGTCTCCGAACGCCTCGGTCACGCCACAGTCGGCATCACATTGGACCTCTACTCCCACGTCGTCCCGTCGCTCGCGAAGGACGCGGCCGAACAGATCATGAGCGCCACCTACGGCGACGCTCCGTAGGTCGCCAGCCGTGGGTGGCAATACCGAACCGTAAGCGGGACTATTCTGGCACAAGATATGGTGGCAGAACAGTACCGTCTGTGGTACGCTCCTGACGTGACTCGGGCCGACCTTTCCACTGCCGCCGTCGCAGTAGCGGCTGGAATCGACGCGCGCGGACTGGCCGAAGCGGTGTTCACCGACGAGATGCGCCAGCGCTTCGCCGACATGGCGCACGACATCATGGCCCCGCACATCGAGGCGGCGCTCAAGCCCTTACGAGACGACATCGTCGCTGCCGCAATGAGGTCGCTCGACACAGAATCCATTCGCCAGCTCACCGAGACTGTGGCTCGCGATGTGATCGACCGAGCCGGCATCATCGAAGCCGCTGATCGCTCCGGCTATCGCACGGCGCTGTACGCAATCGCAGCTGACCATCTGGGCTACGTCACGACGGAAATGGCTGACGTCGTGGGGGTTCCGGCCGTGGAGCTCCGCAAGATCGCGGCCAGGGGTGGCCTCACCAACGTGGCTCGAGGGCTCTACCGAGTCGACGGCATTGACGGAGGCGACCGAGCGCCATACGCCGAGGCGGTCTACCGCGTCGGCCAGCAGGCGCATCTGCACGCAGAGTCGGTACTCGCCTTCCACCAACTGGCACTCGTCAATCCCACCCGGATCAAAGTCGCCACGACACGGCGTGTTCGTCGTCAGCTCCCTGCCCACATTCAGCTCGTTCACGCTGCTGTCGATCCCGGCGAACTCACCGAGTACGACGGTGTGCCGTCGGCGACTGTCACCCGGGCCATTCGCGACTCGATCGGTGCCGTGATGTCCGATCGGCTCATCGAAGCAACTCGACGCGCTGCAGACGAGGGACTGATCCGACGCCGGCACGTCGATCCGCTGCTCGCCGAGATAGCGGCAGCATGAACGCGCCATCGAACGAGAAGGAGCTGCGCAAGCGGATCGACGCAGCGGCGGAGCGTCGTTCGGTCGCTCCAGGCCGGCTGCACTACACAGTCGCCTCGACGATCGCTCTTCAGATGGTCCCGCCCGGCGCGGCCAAGGGCGGGGGTGGCGTTCGTCAGCGGGTCGACGAGCTGGCGGCTCGGCTCACCAACGACCTCGACTTCGCGCGATCTTCCGGGATGTCCCTCGACGACTTCGTCGATGCCTTCGCCGATCGGCTGGAAGCCGGGTGGGCCGACTTCACCGGCATCCTCAAGGCAGAACGGAAGGCGACCCCGGAGGCCGTACCGGACGACTACGTGATGGACCCGTTTCGGATCGCGCTCCGTTATCGAGGCAAGAGCTACTGCTCGGTGACGTTCGAACTCGGGCACTCCGAGATCGGCAGCGGAGACCAGCCCGTCGAACGCCTGGGGACTGACATCTCAGACATCTTCGCCGAAGTCGGGCTGCCCGAGCCCGTGTCCGTGCGGGTGATGACCGCTGAGGACCAGATCGTGCAGAAGATCCACGCCTGTACGTGTCCGACGGCCGATGGCCGGCCGAACGAGCGTGCCCACGACCTCGTCGACATCCAGATCCTCGCAGCAGTCGAAGATCTCGACTACGCGGTCATCGCCGATCTTGGGCCCCGCCTATTTGCCTACCGTCGACGTCATGCATGGCCACCGGATCTGGTCGTGCACGAGGGCTGGGAGTTGCTCTACGCCGAAGCTCGGTCTGACCTCGTCGATTCCCCGGTGCTCGACGACGTGAACGACGCCGCTGACTTCGTCCGCCAGATCATCATTCGGGCGACCGCCACCCCGCCAAGGTCTTGACGCTCACTCACAGCTCGCCGCGGAGTTGCTCGAGAATCGTGGCGCAGCACCTGGAGTAACCGCACTCCACGATTCGAACGCGAGGACGGGCGGTGTAGGTATATATACCCACACCGCCCAGCGTGGCTCGCCGAAGGTTCATGACCTCCTTTGCTGCGCAGGATCGGCGCAAGAAGCGCGGCAAGCGCCGGGGAGCCGCTCTCACAAGTTCTGGGCACATCGCACGTGCCGGAGAAGGTGCTCAGGCCGGCTGCCGATCACGCGGCACGAGCTCCAGACCAAGAGTGTCCGCAATCGCTGTCAGTGTGGCGATCGTGGGGTTCGGGGAATGGGCGCTGAACAGTCGCCTCACTGCCTCGGGAGCGATCTCGGAGCGCCGAGCGAGTTCGGCTTTCGACATGCCGACTGCGTCTCGTCGTTCGTCGAGCGCCCGCACCAGACGATCGATCTGGTCGATCCGGCGACGCGAAGTGTCGTATGCGTCAGCGAACTCCGGCTCTGTTCGGCGCCTGCAGCACAAGCAGCGGCCTCACCACGTCGGGCGATTTCTGTGAGGTCGCATAACGCTGCCAACGAGCGCTGGAGTCGCGCAACTTCTCAGCGGCACGGCGCACGAGCACCGTGTCGAAGTTGCCGGTCTCGGCCGGAATGTCGAGCACGATCGTGTCATTGACCAGTCCGGATTCCTGCACTCGACCCGGGTCGACCTGAATCGGCGGCAGCGCGCGGCGGCTGGCGACGACCTCCGCTTCCGCCATCGCATCCTTGAACCGAACTATCGTCGCCGAGATACCCCACACGATCGGGATCGGCGGGTAACCGGCGTGCCCGTTCACGAGCCGGCTCACGATCGTCTTCTTGTCGGAAGACGTGCGGGTGTTGAAATCGCGGTGGGCCTCGTCGAGGATCATGTACACGGTCAAGTCGCCGTCGCTGATCGTGTTGGCGATCGTCTCCCAGATCGTCCGCCCCTGGAGGTCCGGGCGGGCATCGCGAGACGTCGACTCGATGACCTGCTGCTCACCGTCGTCGTGCCCGCGCGTGAGGAGCGACGTCTTCGTCAGCTTTGCGGTGTTCAAGAAGTAGAGCTTGTGCGGCTCGAGCTTCGCACGCGCGAACGGATGCTGGATCGTCACGAGTTGGTCGTAGCCGAACTTCTCACTGGCCTGGCGCAGCCTGTCCTTCGTTTGCTCATTCAGGTTCGGGTCGTCCGAGAACCAGATCACCACAGCTCCGGGATCCGGGTTCACGTCGAACCGCTCGCTGCCCCAGAACAGCGCCTCGATCACCGCCGCCGCCATCACCGTCTTGCCCGCCCCCGTAGTCGCCGAACGACACCGATGACGTCACAGGTTCGTCGGCGTGGAACAGATCGCGCGCCTTGCCGAGTTGCCCCAGGACGTCGTCGACGGCGTCGGCCTGGTACGGCTTGAGGGTGAACTTCATCGAGCCGCCCTCCCGGCCTCGATCTCGAAGTTGCACAGGTAGGCCTCGTACAGCCGGACCGGCTCGACGTGGTCGGGCAGCGCTGCGACGAGCATCTCGAAGAGCTTGTCCTCATCGGTCACGATGAAGGCTGTTGCTACGTCGTCGCTCTCGGCGATCGCCTTCAAGAACAACTCCGTCTGATCGAGATCGGCGATCACGCCGTACACGTCGGCGACATCCCAACCAGCCGAGACGTCGTCAATCCTGGCGTGTCTGGTCAAACCGAAGTTCCGACAGTCCCGATCTCGGTTGGTGTCCGGTCGCGAAGTTCGCTGTGAAGGGAGAGATCCGCGGATCCCAGGTTGATTCAGATCCCGCTCGTGGGTCTGCTCCCGATGTCAACTCCACGGGGGTCAGATCCGACTGGAGCGGCGTTTGATACCTATCTTCGGTGGGCAAAGCCTGCCCATGTCGGGCATCAAGTCGCTGTGGGCTTCGGTACAAGGCGACCCGACGTTCATGCGCCGGGTCAACGGATGGTTGACAATTTTCTGGATCATGATGATCCCGGTGTCGATTGCGTTCGG
Source organism: Ilumatobacteraceae bacterium (assembly GCA_039920665.1). Lineage (GTDB taxonomy): Bacteria > Actinomycetota > Acidimicrobiia > Acidimicrobiales > Ilumatobacteraceae > WLMZ01. The sequence goes on from JBDSDH010000079.1 coordinate 5,262, forward strand.
TCTACTCAGCAGCGTCGTGTACGTGTCGGCGTTGTCTTTGTGGGCTCTCGTGTCCGGACACTGGTCGGCATGGCAAGCGGCTCGGGTGGAAGTCGAGCAACAGGCTCAGGCCGAAGAGTTGCAGAAGCATCCCGTGGAGAAAAGAGTCGTCGATCGACTGGTAGAGCAAACCGAGATCAACCGGATTGGGCGTTCGTCGGCCGACACCTCGTCCCCCAATGATTTGTCCGACCTGATCGCTCGATTGGACCGAATCGAAGCTGCGCTCACGCCCCATCGAGATTGACAGTGACACAGGATGTGAACGTTCGTGGTCGTCGCCCCTCATCAGCGACGATGGCGGTTCGTCGAGAGGTTGGGCCGGCCACGGGCCTCGCGAGGACACGTTGCGGAACTGGCTTCGCGCGGCTCGATTTGCAGACAGCCGCGGAGATCTTGCGCCGAGGCGGCGGCATATGTCGGGCGGGATACGATGCGGCGACCGGCTTCCGCTTCGCCTACGACAACCGGGCCGAGCTGTCCGTGCAACGGGTGTACGAGCTGACCGACGTGCCGAGTTCGTCTTCTACAGGTGGCGCAATCACCAGCCGTCCGGCGTGACATCGCCGATGCGAAACTGCTCGAGGTAGGCCCTCGTCGATGCCTACTCGATCGGTTGAGCGGCCGTTGGGCGGCCGTAGTCGATGGCGGCGAGAACCTGCGGGGCGGCGTTGGCCCGGAACTGGCTGTCGGGATGGGCGCCGAGCGCGTTGTTGATGGTCGAGAAAGCCATGCGCATCGCAGCGTAGAAGGTCAACGCGAAGATCTTGTCATCGTCGACCCCTGCGTGTCGCAGTTCGTCGATGTCTTCTGTGGTGGTCGTGGTGGCGTTGCGCAACACCCGTCGGATCCATGATGTGATGGCCTGTTCGGTAGGGGTGAGTGCGGAGTCGTCGCCGTGCAAGACCGCTGCTGCGACATCGGCGCCGACCGTTGGGGTGAGTTTGTGCGCCCAGGCCATCGAGCAGTATGAGTCGTCGATGCTGGAGGCTGTCGCGAGGACGATCAGTCCCCGCTCGCGAAAGCTGAGGCGATCTTTGGTCGCGCGGCTCATGAGGTCAAAGAACTCTTGCACGGTCGTGGGCTGCCAGCTCCAGAGTCTGGTGACGTTCATCACGAACCCGAGGTCCTTGACGTCTTCGCTGCAGAGCGATTCGGATTCAGGCGTTACTGGGGCTTCCCGAAGGAAGTGGGGGGTGATCAAGGGCTGTGATGGCTTGCGCGCCAGGTAGCCGACAACGTCGATCTCCGCGCGAAGCGGCAGTCCGTGACGGAGGTGCTCCCGTGCTGCGGCCATCGCGATGCGGTGGAACTCGCCCTCGCCGATGTGCTCGATGGCCTCGAAGGCGGGACCGGTGGACGCCAGCGCTCGTGCGTATAGCTGTGGATCCGTGAACTCCCACACGAACGGTACGGTCACCCGGGTTACGGCGTCGAAGCCGTATCGGGCGAGCATTGCTTCACCCGCGCCCGGTCGGCCGAGCGCCACCATCGCCGCTTGGTTCTCGACCTTGGGGGCTGCTGCGAGCCGAAACGGTGCAAGCGCCCACGCGCCGGGAGACGCCTTGATGTGACCCCACACCGTGACACCCACATGGCCGCCAGGTTTCAATACACGGAAGGCCTCCGCAAGCGCGTCTGGGGTCGTGCCCCAGATCCCTCTGAAACTCGTCACAATGTCGAAATTCTCGTCGCCCCACGGCAACGCGTGCATGTCGCCGACGCGAAGGTCTGCGTCCGGATTGCGGTCGCGGGCCACGGCGATCAGTCGTTCCGAGGCGTCGATCCCAGCGCAGACCGCACCACGCAAATGCGCGAGCTCCACCGCGAGTCCCGAGCCGCAGGCGATGTCGAGTATCCGGTCGCCCGGTCCGATGCGCAAGTGCTCGTGCATCGACACGTACTCACGGACGTTGGCCGGCTCGCTGAGGGTGGCGAAGTCGACGACTGCGTGACCCCACCCGCGGTCCACCACTGTCCAGTCGACTCCTCGCTGACCGGCTTCGGTGTCGTTGGTCATGATCATCCTGTCTTCATGGCGCGTGGGCGCGGGCGCGGGTCGGGCCGACGATGAGTCCACTGAGTCACGGAAGTGCCTGTCGCCCGGTTGGCGTTGAACCGGCTTCGAGTAGTGACCGGACGGCGTGGCGGGCGCGATCGAAGTAGCTCGGGTCGTCGTAGAGGCGGACGTACCAGTTCGCCGAGAGGAGTGCTGCCTCGAGTTCGAACGCGAGCTGCTCGGTCTCGCACGCGTCCATCAACTCTGCGCAATCGCGAGCGGCGTCGGCGGCTCGCTGGAGGGTTGCGGTCCACTGACGCTGGCAGTCGGCAATCTTGTCTCGGACGGGACCCGGTTCCTTGCCGCCGAACTCGGCCATGGCCGCCGCGAAGAAACAACCGCCCGGAAACACGGCCCGCTCTACGTATGACAGGAACGAGTCGCAGAGCGCGTCCAAGCGGCGAATCCCTCTCGGTGCACGCAGCGCCGGGACCAGGACCGCCTCGACGTAGCGCCTGCGGGCATCCTCGATGGTTGCGAGCTGGAGGCGCTCCTTCGAGCCGAAGTGCGCGAACAAGCCACTCTTGCTCATGCCGAGCTGTGTGGCGAGTTGGCCGATGCTGAGCCCCCCGAGGCCTTCGACCGAGGCCTGGTCGGCGGCGAGTCGAAGGATCGTATCTCGCGTTGCTGCTCCCATGCCCGGATTGCGCGTCATGCAACTTGGTTTAGCACGAACGATCGTGCTAAACAAGGTCTGGGCCGACAACTTGTGCCGGCCGTCAACGAGGAGGCCAGGTGCTGCCGATCGTGAATTGTGACCACGCCCAGGGAATGCGTTCGCTCCATGCATGACGTCGTCGTCGTCGGCGCACGCTGCGCAGGAGCATCGACTGCAATGCTGCTCGCGAGGGCGGGACACCGGGTGGTGTTAGTCGACCGCGCAACCTTCCCGAGCGATACCATGTCGACCCACTTCCTGTGGCAGCGCGGCGCGGCACGCCTCGAATCGTGGGGATTGCTCGACCGGCTCCGATCCCGAGGGTGCGCACCGATCAAATCGATCAAATTCGACGTCGGCCCGGTGCAACTGTCGGGAATAGGGCCTGCCGTGAACGGGGTCGCCGACTCATTCTGCCCACGGCGCACCGTGTTGGACGCACTGCTCGTCGAGGCAGCGGTCGAGTCTGGCGTCGAACTGATCGAGGACTTTACTGTGAGTGATGTCTCGTGGTCCGCTGATCGTGTCACCGGCGTCTTCGGACGCGTGCGCGGCGGAACGGAGATCGCGCTGCCCGCAAAGGTGGTCGTCGGCGCCGATGGCCTCCGCTCGACGATCGCCAAGCGAGTCGGCGCCGATGCGTATTGCGAGCACGCACCTCTCACCGGTGTCCATTACTCCTACTGGAGCGGGATCAACCATCTCGGTGCGTCGTTCCACGCCCGCAAAGGTCGCTTGATCCTGGTGTGGCCTACGAACGATGACCTGACCTGCGTCTTTGTTGCGTGGCCGCACGCCGAGTTTCCTTCGGTCCGACGCGAACTGGCCACCACGTTTGCCGCGGCCCTCGACCTTGTGCCCAGCCTGCGTGATGCCGTCGAGTCGGGAACGCGCGAACAACCCTTCACGGGCACTGGCCACCTGCCCAACCAATACCGCCTATCGGCCGGACCGGGATGGGCGTTGGTGGGCGATGCCGGCCACTTCAAAGACCCCTCCACGGGCATGGGCATGTCAGACGCCTTCATGGCAGCCGAACTCGTAGCGGAGGCCATCGATCAAGGACTCACCGGCAGCATCCCGATCGACAAATCATTGGCCGCCTATCAACGGCACCGGGACGACCACACCGCCAACGGCTTCGCCCTCACCCTCAGCACGGCACGACTCGCGCCGCTGTCCCCGACCATGGAGGCGTTCTACCGCGAAGCGGTCGATCAACCCGCGACCATCACTCGGATCTTCGGTGTCCTTGGCGGGTCCGTCCCGATGCGAGAGCTCGTATGAGTTCCCTGGTCATCGTGGGGCTTCGGTAGGCGATGGTGTCGCCGGGAACGTGATCTCTTTGTACGCGAAGGGCTGACCACTGGTGACATCGAGTGCTCTCTGGTCGATGTACGGGACGTGGTCCCGATCCGTGACGGTAGGGCTGCCCGACTCGGTCCGCCCGAGATGGCCGCTTGCCGAGGTCAACTCTGTGTGCTTCACGCTCGTCGGAGCGTCGCTGCGCTATACGTGCGAGAGGCGCAGGAGACAGTTGTGTCGGGCACTCCGCGTGGTCTGCACCGCCCCGACCGTCGTCGCAGCCGAGGCCCAGTTGGCTGAAATGGCCGTTCTGTGGTGGGGAACGGCACCGACGAACACCCACACCACCCCAGTTGCAACACGAACCGGCCAATCTCGATGCGACACGAACGCCGCCCGATCGCAGCAAATCGGCGTTCGGATCGGCACTTCCCTGATTCCCACAATTTTTCTACACCCACCCCCGAAAGTCGAGCCTTTCAGCGATCAATTTTCAGTGGTCTCGTCGAAACGACGCGTTTACCGCACGGATACCGCGGGCAGTGCTTGGTTTCACTACAACATCGGGAGACAGCAGTGAATAGCACCATCTTGTGGATCATCGCCGCAATCCTCGTGATTGTTGGCATCGTCCAACTCTTTCAAGGCCAGATCATTTTC